>CANQCG010000022.1 GCA_947589645.1 uncultured Clostridia bacterium
TAGTTAGTAATAATATTTCCATTTTTGTCTACAACCCTATAAACGCCATCTTTTAGTTGTAAACAATTTTTATAATAAGTTTCTTGGTGTTCATAATCAATATTTTTAAATAAAGATTCATCATTGGAAAAATCACAAAGATTTTTTGGAATAAAAAATACATCATCAGACATACAACCATTATTTTTAGGCAAGTCAAATTTATTTTTATCAACAAATGCAATTATATAATCTTCGGTATCTTCAGTAATATGAAAAATAGTGTCTTTAGGAAGATTTTTTAATCGTAAAATATTGCTTTCTCTATAAAAGAAATCATTCAATTCATGTAAAAAATTATCCACAAAACTATTTTCGAGTTCAGGTTTATTTTTATGAAGAGACTTATCAAGATTATTAGTTATGTGATTTATACCATGACAAGTATTAAATAAAATGTCATCTAAAACCATGAATAACATCACCTCCTTAATTTGTAAATTGTAAAATTTGTACAGAAATGTACAATGAAAATAATTGATATTATAATACAATGGATTACGAAAAAAATCAAGAAGTTTTACATAATATTTAATATTAAAAATTAAATGTAGACAAAATAATAATTAATAAATTGTCTACTCTTAAAAATTAACTTTGAAAATTTTGGGGAAATTAGTATTTTTAAAAAGTTAAAAATTTGTGAATATATAAGCAAATATACATGGGGACAAATTGGGGACAATTATTGCAAAAAAAGACCTAATTTAACCAAATTCATAATTGCACCAATTTGTTCTAACCCTATTAAAACTAATAAAAACTCAAGTCAACAAAATTTCTCAAAATCACTTATCAAGCGCTCATAACCCGAAGGTATAGAGGTACACTATTAACTTGCCTATAAAATACATATAAAAAACAACATATTGGATGTGCTAATGCCAACAACAATTCTTACTCAAATATATAAAATGTTTTTAGCTAAAACATGCAATAGGTTATATTTTTATTGAAATAATTGTAATAAAAACAAAAAAATGATATATTAAAAAATGAAAATTAAGAATACAAAATAAAAAAATACCCCAGCTAATATATAGAAAAAGTTTATTCATTTTAGGAGGAGTACATATGGGATTTTGGAAAAATATTGGTTTGTTTAATATGTTAACAGCAAAAACCCCCGGAGATTTTTTAGTAGGAAGCCTAATTGTAGAAGACGAAATACAAAAAGAAAAACAAGAAACAAAAAATAGCATAAAATTAGAAAAAACAGTTATAAAAGGCACAAACTTTAATAAATTAAAATATAAAAAAATCTTAGGAAGTGCAATTTATAGAATAGGTATTGATATGCCAGAGGGAATATATAAAGTTAAAAATAGTGATGAGGAAATGACTAGTTATTATTGCATATATAATCAAGCTGTTGATTCTCAAACACAAATAATTTCAAATGGTAATTTTAAAGGAATAAAATATATAGAAGTGCAAAATGGAAATTATTTAGAATTGGATGAAAAAGTGGAGATATTGGCACATAAACCACTTGAAACTAAAGTATATGATGAAGAAAATAAAACATAATTATATAGTTTAGAAAGATACAATAATTTCAAAATCTCCCAAAAAATCTCTCCAACCTATTGCAATTTCTGAAAAATGTGGTATAATAATTAGCGTAAAAAACACATAGAGCCAATTTGCAGAGGAGTGCTTAAAAAATTTAAGTCTTTGCAAGTAGTGAAGTTCTATGGAAGTTAAAACGAAAAGGGAGGAAAGAAAAATGGCAGTAGTTGCAATGAAACAATTACTAGAAGCAGGTGTTCACTTTGGACATCAAACAAGAAGATGGGACCCAAGAATGGCTGAATATATATTTCAAGCTAGAAACGGAATCCATATAATTGATTTACAAAAAGCTTCAAAGAAAATTGATGAAGCATATGAATTCATCAAAGAACAAGTAGAAGAAGGAAAAACAGTTCTATTTGTTGGAACAAAAAAACAAGCACAAGAGTGCATGAAGGAAGCAGCACAAAAGTGCGGAATGTACTATGTTGATCAAAGATGGTTAGGAGGAATGTTAACAAACTTCGACACAATCAGATCAAGAGTACAAAGATTAAAAGACTTAGAAACAATGGAACAAGATGGTACATTTGATGTACTACCTAAAAAAGAAGTTATAGGTCTTAAGAAAGAAATGGAAAAACTAGAAACAAACTTAGGTGGAATCAAAGAAATGGACAAATTACCAGGAGTTATATTCTTAGTAGATCCTAAAAAAGAAAGAATAGCTATATTAGAAGCTAAAAGATTAAACATACCTACAGTAGGAATTGTAGATACAAACTGCAATCCAGAAGATTTAGATTACCCAATTCCAGGAAATGACGATGCTATAAGAGCAGTTAAATTAATAGCCGATGTTATGGCAAACGCAGTTGTTGAAGGAAAACAAGGAGAAAGCTTCGAAGCTGAAAAGGTAGAAGAACAACCAATTGAAGAAGAAGTTACAACAATGGAACAATTAGTTGCAGAAGAAGAGCAACAATAAAATAAATATTAATAAAACTGAAGGGTTGGAACTATTAATTACAATTTCAAATATTAAAATTAAAAGTTCTAACCCTTTAATTTTAAAAAGCATAAATTTTAATAATTTCAGCAATCATAATTTTTAATAAACTATAAAAATTTTTAATAACTTTAAAAAGTCTAATTTTTAATGGTTATAAAAATTATCTAAAAAGCTATACTACATAAAGTATGGCAAATATTAAAGGAGGAATAAAAAATGGTTACAGCTGCATTAGTTAAAGAATTAAGAGAAAAAACAGGAGCAGGCATGATGGACTGCAAAAAAGTTTTAACAGAAACAGATGGAGACTTAGAAAAAGCAACAGAATTATTACGTGAAAGAGGAATAGCAAAGGCTGCTAAAAAATCTGGAAGAATTGCTGCCGAAGGTTTAGTAGAAGCATATATTTCAGAAGACAAAAAAGTAGGTTCAGCAGTTGAAGTTAACTCTGAAACAGACTTTGTTGCTAAAAATGATGAATTCAAAAAATTCGTAGCAAATGTTGCTAAACAAGTAGCATTAAAGAATCCAGCAACAGTTGAAGATTTACTAGCACAAGAATCTATAGCAGAAGCTGGAAAAACAGTTCAAGAAGTATTAATTGAAAAAATAGCTACAATCGGAGAAAATTTAAGCATAAGAAGATTTGTAAGATTTGAAACAACAGATGGAATGATTGAAAAATATATTCACGGAGAAGGCAAAATAGCAGTTTTAGTTAATACAAAAAATGCAAGCACTGAATTAGCTAAAGATGTATGTATGCAAATAGCTGCTTCAAGACCAGAATATGTTGATAGAAATTCAGTACCACAAGATAGAGTTGCAAAAGAAATGGAAATTTTAAAGGCTCAGGCAATGAACGAAGGAAAACCTGCTGAAATTGCTGAAAAAATGGTACAAGGAAGAATAGGAAAATTCTATGGAGAAATTTGTTTAGTAGAGCAACCATTTGTAAAGAATCCAGACGAAAAAGTTTCTAAATTATTAGAAGCACAAGGAGCAACTGTTGTAGAATTTGCAAGACTTGAAAAAGGCGAAGGAATAGAGAAAAAAGAAGAAAACTTTGCTGAAGAAGTAATGAATCAACTAAAATAATTAAAACAATTAAAATAAGTCAAATAAGCAAATAAAAATGATAAAAAATAATTAATAAAAATTAATTAGAAATAATTAAAAATAATAAAAAATAATTAAAAATATTATAGCAATTTAAATTATAAAACTAATTTAAAAAATCTAGAAAAATTAAATATTAAAATGTTATTGCAAAAATAATTTATTTTAATATTAATAAATTCTAGATTTTTTTATTTATAAAAATAATTTTATTAAAAAGAATTATGTTTATTGTAAACATTTATTGACAATAATAATAGTAAATGCTATTATTATTGTAGAAAAATGTACATTTTGAGAATGATTTTAATTTAGAAAAACAAAAGAGGTGAAAGCATGGAAGAACAACAAAGGGAAGCGTATGAAGCTAATAAAATAAGTCAAGAAAAACAAATAAAAGACAATAACTATAGGGTAAAAGCTAGTAAAAATACCATTCCACAACAACCAGAGAGAAAATTTTTTGAAATAAGTATAGGGTTAATTGTATCTATAATAATTATTATAGGTTTAATAATATTAAATATAAGATTAGGAATTCATGCTTATAATATAATAAAGGATAATATACAATCACAAGATGAAAAATATAATGCTAGTATCGAGCAGCATAATTAAAATAAATTTAAAAGAGTTAAATTAATTTGTACTAATTAATTTAACTCTTTTTTGCGTAGCAAAAGCATTATGCCCGAAAGCTACTAAGCCCAAATATGTATAAAAACTGTTAATTACTACTTGCATTCCACCTAAAATGTCCAGATATTTTAGAATATAAAGAATAAATTTCTAAAAAATCTTCTTCACGATTTTTTTGACCGCCATTATGTATTAAATATGGAACTCCATTTTTATTTCGCTTATCCGAAATAATTCCAACATGAGTATTTTCAAAAGTAACAATATCACCAGGTTGCCATTCCGCAATTTGTGATAAATCTGTGGTTAAAGTAGTTGCATTGTGAGTAAAAAATGAAATTAAATTAGGTACTCTTCTAAAATCAATATTTGGATCAGGTTTTCCTGCAACTCTTGGGTAATTATCAATATTATTTTTTATATCTTCATCTATTAAATCTTTTAAATTATAACCAGCATTTTTAAAAGCTCTCCATACAACATCTGTACAAACACCTTCATTATCTGGTGGATAGCCACCAGAATAATAAGCACTTTTATATGTAGGATGATTTTGTGCATCTTGCCTTGCACCAAGCATAATATCTGTATAATCATCTATGCCATCATTATCATAATCAATATCACTTTTTAAAGCCTCGATTCCAAAGTCTTCAGCATAATAAACTTTATTATTAAGTGGCAAAATGCTTGAATGATTTATTAAATAGAATAAAACTACAATAGTTAAAAGTATAAATATTATTACAAAACCAATAAAAAATTTTTTCATCAAAATTTGCTCCTTGAATATTTTATTATTCTTTAAAAAGTAAATGTAAATAAATGCGCATATAACAACAAAATTAATTTTAAGTTTATTTTAATTATTATATAAATTAACTCTAAAAAAATCAATATAAAATAAATTTCAAAATAAAAAACCCCTACTTTATAAAAAAAACTTGTTTCCCTAACAGTTTTGATATATAATCTGAGTATAAACAAAATTGAGGTACATAAAAAGGCCTTAAGAGAGGAGGACTGCTAGTAAAAAAGCTAGCATAGTCAAATATGAAAAAAATAAATTATTACAAAGCTAGGGAAATTGTAGACTTAAAAGAAATGCTAGAAACATCTTGTAAAATGTATGGGGAAAAAACAGCATTTTACACCAAGGAATTTGGGAGTGACACATATCAAGAAATTAAATTTAAAACATTATTAGAAGATGTAAACTGTTTGGGAACAGCTTTAATAAATAAAGGACTAAAAAACAAAAAAATAGCAGTAATCGGAGAAAATAGATATAATTGGGCATGCGCATATTTGGCAATTATGTGTGGAACAGGAATTGTAGTGCCACTAGATAGAATGCTTCCAAAAGAAGAAATAAAAATATGCCTACAAAGAGCACATGTTTCTGCAATAATATATTCAGGTAAAGTAAAAGAAGTAATTGAAGAAATTGCAAGTGAAGACGAAAATAATTCAGAAAGTAAATTAAATATAGAGTATTATATAGGGATGGACGAAAAACAAAGCCATGATAAATTTTTGTCTTATTCAGAACTTAAAGAAGAGGGCAAAAAGTTATTAGAGGATGGCAATACAGAATTTATAAATAGCAAAATTAATATTGAAGATGTTGCCGAAATTTTATTTACTTCTGGAACTACTTCTAAATCAAAAGCAGTAATGTTATCACAAAAAAATATAATGTTTAATATTCGTAATCATAATATGATGATAAATTATAAGTCAGAAGATGTATTTTTATCATTTTTACCAATACATCATGTATATGAATGTACTTGCGGGTTTTTAACACCAATTTATAAAGGTGCAGCAGTAGCTTATTGTGAAGGTATCAAATACATACAAGAAAATATGAAAGAGGCACATGTATCAGTATTTTTATCAGTTCCACTAGTGTTCGAAAAAATGTACAGAAAAATATGGTCAGGAATAGAAAAACAAAATAAAACAAAACTTGTTAAAAATATGATTAAATTAACAAATGCCTTAGATAAAGTAGGAATACATTTAAAAAGAAAAGTGTTTAAAAACATATATGACGAATTTGGTGGTAAAGTAAGACTATTTATTGCAGGAGCAGCATCAGTAAATGCAGATGTTTCTGCAGGTTACCGCGACTTAGGAATCACGGCGATACAAGGCTATGGTTTATCAGAATGTTCACCAATAGTTGCAGTAAATATGGATGTATATTCTAAAGACGATGCTTTAGGTCTACCACTTGTTGGAACAGAGCTTAAAATTGCTGATAAAAATGCAGAAGGTATTGGAGAAATTTGCACAAAAGGTGACCATGTAATGCTTGGCTATTATGAAGACGAAGAAGCAACTAAAAATGCTATAAAGGATGGATGGTTTTATACAGGTGATTTAGGCTATATTGATGAAGATGGCTTTGTATATATGACAGGCCGAAAGAAAAATGTTTTAATTAGTAAAAACGGTAAAAATGTTTACCCAGAAGAACTAGAAGAAATCTTAAATAATTCAAATTATATTAGCGAATCAATGGTATATAGCAAATCTAAGGGAGATGACATTAAAATTGTAGCAGATATAATAGTTGACAAAGAATATATAGAAAAATTATTTAAAGATTCGCCAAAAACCAAAGAAGAAATAAAAGATATTATTTGGAAAGAAGTAAAAAGAATGAATCAAACTTTAGTACCATATAAACATATTACTGAAATAAATATTAGAGAAAAAGAATTTGAAAAAACAACCACATTAAAAATAAAAAGATATATGGAATTAAAAAATTAAGGAAATATTAAAATGAAAAAAGTAAGAAAGATTTTATGTTTTTTAATAACTTTATTTGCAATATTAATAGCTTTTGAAAATAAAGCTAGTGCAAGTTCGGATTTATATTTAAATAGCTTGCATTTTGATGTAGAAATAAATAAGGATGCAAGCATAAATGTCACAGAATATTGGGACATAGATATAGAATATACAAATACACTTTATAAATCATTTGACACCGATTATTCAAAATATACAGGAATTACAGATGTTAAAGTTACAGACATTACAGGAGGAAAAAACAGTGCATTTATAAAGCAAAATAATTGGGAATATCATGTGGCAGTAAATAGATATTATGGAACTCAAAACCAACACGGAGATTTCGAAATCGGCTGGGGCGTAGGCTTAGACAACAACTCAGATACTAGAAAGTATAAGATTGAATATAAAGTTCAAAATGCAATAACAAAATACAATGATTATGCTGAACTATATTGGCAATTATTAGGCGATGATTTTGAGATTGATAGTAAAAAGGTTACAGGAACAGTAACCTTACCAGAAAAAGTAAGAAATAAAGAAGACATTAAAGTTTGGGGACATATAGATACTTTAAATGGAACAATTTATGCTACAGATTTAGATAAAATAGAATTTGACGTTAATAAATACGAAGGAAATCACATGTTGGAGATAAGAACTTTATTTCCTACGGACATAATAACAACAGCAAGTAGAACATATAATAAAAACATATTGCAATCAGTAATAGATGAAGAAACTAAATGGGCAGAAGAGGCAAATGCTAAAAGAACTGCAAAGACTGCTATAATTACATTTGGAATAACTTTAATAGGACTAGTATTAGACTTCATGTTTGTAACTACAATTTTAAGAGTTAATAAAAATCCTATAAGAAAACAAACAAAATTTGTACCTGATCAGCCTATAGAATATTATAGAGATATTCCAAGAAAGAGTGCAACACCAGGACAAGCTGTTCAATTAATACAAAAAAATATGTCAGAAACATTTAACAGTAACGACTTAGGAAAAGTATTTTCTGCTGTTTTATTAAATTTAAAACTAAAGGGATATTTAGAGTTTGAGATAGATGAAACTAAGAAAGACAAAGAAAAAATATCTATCAAATTACAAAAGAAAGATACACTAGAACCATTGCAAGCAGAAGAGATGGAAATATATCATTTTTTAGAACGAGCAAGTTCAAAAAAAGATGACAGAACATTAACAATAAAAGAATTGCAAAAATTTATAAAATCAAATTCTACAAGAGTTGCAGCACTAGGGGAGAAAATTGGAAAAAATGTTCATAAAGAACTAGTAAATGAAAATTTGCTAGATAAAAAACAGCTTGAAGAATATACTTCATCAATAACTGTAATTATATTACAAATTGTCTTCTTATTTATGTATCTAATATTTTGTTTAGCAATATTAAATACATCAGGAATAATATTTAATGTAATTTGTAAATTCATATTGGCTCTTACTTTTATACTTGGTATTATATCTATATTTAAGAAAATATCAATTATAAGAAAAGTAAATGTGTTTACTAAAGAACGGAGTAAATGAAATAGAAGAGTGGAAAGCATTTAAAAAATACATGGAGGACTTTTCATTACTAAATGAGAGAGAAGTACCTGAAATAGAAATATGGGAAAGGTTTTTAGTATATGCAACAGCTTTTGGAATTGCAGAAAAAGTTATTAAACAACTAAAATTAGTATATCCTAATTTTACAGAATTAACTGGTACAGATTATGGAGTTATGTATTTAGCGTTACACACAGATTTTAGTAGTTCATTTTCATCTGCTATAAGCTCATCAATGTCTTCAGCATATTCTTCTGGAGGCGGATCTGGAGGAGGCTTCTCTGGCGGCGGCGGAGGTGGCCGGAGGCCGGTGGCGGCGGAGGCGGACGCTAAAATTTTTAAAATAAAAAATATAAAAATTGAATAAAAAATAAATTAAAACCTCACAATAAAATTATGAAAGTGAGGTTTTAATATGTTTAACGATACAGAAAACAATAATTTTAATAGACCACTTAATTTTAGAACAGACTTAGCATCAGAAAGAAGAGATATTTACCAAAAGGCTAATAATTTAGAGGGTATAGATGGCATTGAAAGTACTAAAGAGGAAATAAATGAAAATATTAAAGTTGAGTGCGTTAAAATAACAAATCAGAATGGCGAAAGAGCAATTGGAAAGCCTATGGGAAATTATATTACAATAGATGTAAAAAAGCTAAAATTAGCTAGTCCAGATGATATACAAAAGGCTTCTGAAGTAGTATCAAACGAACTTAGAAATTTAATTGATAAACACATTAAAAAGCAAGATGAAATTTTGGTTGTGGGGCTTGGAAATGTGTATGTAACACCCGATTCCCTAGGGCCAAAAGTAATAAATGAAATAGATGTAACTAGACATTTAATAAATTATTTGCCACAGTATGTAGAAGAGGGAACAAGGCCAGTATGTGCAGTAGCACCAGGAGTGCTAGGCACAACAGGGATTGAAACTATGGAGATTTTAAAGGGAATTGTTGATAATACAAAACCTAAACTAATTATTGTAATAGATGCGTTGGCATCAAGGAGCATAGATAGAATAAGTAGCACAATTCAAATATCAGATACAGGTATAGTTCCAGGTGCAGGAGTAGGCAATACTAGAAAAGAAATAAGTGAGGCAACACTTGGAATACCAGTTATAGCACTAGGAATTCCAACAGTTGTAGATTTGGCAACCATTGTATCAGAGGGTATCGATATTTTTATAGGAAAATTACAAGAAGAAGCTAAATCTAATGATAAACTAAATGAACTTAGAGAAGAAGATAATTATGAAAATGTAAAAGAGGCATTAAATGTTGGAGAATATAATATGATTGTTACACCTAAAGAGATTGATGATTTGATAGAAAATATGAAAGATATAGTTGCAAGAGGAATAAATTTTGCTGTGTAACCTAACCATAATATATACTGGCGGAAGTATTAATATGAATATATAAAGTGTGATGTAATTATTAAAGCATCATAGTTAAATAATTAAAAGCTTGGTTTGTACCAAGCTTTTAAGATATAAAAATTTATTTGCAAATTGTAACTCGATTTTCAAAAATAAGCGAAAGAGTATTTATAAAGTCATCAATGTAACTATCAGAAAGATGTACAATAATTTTTTTAGGAATAAGAGTTAGCAAAGCATTTAAAATATAGTCATTCGAAGAAAATGAAATATCAGATAGATATTTCATATCAAAATTATCTCCTTTAACATCAATTATATTATTATTTTCGTCAAAAAGAGTAGGTTTCGAGTCATTATAATATAAGCTAACCAAATTAATGCTAGAAGCATGAGAATTTATATATAATTTTAATAAAGATATAAATTCTAAATATTCACGCTCAATTATAAATTTATTTACAGCAACATCTATGGTATTTTCTAAGTATTTATAATATTTTTTACTTTTAAAAATCAAGAAACCATTTAAATACAATTTATTATGGGCAGATATATAATCATAGAAAATATCAAATAAAATGTTATATCTATTTTCAAAAGAGAATTCATCTGAATCAGATAAGATATCTTCACATATTTTAAGTACATTACATATTTCAAAGCTATCAAAATAAAAATAGTTATGCATTATAACTTTTTTTAATATATCATGTTCTAAATTGTCTAGCACTAGGCAGGTAAGTAAATCTGAGATTGCACTATAAAAATGTTCGAGGTCACTTCCTAAATAATGTACAATAATGTTTGTATAATGTTTGAATGTTTTACATGAAAAATAAGTATTTTCAGTATCTAAGTTTTCTAATAAATTTAATAGATAATCAATGTTTTCAGAATTATTTGTTTTAATGCTTAGCGATTTCATGTAATGTACTCCTTTCGAAAATATTATCTACTAATTTAAGAGATTTATTCATTAGATATATTTATAATATTCGAAAAAGTAAAATTAGAAAGTTGTACACAATTAATTAATAAAGTGTGGATAATACACATAAAAAATACAACTTAAAATATTATTTAAGTTGTATTTTTTATTGCACAAAAGTTGTCCCTGTGGGAAAAACTTTCGCATAAGAAAATTTAGGCTCGCTTTTTTATACTATTTATAAATTCTGTAATCTATATCGGGAAATATACAATCTTTTTCTTGTATGTTTTTTAAAAATTTTAAATCAATATTATTTGATTTTATTTGTTCATATAGTTTTGTAAATCGACCAATATGATCTTTAATTCGCTTTTTAGCATAATCAACCATTGTACCATTTGTAATGATAAATAGCCAGTCACTGCTTTGGGCTAATAATAATTCACGTGCACATTGATTTAAAGCTTCTTTTTGATTACCCTCTGCATTAGGAAATGCATTTGCAAGTTCAACCATTCTATTACCTGCAACGTGAAGATGCTTATGTGCATAATCATTTGTAAAGTTAAGCCATACTTCACTATATCCATTTGCACCCCAACTTGAACGACAAGGAGAACAAACTTGCATATCTGGGTATTTATCAATGTATTCAGATGGTGTAATTAATTCAAAATTACAATCATCATAATAAATTTTTTTAAACAAAATATATAACCAATATGGTCCCTCGTACCACCAGTGTCCGTAAAGTTCAGCATCATATGGGCAAAGTATAATTGGAGGATTATTTATATATGGAGCTAAGCTATTAATTTGAGCGGTTCTTGAGTCTAAAAAATGTCCAGCTTGCTTCTCAGCAGAATCTTTAGCCCATTGTACATTGTAATAATCTTTAAATTCGGTTTTTCCTGTAATACGATAATATTTTATTCCTGTGTGAACTCTAACACCATTATGAGCAATGTATGGTTTAATATAATCATAATCTGCATCATATCCAATATCTCTATAAAATTCACGATAATTAAAGTCGCCTGGGTATCCATTTATTGAACTCCAAACTTGTCTAGAAGATTCCATATCACGACCAAAAGCAATAACTCCCTCTGGAGAGACGATTGGTGCAAAAGTTCCATAAATTGGTGTTGGGTTGGCATATAAAATACCATGAGATTCAGTAATTATATAATCTATACCAAATTCTTTAAGATATTTATCTGCTTCTGGAACATAGCCACATTCTGGAAGCCATATTCCACGAGGCTTTCTTCCAAAATATCTTTCATAAGTTTGAACTCCTACTGCAATTTGAGCCTTAACTGTTTTTTCGTTTACATATAATATTGGAAAATAACCATGTGTTGCACCACAAGTTATTATTTCTAATACGCCAATATCTTGAAAATGTTTAAATTGTTCAATAAGATTGCATTTAAAGACATCCCTAAATAAGTGTAAATCATTTGAATATCTATCATAATAATATTTTGAAAGTTCATTAAGCCTTGCATCTCCAGCAGTTCTTTTAAGTTCTTTTTCAGATAACTCTATTAATTTTGTTAAATAATTAATATATTTTTTTTGTAAAAGTTTATTATCTAACATAGAAAGTAAAGGAGGTGTCATAGACATAGTAATTCTAAAATTGACACCTTCATCTACTAATTTTTGAAAATTTATAAGTAGTGGTATATATGTTTCTGAAATTGCTTCGTATAACCAAGATTCCTCCAAATAATCATCACTTTCTGGGTGATGTATAAATGGAAGATGGGCATGTAATACAAAACTTACATATCCTTTTTTTTGTTGCATTTTAATTCTCCTTTTTAAGTCTTGAAAATTACTAAATAAATCTTGAAGAAAGACTATGTGATGATGGGTTACCAGAAGATGGGTTATTTAAGTCCATGCTAAATTTATCAATATCATCAACATGATAGATTGTTTTATATAAGTCATAAATGCTTTTAATAAGTGGAAACCCAAACTTTTTATTTGTTAAATTTAATTCTTCTAAAAGTTTTCTTAAGTCAACTTTTCTTTGGTTATTAGTTTTGGTATTTCTAAAGTAAACAATGTAAGGCTCATCAGTTGAAAATAAAATTTTGTCATTAGGTGATTCGATTTCATTAGATGAAGTTATATGTATATAATCTGATGTGATTTTTTCGTTATAAGAAATTGGCCTACGAACTAGTTCTACTCTATAATCGCACTTGCTATCATTAATATTAAAATACCAACTATTTGCAAAATCATTAATATCTATTTCAAAATGATAATGCATAGTATCATTGTATACTACTAATACTGGTTTAGTGGTTTCAAAGAAATTGTCTCCGTAAGTTTTTCTATAGTTTTCTATATCAGCGTCTGAAATTTCCCAATAAACAAAAAGGGTAGTTGGGTTTTGGTAAAGTACTTTTACAATAGTTTGATTATATTTGTAAGGCAAATCGTAGTATTCAACATTTGTAGGAGGAGCAACTTTAGTAGATTTTGTGCTAACTTTTTTTGAGGCTACTGTTGTTTTAGTAACTTTTTTTGCAGTACTTTTTTTAGCTGTTGATTGCTTTGATTTAGTGGCTTTTGTAGCAGATGCTTCTTTTTTAGTCTTAACAGCTTTTGTTGTAGGTGCTTCCTTTTTAGCCTTAGCAGTTTTTGTTGTAGGCGCTTCTTTTTTAGTCTTAGCTGCTGTTTTAGTAGTTGATTTAGTTACTTTTTTCTTTGATATTAATTTTTCTTTTTCGTTTTTTTCTTCGATTGCTTCTTTTGTTTTTCTTGGCATTTTTTACCTCCTAGGTAAGTCTCATAAAAATTTATATATATATTATACTAAAAATATAATAAATTCAATAGAAAAAGACAAAAAAATAAATAAAATATATAATTTTAAACTAATAAAATTACAAAATAAAAATTTTGCTAAAAATATATGATAATACACAATAAAATATTGATTTTTTAGGAAAAATTAAGTATAATATGTAATATCTTAAAGGAGGTACAAATGAATAAAAAAATATCTATACCAATAATACCATTAATAGTAATTTTAATTACTGTAGTAATAGTTGTGGCAATAATATTAACAAGAGGTACATCAGAGAAAAAATCAAAATTAAGTAAAATTTATGAAAAAATGATATCTACGCAAACATATACATTTACTAGATATGATTTTGAAGAACAGCATAAACTAATTACATATCGAGAAGGAAATAAAACATTAATAGATATGTATAACCCAGGAGATCATTCATCAACTTTAGTTTTAGAGGGAGATACTTATCAAATTTCACATAAAGATAAAGAGTACTATGTTTATCCAAACAATAATTTAGACGAAGATATATTAACCGATAATTTAAAAGATATAGTAGATTTAGAATATACAACTGGCAAAGAAAAAATTTATGGAAAAACCTATAATTATGAAGAATACAAAGGAGTATCATATTTTTTAATTAGCTCAAGAAATATGGAAAAAGATACAGTAAGAACCAGATTCTATTTTAAAGGAAACGAGCTTGTATATTTAAAAACAATTTATGATACTATAGATGGAGAAACAGGCGAAGAATTACAGACAGTTAGTGTAGAATTTAAAGTCGATGATAGCATATTTAAAGTGCCAGAAGACTATGCAGAAAATTAAAATATAAGGGAGAAGATAAGTATATGCAAAAAGAACATAAACTAGCAGAAAGATATAACCCAAGAGATTTTGAAGATGAGTTATATAAAAACTGGGAAGAAAAAAAATACTTTAAGCCAAGTATGGATACCTCTAAAGAGTCATATTGTATAGTAATGCCACCACCAAATGTAACAGGAAAGCTACATATGGGACATGCATTAGATGATACAATGCAAGATATTTTAATAAGATATAAAAGAATGTGTGGTTATAACACTTTATGGGTTCCAGGAACAGACCATTCAGCAATAGCAACAGAGGTAAAAGTCGTAGAAAAAATAAAAAAAGAAGAAGGCCTAACAAAAGAAGAACTAGGCAGAGAAAAATTCTTAGAAAGAGCTTGGGAATGGACTAGGGAATATGGTGGAACGATTGGAAAACAACAACGAAAACTTGGATGTTCATGTGACTGGGACAGAAAGCGTTTTACGCTAGATGCTGGGCTTTCAAATGCAGTTTTAGAGCAATTTATAAAATTATATAACAAAGGCTTAATTTATAAAGGCAAAAGAATGATTAACTGGTGTCCAGAGTGTCATTCAACTATATCAGACATAGAGGTAGAATATGAAGAAGAAACATCTCATCTATGGCATTTAAGATACAAAATTGCAGGAACAGAAGATAAATATGTAATAGTTGCAACAACAAGACCTGAAACAATGCTAGGAGATACAGCAGTTGCAGTACATCCAGACGATGAAAGATATAAAGACTTAGTAGGCAAAAAATGTATTTTACCAATAATGAATAAAGAAATTCCAATAATAGCCGACGAATTTGTAGAAAAAGAATTTGGAACAGGTTGTGTAAAAGTAACACCTGCACATGATATGAACGACTATCAAGCAGGCTTAAGAAACAACTTAGAGATTGTAGAAGTATTTAACGAAAGTGGAATAATGAATGACTTAGTTCCAGAGTATAAAGGCATGACAACAAATCAAGCTCGTGAAGCGATTGTACAAAAATTACAAGAAATAGGAGCATTAGTAAAAACAGAAAATTATACTCATAATGTTGGTAAATGTTATAGATGCCACAATACTATAGAGCCAAGAATTTCTGAGCAATGGTTTGTAAAAATGGCAGAACTTGCAAAACCTGCAATAGAAGCAGTAAAAAACGATAGTATAAAATTTATTCCAAAAAGATATGAAAAAACGTATTTTAACTGGATGGAAAATATACAAGATTGGTGTATATCAAGACAATTATGGTGGGGACACAGAATACCAGCATATTATTGCAAAGACTGTGGAAACACTATAGTTTCAAAACACGAACCTGAAAAATGTGATAAATGTAATAGCACAAATTTGGTGCAAGATGAATATACTTTAGACACATGGTTTAGTTCAGCATTATGGCCATATTCAACACTAGGCTGGCCAGAAAACACAGAAGATTATAAAACATTTTACCCAACAAACACATTAGTAACAGGCTATGACATTATATTTTTCTGGGTAGCAAGAATGATATTTTCTGCGTTAGAAAGCACAAATCAAAAACCTTTTAGTCATATTTTAATTCATGGAATAGTCAGAGACAGCCAAGGAAGAAAAATGTCAAAAAGTTTAGGAAACGGTATTGACCCACTTGATATTATCGAAAAATATGGAACAGATGCATTAAGATTTTCTTTAATACTTGGCATTAGTCCAGGAAACGATATTAGATTTATGCCAGAAAAACTAGAGCAAGCATCAAACTTTGCAAACAAATTATGGAATGCAGCTAGATTTGTACTTATGAATTTAGAAGACTATGATGATACAGTAAAAATTTCAAATGAGCAGCTAAAAGAAGAAGATAAATGGATAATTTCTAAGTTAAACACATTAATAAAAGAAGTTAGAAATAACTTAGATAACTACGACTTAGGAGTAGCAACACAAAAAATTTATGATTTTATATGGAACGAATTTTGTGACTGGTATATAGAGATAGCTAAAATAAGACTTTATAATAAAGAAAATAAGGAGTCTAGATTAGTTGCTCAGTATACATTAAATAAAGTTTTAGGCGAAAGTTTAAAATTATTGCATCCAATTATGCCATTTGTAACAGAAAAAATTTATATGCAATTATACAATAACGACGAAAGCATCATGATTTCAGAATACCCTAAATATAACGAAGCTGAAAATTTTGAAGAAGCGGAAAAAAATATAGAAAGATTAAAAGAAATAATAGTTGGAATCAGAAATGCAAGAGCAAGTTTAAATGTTCAAAATTCTAAAAAAGCGGAATTAATATTTGTTACAACAAAGCATAAACAATTAATACAAGACTCTAGCGATTTTATTAAAAAATTAGGTTATTCAGAAAACATTATAATTCAAGACAACAAAAATAATATTTCTGAAAACGCTGTTTCGGTTATAGTAGATGAAATAGAATTATATATGCCTTTAGAAGAATTAGTAGATTTAGAAAAAGAAAAGCAAAGAAAACTAGAAGAAAAAAATAGAATATTATCTGAAATCGAAAGAGCAACTAAAATGCTATCTAATCCAGGCTTTATAAATAAAGCTCCAGAGGCAAAAATTAACGAAGAAAAAGAAAAACTTGAAAAATATAAAGAAATGTTAAAAAAATTTGAGGAGTAATTTTAAAAGTCAAAACAGAAGGAGTAAGAAAATTAGCTGATTTTCTTACTCTTTTGTTTTTTGATAAGTTTTATTTTGTATAAAATATTGTAAAGAAAAATGTCGAAAAGTTCTAAGATTTCGACATTTTTTACTATTGGAAAAAAATGTAAAATATCGTATAATGTTTTACAATAAAAACAAAGGAGGAAGCGATGGAAAGTAAATATTATAATGAGGACAAATTGCTAATTATAAAATTAACAGAAGAAATTGATGAATGTACAGTACAAAAGATAAGGAGGAAAGCAGATTATGAAATTGAAAGAAATATGCCTAGAAAAGTTATATTTGATTTTGATAGTGTTACTTTTATGGACAGTGCAGGAATAGGTTTAATAATAGGAAGATACAGAATAGCAAATATGCTTGGTGCAACAGTAGAAATTGCTAATATAAATGATAGCATCAAAAAAGTATTAGAGCTAAGTGGAATATTAAAAATTATTAAAATAATCGAAACAGAAGCAAAAGCAGGTTAAAAGAAGGGAGGAAAAATATGAACAAGTTAAACAATGAAATGAAACTAGAATTTTTAAGTAAATCAAGCAATGAAGCATTTGCAAGAATAACAGTTGCAGCATTTGCAGCCCAGCTAGATCCAACTATAGAAGAGTTAGCAGATATAAAAACTGCCGTATCAGAAGCAGTAACAAATGCGATAATACATGGCTATGAAGAAAAAAAGGGAGTAGTAAAAATAAGAGGCCAAATTATAGGCGAAGAGTTAATTATTGAAATTGCAGACAATGGTAAGGGAATTGAAGATATAGAAATGGCAAAACAACCTTTATATACTACAAAACCAAATTTGGAGAGGTCAGGAATGGGCTTTACAATAATGGAGAGTTTTATGGATGAGGTAGAAATAGAATCAATTCTAGGAATAGGAACAAAAGTAACAATGAAAAAGAAAATAAAAAGTCATACTGAAGAAGACGAAGAAAATCTACAATTTACGCCAAGTTGTTAAGCTAGAAGGAGGCTAAAACGTGTATGAAGATACAACAGATAAAATATTAAAAGCCCAAAATGGTGACAGAGATGTAATGGCACAACTAATAGAAGAAAATAATGGGCTAATATGGAGTATAGTTAAAAGATTTTCAGGTAGAGGTTACGAACTAGAAGATTTGTATCAAATTGGAGCAATGGGTTTTATAAAAGCTATAAAAAGATTTGATTTGAGTTTTGCAGTAAGACTTTCGACATATGCTGTACCTTATATATTAGGAGAAATAAAGAGATTTTTAAGAGATGATGGACCAGTAAAAGTCAGTAGAAGTTTAAAAGAATTAAGCATAAAAGTATTGGAATTAAAAAAAGAATACCTAAATAAAACAGGGCAGGAAATTTCGCTAAAGCAAATTTCTGAGATGCTAAAAGTTCCAAAAGAAGAAATAGCAATGGCAATAGAATCTGTAAACCCAGTAGATTCTATTGAAGAAGCCAGTTATACAGATAACAAAACTGATAAAACTATCAGTATTATAGACAAAATATCAACAGGCGAGGACGAGCAAACTTTAATATCCAATAGACTTACAGTAAAAAAATTAATAGAAGACTTGCAAGAAAAAGATAGAGAAGTAATACTTCTTCGATTTTATAAAAATAAAACTCAAACACAAGTGTCTAGAATATTAGGTATTAGCCAAGTACAAGTTTCAAGAACAGAAAGAAAAATATTAAATAATATGAAAAAAGCATTACTAAGTTAAATGTAGTAAAACCTTAATTCTAAATAATATTTTTCTAAAGGAGGCTTAACTATGAAAAAAATTTTACTTTATTTTGTATGCTTTATTTTTGTATGTTTTATTCTTCCAGTTCTTTGTACAAAAACTTTAAATGCAGTAATTTCAGATTCTGTAGAAGAAACTTCAAAGCAAGAAAATAGCCAAGATGATCAAACAATTAAAGAAGAGCAAGCTACTCAAGGAAAATATGATTATAGAGAATATAACACTATAAAACTTTTACATACTGCAACAGGTGAAATTCAAGAATTACCATTAGATGAATATTTGTATGGGGTAGTTTCTGCTGAAATGCCAGCCTCTTATGAAAATGAGGCGTTAAAGGCACAAGCAATAGTTGCAAGAACTTATTTGATATATCAAATAAAAGATAGTGGACAAAAACACGAAAATGCAAATGTATGTGATTCATATGCCTGTTGCCAAGCATGGATTTCTAAAGAAGAAAGATTTGCAAATTGGGAAGAAGGTCAAAGGGAAGCAAACTGGCAAAAAATAGTTCAAGCAGTAGATGAAACTGCAGGAAAAATAGTAACATATCAAGGAGCACCAATAAATGCATTTTTTCATTCAAATAGTGGAGGAATAACAGAAAGTTCTGTAAATATTTGGGGAGGAATAGAGTACCCATATTTGCAATCTGTAGAAACAGCAGGAGAAGAGGGTTACTCGCAATATAGCTCAGAGGTAGCATTTACGAAAGAGGAGTTAGTCAACAAATTAAAAGAAACACATCCAGAAGTCGAGATTGATTGGTCACAAGAAAATGCAGTTCAAATACAAGAATATACAGAATCTCAAAGAGTAAGAACAATAAAATTTGGAAATATTAATATTGCTGGAACAGAGGCAAGAACAATTTTAGGCTTAAAATCAACAAATTTTGCTATAAGTTTTAGTGATGATAAAATAGTCTTTTCTGTTAAAGGAAATGGCCATGGTGTAGGAATGAGTCAGACTGGAGCAGATAGTTTAGCAAAACAGGGAAGTACTTATGAAGACATAATAAAACATTTTTATACAGGAGTAGAAATTAGCAATTATTAATTTTTGGCGTGCAAAATCAATTCAAAAATTTAGCAAAAATGTGAAATAAAAGTATAATTTTAACTAAAGGGGACATACTTGTATTAAATCATAAATTTAAGGAGGAAAATATGAGTAGAGAACCTAGAAAAAATGAAGACAATGCACGTGGAGATGGAAAGTTAGTCATTTATATAGCGGTAAGTGTTATTATTGCCATAGTAATAATAAGTTATATTGCAATTGCTAATATGATGGGAGCAAAAAGGCAAGAAGAGCAAAGATTAGCTCAGATAGAAGAAGCTAATAAAAGAGATGATGAAACGATAGTATCAGAGCTTCCAAACGAAGAAAACCCAGAAGATTCAGAAAGCGTAAGTACGCCAATGGGAAAAACAGTTGAGGAAAGTAATAAATCAAACGAAAGTAATCAGTCAAATACTGTAACTTCTAGCAAAAACAACAATACTACAGGAAGCAAACAAAACACTAATACGCAAGCAAACAACAGCACAAGTAATGAACAAAAGCCACAAGAGGAGCCTAAAAAAGAAGTAACATTTAGCATGCCGGTAGAGGGAGAAATTGTAAGAGGTTTTGCTAAAGATAGCTTGGTATATTCAGAAACCTTACAAGAATGGATTGTTCATCAAGCAATAGACATTAAGGCAAATAGCAGAGATGTTGTAAAATCTGCTGCAGACGGTACTGTTACAGCAATTAAAAATGATCCAAGATATGGTTTAACTATAATAATAGAGCATGATGGAGGTTTCAAAACAGTATATTCTAATTTATTAACAGCTGAATTTGTAGTTGAGGGCGAAAAAGTAAAACAAGGACAAACTTTAGGAACAGTTGGAAGTTCTGCAACATTTGAAATATCAGATGAGCCACATTTACATTTTGAAATGTTAAAAGATTCTTTATATATTGATCCAACTATTTATATAAAATAAAAAGTAAAAATAAACTTGCTCTAAAATACTTTTAGATAGCAAGTTTATTTTTAATAATATAAAATTTATGGGCAGATTTATAAAAAACCTTAAAAAAGCTTGCAATTTCCTTTAAAATGTAGTACAATACCAATAGTCAAAAATTACCTTATACTTAGTAAAAAGCAAAACACCATAGCTTTTACCCAGTTTAAGGCGAAAAATAATATTAGGAGGTGTAACTATGACAAAGGAAAGAAAGCTAGAAATCATTAATGAATATAAAAGAGACGAAGCTGATACAGGTTCAGCAGAAGTTCAAGTAGCTCTTTTAACAGAAAGAATTAATGAATTAACAGAACACTTAAAAGTACACAAAAAAGATAATCATTCAAGACGTGGACTTTTAAAAATGGTAGGTAAAAGAAGAAACATGTTAAACTACCTACAAAAGAAGGATGAAGAAAGATATCAAGTCTTAGTTGAAAAATTAGGATTAAGAAAATAAAACTAAAAGGCCCAGTGCTATGCACGGGCTTTTTTGGGAAGATAAGGAGAAATTTAAAACAATGTTTAAAGTTTATGAAACAGAATTAGCTGGAAGAAAAATCAGCATAGAAACAGGAAAAATGGCAGGTTTAGCAAATGCAAGTGTATTAGTAAGATATGGTGAAACATGTGTAATGGTAAATGTAACTGCATCTAAGGAGCCAAAAGAAGGCATTGACTTTTTCCCATTATCAGTAGACTATGAAGAAAAGCTATATTCAGTAGGAAAAATACCAGGATCATTCCAAAAAAGAGAAGGCAAACCAAGTGACAAAGCAATACTAGTATCTAGAGCTATTGATAGACCATTAAGACCTTTATTTCCAAAAGATTTTAGAAATGATGTAGTAGTTGTAGCAACTGTACTTTCAGTAGACCAAGATAATTCACCAGAAGTTGCAGCTATGATAGGTGCCTCAGCAGCACTTTCAATATCAGACATTCCATTTGGAGGACCAACAGCGGCTGTAAATGTTGGAATAGTAAATGGCGAAATTATTATAAACCCAACAGAAGAGCAAAGAAATATAAGTGATTTAAACTTAACTGTTGCAGGAACAATAGATAAAATTGCAATGATTGAAGCAGGAGCTAATGAAATCTCTGATGAATTAATGCTAGATGCAATAAAAGCTGGACATGTAGAAATCAAAAAAATGTGTGAATTTATCTCTAAAATGAAAGAAGAAATAGGAAAACCTAAATTTGAATATAAATCATTTGAAGTAGACCATGACTTATATGAATATTTAGAAGAAAACTTCCATGAAGAAATGAAGCAAGCAGTTCAAACAGATGATAAAGACACAAGAGACAGACAAGTTGAAGAATTATCTGATAAAATAGCAGAAGCAGTAAAAGAAAAATTTGGAGAAGAATATGTTGAAGAAAATGCTCAAGGAATTGGAGAAGCAATATATAAATTAGAGAAAAAATGTGTTAGAGAATTAATTTTTGTAGAGCATAAAAGAGTTGACGGAAGAAAATTAGACGAAATAAGACCTCTATCATGTGAAGTTAGCTTATTACCACGTGTACACGGAAGTGCATTATTTACAAGAGGACAAACTCAAGTATTATCTGTTGCAACACTTGGAATGACAAGTGAAGAGCAAGAGCTAGATGGAATAGATACGCAAACTTCAAAAAGATATATGCATCAATATAACTTCCCTTCATATAGTGTAGGAGAAGCAAGAGCATCTCGTGGACCAGGAAGAAGAGAAATTGGACATGGTGCATTGGCTGAAAAAGCATTAGTACCAGTAATTCCATCAAAAGAGGAATTCCCATACACAATAAGAGTTGTATCAGAGGTATTATCTTCAAATGGATCAACATCACAAGCAAGTATATGTGGAAGCACATTAGCATTAATGGATGCAGGTGTTCCAATTAAAAGACCAGTAGCAGGAATTTCAACAGGTTTAGTAACAAACCCAGATGATCCAGATGACTATGTAATGCTTACAGATATTCAAGGAATAGAAGATTTCTTTGGAGATATGGACTTTAAAGTAGGTGGAACAGAGAAAGGTATAACAGCAATACAAGTAGATATCAAGGTTGATGGACTATCTTATAAAATAATAGAAGAAGCATTTGCAAGAACAAGAAATGCTCGTAAATATATACTAGACGAAATAATGCTAAAACAAATAGACAAGCCAAGAGCAGAAATTTCAAAATATGCGCCTAAAATAGTTACAACTACAATTAAAGTAGAAAAAATAAAAGATGTAATAGGAACTGGCGGAAAAACAATAAACAAAATAATTGAAGAAACAGGCGTAAAAATCGATATCGAAGAAGATGGACAAGTATTTATTTATTCAGAAGACACCGAAAAAGCAAACTTAGCATTAGAAATGATAGAAGACATTGTAAGAGAAATCGAAGTTGGCGGAATTTACTATGGAACAGTTACAAAAATAATGGCATTTGGAGCATTTGTAGATGTAGGATGCGGAAAAGAAGGCTTACTACACATATCTAAAATTTCTAAAGAAAGAATTAAAAAGGTAGAAGATGTTCTAAAAGTTGGAGATAAAGTAACAGTTAAAGTTTATGAAATAGATGACCAAGGTAGAATAAATCTTACAATGAAAGATTTAGCAGAGCCAGAAAAAGAAGCTGAAAGTGAAGAATAATTAAAGAATAGTTAATTGGAAAATAGTATAGCATACTATTTTCTTTTTTAATTTTTATAAAGATATAATATTATAAAATAAGATTATTACTTAAATAGAAGCCTAATGCACATGTCATAAAAACGTAATAGAGATGTAACGAAATCTTAATACAATATTAATTGAAATTTGTATTAATAATAGTATAATAAAA
>CANQCG010000023.1 GCA_947589645.1 uncultured Clostridia bacterium
AAAAAAGCAAAATTTAATAAAATGGTTTTGCATAGCAAGTGTTTTAATATTGTGTTACAACATATTAATTTGTCTAATATTGACTTTTATAGGAGTACAATGCTCATTACAAAATTTGCTCATTTGTAATTGCGTTGTAATAGGAGCGTTAGTATTAGTCATATTGAAAACTAAGAAAATACAAAAATATTACATAAAAGTATTAGATATTGTTTCATCTATAATTATTTTAGCAATTGTTATATTAGTAGGGCATAAAATTTATGGCTTTCCATTTAACCTAAATTATAGAACAGTAGACGGGAGTACACATTACTTCTTTGCACAACAATTTTATGAAAATTCAACATTATTATTTAATGAAATTACTGATGATGCTTTAAATTTATATAATCCTAGTTTCAGACTTCCGGGAGCGTACATAAATGAAGGAATTTTATTTAAAGTATTTGATACTGTAGCATTAAAAACAGACTTATATATTTTATTTGACTTATTTGTATTATATTTATCAGGACTAATATTTTATTTTTTATTAAAAACCTATGCAAGAGAAAACAAAAAGTTAAATATTTTAGCTATAATATTTTCGGTAATGTATATGTTAGGTTACCCATTAAATTCAATGCTATATGGATTTGTATATTTATCACTCGCATTAGATATAATTATTACATTTTTATTATTAGTTTCAAATTATCAACAAGATGAAATACAAATAAAAATAATTTTACCTATTTTATCATTACTAAGTTTTGGAATATTTTTTTCTTATGCATATTTTATTCCACTAATATATATAGCAATAGTAGTTTATATAATAATTAACTCAATAAAGAAAAAAGAAAAAATATTGTCTTCAAAAAATCTATTAAAAATAATTTACTTAAATTTAATACCATCAATATTAGGAATATCATATTTTATGATATTTCCAATAATTAACGGTATGAAAACGGAAATAAGCACAATAAATATGGCAGGCGATATATATGAAAACTATATAACAAATTATGTAATATTTATTTCAATATATATTATATATGCCATATTGAAAGTAAAACATAGAAAAGAAAAATCTCAAAATCATTTTGAAACAGTATTGTTTGTTTTATCAATATTATTTGCGATAATACTTTTTATTGGCTATAAATTTGGAATTGTTTCAAGATACTATTTCTTTAAAAGCTATTATATAGTTTGGCCGTTATCAATTTGTAGTTGTTATATAGCAATATCTTATATATTAGCAAACAAAAATAAAATTATAAATACTATTATATATTTATATGTAATAATTTATGTTGCTACAATAGCAGTCTCAACTGTTATATTACAAAAAAATATCATTATAAATGATATTTGGAGTGAAAATTTACAATATATTAAAGATTCTACATATATTCTAAATAATGAACAATTACAATTATTAAACAAACTTGAAAGTAAATTATTATATGATAATACTTATGTATTAGCTCCTAAAACAGTTGGAAGAGTTAGGTGGATTTCTGTATTACTACATAATCAATATATATATATTGATGGCATGTATTACTATATATGTTCTATAAATGAATGGTTGGATGCAAGAAAAGAGGAATATTATTTTGCATATTATGAAGATTATGAACAAATAACAGAAGACAAAATTAAACTTGATGAAAATAGTAATAAATATGAAATTATATATAATGATGAATATGCATTTTTTTTAAAAAGAAAATAAAAAGTAGGGCACAAGAAGTGCCTTGCTTTTTTTGTAATACAAATTCGGCAAGATTTAAAGAAACATTAAGTTTTATTATTTACAACAAAAATAAAAATACTTTTAGTGTAACTATTTATAATATATAATTGTATAAAGTATAGATAGAGTATTTACGAAAGGAAAGTGAAAAGATAAGTGGAAGAAAAAACAGACAAACAGCTATATAAAGAATTTTTATTTGGAAGTAAAGAAAGTTTTGAAGAAATTGTCATAAGACATAAAGACAGTATAATTTACTTTATACAAAAATACGTAAAAAGCATAGATATAGCTGAAGACTTAGCACAAGATGTATTTGTATACATGTTAATAAACAAAAGAAGTTATAAATTTGAGTATTCACTAAAAACATATCTATACACAATAGCAAAATCAAAAGCATTAAACTATATAAAAAGAGAAAAAAGAATAGTTGCTTTAGACGAAATGCAATTTGATGATTTACAAGAGCTAGAAGAAAAAGTATTTAAAAACGAAATAGCAGAAAATTTAAAAAACAGTATAAAAAAGCTAAAGATAGAATATCAAAATGCCATTTATTTAGCAGACATTGAAGGCTTAAGCTACAAAGAAATAGGTCATATATTAAAAAAGACAGAATCAGGTGTAAAAGTATTAATTCATAGAGCAAGAAAAACTCTAGAGAAAATTGTAAAAGAGGAGGCATATAAATATGAAAACTAATAAAGAATTTATTGAAGACATCTACAAAAAAGCAGATGAAATTTCAAAAGAAAACAAACTAAAAAACAAAAACAATATAACAAAAATAGCCAGTATTGCTGCAGTATTTGTAATAGCAGTATTAGTAGGAATAATAAATACAAATAATACAAGCCATATAAATAAAGTAGCAGACTCTAGTCAATCTGCTAAAATTCAAGAAAGTAAAATAAGCTTACAAACAGTAGGAAGTTTCGAAAATTTACGTACTATTCTAAAAAACAATGAATCAAAAATTGTATATTTTGAGGAAGTAATGAATGGTAATTTTGTAGAAACATTAGATACTAGTACGGAAAATGTAGTATCACAGCCAAACTCTAAAGCAGAAGATAAAACGAGCTTAAACACAAGCATTGATGAAAATGCAGATGCATCAAAAACAAATACTCAAGTAGAAGATGTTGACGAGGCAGACATTGTAAAAGTTGACAATAACTATTTATATTATAAAGTAGGTAGAAAAATAGTAATAGTTGATGTTCATAATCCAGAAGAAGCAAAAAAGGTTTCTGAAATAAATTTTGAAGAACAAAAAATTTCACCAGAAGAAATATATGTAAATAAAGATAAGTTAATAGTTATTGCAATAAATCATGCTGATACAATAATTTGTAGTATAGATAGCTATGAGCCAAGTATTTCAAAAACAATTGTAATAATATATGATATATCAAATAAACTCGAGCCAAAAGAAACAAGAAGAGTAGAAATAGAAGGTAGTTATTTGTCATCTAGAATGATACAAAATAATATATATTTTGCAACCACAAAGTATATATATGCTTCTGAAATTGTACAAGAAAATGAAGATAAATTAGATGAAACAAAATATCAGCCAAAGTATAGAGATACAGCGATAAATAAAGAATATCAATTTATTAATTATGATTGTATTTATTGTTTTGAAGAGATGGAAGAAACAAGTTATTTAATGTTAGCAGGAATAAATTTAAATACCGATGAAGAAGTAGAGATTCAAACCTTCTTAGGAGCTGGAAGTTATGTATATGCATCTACAAACAATATGTATATAGGAAAAACCAATGTAGAATATGGCGAGGAACATAATATTATTTCTACAAAAACGCATATATTAAAATTTGCACTAAAAGATGGAAAAATAGAATTTACTGCAGAAACAGACATTGATGGACGAATAAACAATCAATTTTCAATGGACGAAAATGGAAAATATTTTAGAATTGCTACAACAACAGGAGAATCTAATTTAGGAGTTACAGATGAAACAAGCAATAATTTATATATCTTAAATAGCAATCTAGAAGAAGTTGGAAAAGTAACTGGCTTTGGTCAAGGAGAAAGAATATATTCAGTAAGATATATTGGAAATAAAGCCTATGTTGTAACCTTTAAGCAAACAGATCCATTATTTGTAATAGACCTATCTAATCCAGAGAAACCAGAAATTTTAGGAGAATTAAAAATACCAGGTTATAGCACATACATGCACCCTTATGATGAAACACATATTATAGGCTTTGGCTATGACACAAAAGAAGACGGAACGAGGATAACAACAAATGGGCTAAAAATGGTTATGTTTGATGTATCAGACTTAAATAATCCAAAAGAATTATTTAAAGTACAAGTAGGAGACCGAAATACAAATTCAGAATTAATATATAATCATAAAGCACTATTATATTCAAAAGAAAAAAATATTATAGCATTTCCACTAACTACTTATACAAGAGGCAAAGTAAATACAAGAGCAGCAATATATGAAATAAGCTTAGAAAAAGGTTTTATACTAAAAGGTGAAATAGCAAATGAAAAATATGAAAGTGGTCAAAGAGTAGAAAGAATTGTTTATGCAAATGATGCTTATTATACCTTATCAAGCAAGCTTATAAAAGCTGCAGATATGAAAACTCTAAAAGTTATAAAAGAAATTGAAATATAGTTTAATATAAAACCTAGTGCTGGCTAATTTTTAGCAAGCGCTAGGGCGTTTTTTTATGATATTTTAATTTATTAATGCCAAAAATAATATTAAAAAATCATGAATATTTTTAACTTGTCACATCTTGACGAAAAATAACATAAATTAATATAGACCTAATGTAAAATTGGGGTGATATTATGAAAAAAAAGAAAGTCAAGAGTGGTGATTATGTAACTAGAGAATCGTATGGAAAAGACATATTATTTAATGTAGAAAAAGTAATAAAATTAAGTGATGGAAAAGAAAACGCAATACTAAAAGGAATTACATCTAGGGTGAAGGCAGATGCCCCTATTGAAGATTTATGCATAATAAACAAAAAAGAAGCTGTAAAAATAATAAATAAATTTGATAACAATATTTTAGAAGTAGCAAAAAAAATAAAAAAACAAGAAAATAGTATACAAAACAGAAATAAGGTACAAGTAAAAACAGGACTAATATTGCATTTAGACGGAGACAAAAAATATAGTCAAAAGTCATTATTATATTATAAAAAATTTGGACTAAATGCAATTGTAAAAAATATACCAGAAAATAAACAGGCAAGTGTAGTATATAGAATGTTGGAATATTATAAACCAGATATATTAGTAATTACAGGACATGATGGAATGATAAAATTAAAAACCGGTTATAATGACATTTACAATTATAGAAATTCAAAGCATTTTATAGAAACAATAAAAGAAGCAAGAAGATATGACGAAAAAAACAAAAAAGACTTGGTAATATTTGCAGGAGCTTGCCAGAGTTATTTTGAAGCACTAATATCAGCAGGAGCGAATTTTGCATCTTCACCAGCAAGGATTCTTATAGAATTTTTGGATCCATTAATAGTTGCAAAAGGTGTAGCAACAACAGATAGTTATAAATATGTCACTATAGATGATATTGCAGATGAATTAAGAGATGGAAAAAAGGGAATTGGAGGCCTTGGAGCCTATGGAAAAAAGAGTGTGATTTTCATATAATAACTATGGAAAAAAGAGTGTGATTTTTATATAAAAAAGTCTTGTAACACAAATGTAATATAAATGTAATATTTAAAACTACGCTTAGCAAAATCTTGCAACACAAGGAAAACAAGCCTCCGACATTTTGCGACGACAGTTGACACAAATACCCTTTCGTGATATACTTGGCACATCATAAGCGAAGTAGGTGATCAAATGATTTGCAAATCAGATATATTAAGTTTAAAAACTGACATTTTTGAGAAAGTAGGTCAAAAGATAATAGTAAAAGGTTCACTTGGAAGAAGTAAAGCCTTTGAAAAAGAAGCTACTATAGAAAAAGCTTATCCAAATATTTTCGTAGTAAAATATGACGATAATGATAGAAATGTAACATATAGTTACACAGATGTATTAACAAGAACAGTTGAAGTAGATGTATTTAATGGCGAAAACTATAGCCCATTAGTTCCACACATAACAGAAGAAAAAAGAAGGAAAAGAAATTTATAATAAATTGCGCAAAGGAAAAGAGAAGACATCTAAGCTACTTTTTTAGGTAGCCTAGAAAAAACTCTTTTCCTTTTTTAGATTTAAAAGTATTTATAAATTTGCCACAAAAATAAATTTACAAAACAAGCTAAATGAGAACAAATTTACAAATCATAAATAAAATAAATTTACAAATCAAATTGAAACACAGGAAAAATAGCTATAAATAAAAAAGTATAAATAGCAGCAAAAATACCATGAAGAAATTTTCCAATAATATAAGGCTTAATAGACAAATCACTTTTAGAAACTATGCTCCAAACTTGAAGCAAAATAGAAATACCACCACATCCAAGTAAAAAAGCAGTAAGTATAATATTAATAGAAATTTTCTTTAAGCAAATAGAAGAAATAGCAGAAATGCCATTTGTAATTTCAACAATTCCCAAAATAAAACTTTCAGCAATATTTGAAGGAATATGCAAAAAATTTAAAATAGGCTCCAAAAAAACAATAAAATTTATATGTTTAAGAATCGAAATAATAACTGAAAATATTACAATAAAACCACCAATATTTAAAATAGTAGATATAGAATTTGTAATACTTTTTCCTATTACTTCACCTAAATTAGATAAACCGACTCTAGAAACTGAGGAGGCATTTTTTTCGTTTTTAGTAAAAAAAGAATTTACAGAAGAATAAGCTTTCCAAAATCTAAAACAAATACCAACAGAAATACAAGCTAAAATGTGTGTAATAAGTAGTAAAAAACCAATAACAGTATTTCCAAACATTTTAGTTCCAACAGTACCCATTATAAATAAAGGTCCAGAATTGTTAGTAAAAGCAAGTAAACGCTCACACTCTTCTTTTGAGCATGTATTAGAATTTCGTAAATTGCAAGCAATTTTTGCTCCTACAGGGTAACCACTTATTATGCCCATAATAAAAGCAAAAGCTCCCTCTCCACGAACATTAAATAATGGCTTCATGAATTTATTAAAACATCTTCCAAGCCAATTAATAACATTAGTATAAGACAAAAGTTCAGTAGCAACAAAAAAAGGAAACAAAGATGGAATAACCGAGGTAGCCCATAGAGTAAGACCATTTTGAGCAGCATATAAATTACTAGAAGAAAATAAAACTAAAAAAATTGCAAAAAGAACAAAAAGCGTAGGAATAATCATACTTTTTAATTTTATAACTTTTATCATGTACATGCACCTCTAAAAATATATATGCAAGAACAAAAAATAAAATGCTAGCTTGTAGAAAAGGGGTGTTTTTGAAAAAGAAATATAAAAAAAGAGCATTTTATATTGCTCTTTTAACTTTACCATTTTTTAAACATTTAGCACAAACATGGATAGTTTTTGTCTCACCATTAATATCAGCTTTAATTGTTCTTAAGTTTGGTTTCCAAGTACGAGGAGACCTTTTACTTATATGAGAACGAGTAATACTTAATTTATTTCCATGTATAGCTTCTTTTTGACATATTTCACATTTTGCCATTTAAATTTTGCACCTCCCAAATGTAAAAATAAATTTGACTAATAACTAGTTTATCACAAATATGAAAAAAAAACAAGTATTTTCAAAATTTTCTTGCAATATATCAAATATATGGTATAATATAAAGGCTAAAAACATTAAAAAAACTAGTATAAAAATGTTATTAAAAAAAGCAACAAGAAAAATGAAAGGATGAAAAAAATGAGTTGTAAATTAGAAAAGACAGAAAATGCAAATGAGGTAAAATTAGAAATTATAGTGGAGGCAGAAAAATTTGAAGAAGCAATGAAAAGAGTATATTTCAAAAATGCCAAATACATAAATATACCAGGCTTCAGAAAAGGCAAGGCTCCAATGAATGTAGTAGAAAAATATTATGGAAAAGAAATATTTTACGAAGATGCATTTAATGAAGTTGCAGGAGAAGCTTATGAAGAAGCATTAAAAGAAAACAATGTAGAAGCAGTAAGCAGACCTGATATAGATGTAACACAAATTGAAAAAGGTAAAGACTTAATATTCACTGCAGTAGTACAAACAAAGCCAGAAGCTAAACTTGGAAAATATAAAGGTATAGAAATTCCAAAAATAGAGTATAATGTAACAGACGAAAGCATAGAAACAGAATTAAAACAAATGCAAGATAGAAATGCAAGACTTGTATCAGTTGAAGGAAAACCAGTAGAAAAAGGCAACACAACTGTAATAGACTTTGAAGGTTTTGTAGATGGAAAAGCATTTGACGGCGGAAAAGCAGAAAACTATGAATTAGAGATTGGAAGCGGAGCATTTATACCAGGTTTCGAAGACCAAATAGTAGGAATGAAGGCTGATGAAGAAAAAGAAATAACAGTAAAATTCCCAGAAGAATATTTTTCAGCAGAACTTGCAGGAAAAGATGCAACATTTAAAGTAAAAGTTCATGAAATAAAGAAAAAAGAATTACCAGCATTAGATGACGAATTCGCAAAAGATGTTAGTGAATTTGATACTTTAGAAGAATTAAAGAAAAGCATCAAAGAAAAACAAGAAAAACAAAACGAAAGTAAAGAAAAATACGAAAAACAAGAAGCAGCTATGAAAGCAGTATGTGATGAAATGAAAGTAGACATTCCATCTGGAATGATAGAATTAGAAACAGAAAATATGTTAAAAGACATAGAGCAAAGACTATCATATCAAGGAATGAAATTAGAACAATATTTACAAATGGTTGGAAAAACAGCCGAAGAAATGAAAAAAGAATATGAGCCACAAGCAACTGAAGCAATAAAATCAAGACTAGCATTAGAAGCAGTAATAAAGGCAGAAAAAATAGAAGCAACTCAAGAAGAAATCGACAGCAAGATTAAAGAAATGGCTGAAAACTATAACAAAAAAGAAGAAGAAATCAAAGACAACGAAAACTTAAGAAAATACATAAAAGAAGGAATAGAATCAGAAAAAGCTATAGACTTAATAGTTTCTAATGCAAAAGAAAAAGCTAAAAAAGCTTAAGCAATGTTTGAAGCATCATATTTTAAACTATGATATATATTTTATAAAGCATAATTTAAGCTAAAATAAAAAGGAGGAAATTTATGTTACAAGATAGTTTAGTACCATATGTTATTGAACAAACAAGTAAGGGGGAAAGATCTTACGACATATTTTCAAGATTATTAAAAGACAGAATAATATTTTTAGGAGAAGAAGTTAATCCAACAACAGCAAGTTTAGTAATAGCTCAAATGTTTTTCCTAGAATCAGAAGATCCTGACAAAGAAATTTATTTATATATAAATTCACCAGGGGGATCAATCACAGACGGAATGGGAATAGTAGACACAATGAATTATATAAAATGCCCTGTATCTACAATGTGTGTAGGTATGGCAGCAAGTATGGGAGCAGTACTTTTAGCATCAGGAGAAAAAGGCAAAAGATTTGCAACACCAAATGCTGAAATATTAATTCACCAACCATTAATTGCAGGTGGAGGACTTTCAGGGCAAACAACTGAAATAAAAATACATGCAGACCACATGGTAAAAACAAGAGCTAAATTAAATAAGTTATTAAGTGATAGGACTGGACAAAGTTTAGAAACAATCGAAAGAGACACAGAAAGAGATAATTACATGACAGCCGAAGAAGCTCTAGCTTATGGCTTAATAGATGGAATAATGGATAAGAGAAAATAACTTTTATTAGGTGGGACAAATAAAAAATGTCCCTCTTTTTAATTAAAATAAATTTTTAACTCAAACAATATTTGGTTTATTTAAGCTAATATTTGAAAGGAGAAAGTATGCCAAAAAACGATATACCTAAAAGTGTAAAATGTTCTTTCTGCGGAAAGGCACAAGAAAATGTAAAAAGATTAGTAGCAGGTCCTGGAGTATACATTTGTGATGAATGTGTTGACCTATGCAATTCAATAATAGAAAACGAAATCATGGAGGACGAAGAAAGTTACACTCTAAATGATTTTGAAAATATACCAACTCCAAAAGAAATAAAGAAAATACTAGATAGCTATGTAATTGGCCAAGAAGAAGCAAAAAGAACACTATCTGTTGCAGTATACAATCACTATAAAAGAATTTCAAACAACGAAGAAAAAGGTGAAGATGTAGAAATACAAAAAAGTAATGTATTATTACTTGGACCAACAGGTTGTGGAAAAACATTGCTTGCAAGTATTTTAGCAAAAATACTAAAAGTACCATTTGCAATAGCTGATGCAACAACATTAACAGAAGCAGGCTATGTTGGAGAAGATGTTGAAAATATCTTATTAAAATTAATTCAAGCAGCAGATGGAGATGTTGAAAAAGCAGAAAAAGGAATTGTATATATAGACGAAATTGACAAAATAACAAGAAAATCAGAAAACCCTTCAATAACAAGAGATGTAAGTGGAGAGGGAGTTCAACAAGCTCTACTTAAAATAATAGAAGGAACAATAGCTTCTGTTCCACCACAAGGAGGAAGAAAACACCCACATCAAGAGTTAATACAAATAAATACAGAAAACATATTGTTTATATGTGGAGGAGCATTTGAAGGCCTAGAAAAAATAATAAAAGAAAGAACCGGAAAAAATGCAATAGGCTTTGGAACTGTAATTCAAAGTGAAAAAGAAGTAAATAAATACGAAATTTTTAAAGAATTATTACCTCAAGATTTACTTAAATTTGGTTTAATTCCAGAATTCATAGGAAGATTGCCAATAATAGCAACATTAAAAGACCTAGATAGAGATGCCCTAGTAAAAATACTTGTAGAACCTAAGAACTCATTAGTAAAACAATACCAAAAACTATTTGAATATGATAATGTAACTCTTGAATTCGAGCAAGATGCTTTAGAAGCTATTGTAGATAAAGCAATAGAAAGAAAAACAGGTGCAAGAGGTTTACGTTCAATAATAGAAGAAATAATGAGAGACATAATGTTCGAAATTCCATCAAATTCTAACATTGAAAAATGTATAGTTACAAAACAAACAGTCTTAGAAAAGAAAGAACCTAAATTAATAATAAATGAATTTAGAGAAATCGAAGTAAACAAAAAACAAAATTCAAAGGCCAAAAGAAGAAAGACAGCAGGAGAAAATAATAAAACAGCTTAAACATCAATTGTTATAAATAATTATTATTTTGCTAAAATAGCAAATAGAAGGGGGAAAGTATGGAAGAAAATCAAGAACAAAAATCACAAGAAATTAAAACAGAAGAACTAAATGCACAAAACGAAGTAAATCAGGAGCCAAAAGAGGCAGAGCAAGTCAAAGCAGAAGAATCAAATCAAGCAGAGCAAGCTCAAGCAGAAGAACCAGACGTAATACAAGAAACTACAAAAAAGGGAAGCTATATTACAGGAACAATAGGAGCAATAATAGGAGGCTTTATAGGAGCAATACCATGGATATTAATGTATATATATGGTAACATGATAGTTGCTATACTAGCAATCCTAATAGCAGGAGGAGCATTTTTAGGCTACAAAATTTGCAAAGGAAAAATTGGCAAAGGGCTTCCAGCAATTATTTCTATTATTTCAATTCTAGTAGTAGTTATTGTAACAACACTTATATGTCCAGCTATTTTAATACATCAGTCTGGGTATCCAGTAACTTTTGATAATTTGATGGCTTTATATACAAATACAGCTAGACAAAATGTTAGAAATGCTATAATACAAGATTTAGTTATATCATTACTATTTACAGTAGCAGCAATTGCAGCTATAGTACATTCTATAAATGTACAAATAAAAAACGGAGCAACTAGTAAAAATATAAAATTTAATACAAAAGCAATAAGTGAAGAAACTCAAAAACAACTAACACAGCAAGTTGAAGTCGTAAAAAAAGCATGTGTTGCATTAAATTGTACTAATGCTGATGGAGCTATTACTAAGCAAGAACTTCAAAATGAATTAGAAATGACTTATGGTATAAATCATAAGCAAGCAAAATTATACATAGCAAATAGCATAACTGCTAAACTATTAAAAAAGCAAAAAGGAAAGTATTATTATGATAGCACAGATGAAGAAGAAAATGTAAAAAAATTAAGCAATATAATATCAAAAGGAAGCGGTAAGCATACTATTATTTGGGCTATTGTAATTGTGGCTGTAGTAGTAATTATAGCGATGGCGCTAAATTCAGGCACTACTTATACAATACCAGATACAAATATTGAGTTAGAAATATCTAATGCCCAAGTATTATATTCAACAGATGAAGAAATAAAAAATGCATTTGGAGAAGAAGAAGCTGAATATTATGATTTTATAATACTAGATGATGAAGCAGATAAATATGAAATATATGGTCAACTAATCGAAAAAGATATATATGAAGGACTTGATTTTGATACAATAATTGAGAGTGATAGAAATTATTATGCCCCAATTATAGGAGAAGATATTATAAGTGAAATATCTGATAAAAGCTTCGGAGATAAAAAAATGAAATCATACAATTATTCTTATGATGGAAATGATGACCAAACTTATAGAGCTGTAGTATATCTATACTCTACAGATACACATTATTTATGGATAAATGTATATGCCGATTCAGATGTAGAACTTTACGAAATTGATAATATAATAGGCGGACTATTTAAATAAAATGTGCATTAATGCTAAGATACTAAAAAATCCAACTCTTAATGAGCTGGATTTTTTAGTGTTACAACAACAAGTTAAGCTTTTGTGCAAGTGGCGCAAGGTTTTAAAGCTGTTGCATATTAAAAAATAGTAAGCATAAAAATAAATAAGCATATCTAAAAAATTTTTTAGAAAATATAATTGTTCTAACACCTTGCCAAGATTCTTCTATAGCACAATATTTATCTATAAAAGTTAATATAAAGCCCTCAGGAGAATTAGGGAGCATAAGAGTAACAGGCCACATGTGTCTAGTAATAATATCTTTTTCTTTTTGATTTAAATCAAATATTTTGCAAGCGTTCATACATGCAACTTTTCCATGATGAAAAGCATGTAATCTATGAGTAGAACTTTTTTCTCTCCAATCATATAAAAATAAATCATGTAGCATTGCAGCACGAGTTGCTGAAATATAATCTAAATTTAATTTTTTACAAATAATATAACAATAATAAGCAGTTAGATAGCAATGATCAAAACAAGAAGTATCAAAGTGCTGTCTATAATTTTTCATTTGTAAAACAGTTTTATTTGAAATTAAGTCTTCTACAATACTTTCAAAGGTATGCTCTTTAACTAAGGTTATCATGTTTATAAAAACACCTCATTTAATAATATGTATTATACTTTCATTATAGCATAAATAAAAAATAACACAATATGAAAAAACAGGAAAAATGTAGAAAAAAGAGATTACATAACATGTAGCAAAAAATGTAATTAAAATGTAATAAATCTCCTTTCCTTACAGCTATGCAATTCTTAAATTTAAAAATAAAAGTTGTTGCTTTTGCAACAACTTTTTTAAAAAATTAAGTGTAATATGAATACGAAATGAAGGAGGAAATGGAAATGAAAATTATAAAAAGAGACGGAAGTATTGTAGAATACAATCCAGAGAAAATTAGAATTGCAATACAAAAAGCAAATAACGAAGTATCAAAAAAAGAAAAAGCAACTGAGGAGCAAATTAAAGAAATAATAACTTATATTGAAGACTTAAACAAACAAAGAATTTTAGTAGAAGATATTCAAGATATAATTGAAGAGAAATTAATGTCATTGGGAAAATATGCATTGGCAAAAAAATATATAACATATCGTTATACAAGAGCGCTAGTTAGAAAAGCAAATACAACAGACCAATCAATTAAAGAATTAATTGAGGGCGAAAGTGAATATTGGAATAACGAAAACTCTAACAAAAATGCAAAAGTAGTAACAACTCAAAGAGACTACTTAGCAGGAATAACAAGCACAGATATAACTAGAAGATTTTTGTTACCTAGTGACATAGTAAAAGCACATGACGAAGGAATAATCCATTTCCACGATGCAGACTATTTTGCACAAAACGCTTTACACAACTGTGAATTAATAAATCTAGAAGACATGTTACAAAATGGAACTATCATAAATGGAGTTATGATAGAAAAGCCACATAGATTTTTAACAGCAGCAACAATAGCAACTCAAATAATATTAGCAGTAACATCTTCAAGCTATGGTGGAGCAACTGTATCTCTAACACACTTAGCACCATTCGTAAGAAGCAGTTATGATAGATATTACAAAAAGTACAAAGAAAGAGGAGAAACAGAGGAAAAGTGCAAAGAATATGCTATGCAAGATACTAAAAAAGAAATAGCAGATGGAGTACAAACATTTAACTACCAAGTAAATAGTATGACAAATACAAATGGACAAGCACCATTCTTGTCAGTATGTATGTACTTAGGAGAAACAGAAGAGTACAAAGAAGAACTTGCAATGATAATAGAAGAGTTTTTAAATCAAAGAATATTAGGATTTAAAAATGAAAAAGGAGTATATATAACTCCAGCTTTTCCAAAACTACTATATGTACTAGAAAAAGACAATATAACAGAAGACAGCAAATATTGGTATTTAACAAAACTAGCAGCTAAATGTACTGCAAAGAGAATGGTACCAGACTACATATCAGAGAAGAAAATGTTAGAATACAAAATAGACAAAAATGGTAATGGAAACTGTTACCCATGCATGGGATGTCGTTCATTCTTAACACCTTATGTTGATCCAAAAACAAACAAACCAAAATATTATGGTAGATTTAATCAAGGTGTTGTAACAATAAATTTAGTAGATGTTGCATTATCTTCAGGAAAAAATAAAGAAAAATTCTGGGAAATATTTGAAGACAGATTAGAATTATGTCATAGAGCATTGCAATTAAGACACGAAAGATTATCAAAAGCAGTAAGTGATGTAGCACCTATTCTATGGCAACATGGAGCTTTAGCAAGATTGCCAAAAGGAGCAAGTATACACGATTTATTACATGGAGGATATTCTACAATATCTTTAGGATATGCAGGTTTGTATGAATGCGTAAAATATATGACAGGACATAGCCATACAGACAACGGAGAAGGAAAAGAATTTGGACTAGAAGTTATGCAAAAACTAAATGATAAATGTAAAGAATGGAAAGCAGTAGAAGATATAGATTACAGTGTATATGGAACACCAATAGAATCAACAACATATAAATTTGCAAAATGCTTACAAAATAGATTTGGAAAAATAGAAGGAATAACAGACAAAGGCTATATAACAAATTCATATCACGTACCAGTATTTGAAGAAATAGATGCTTTCACTAAACTAAAACTAGAAAGCGAATTCCAAAGATTAAGTCCAGGTGGAGCTATATCTTATGTAGAAACACCAAACCTACAAAACAATTTAGATGTAGTTATAGAATTAATAAAATTCATTTATGATAACATCATGTATGCAGAATTAAATACAAAATCAGACTATTGCCAAAAATGTGGATATGATGGAGAAATACTAATAGATGATAACTTAGAATGGTATTGTCCAAACTGTGGCAACAGAGACCATGCAACATTAAATGTAGCAAGAAGAACATGTGGTTACATAGGAAGCAATTTCTGGAACAAAGGAAGAACACAAGAAATAAAAGAAAGAGTTCTACACATAGACAACAAAGATGATGAATAAAAGGAGGACATGCTAAATATTTATAATATTAGCATAAGCAAGAAAATGAAATACAACAAAATCAGAAAAATGGATATTGCAGATGGACCAGGAGTAAGGGTATCAATCTTTATGCAAGGATGCGCATTTAACTGCCAAAATTGTTTTAACCCAGAAACACATGATTTTAATGGAGGAAAAGAATTTACTGAAGAAACAATAAACAGAGTATTAGAGTTGTGTGAAAACGAACATATTGATGGTTTATCAATATTAGGTGGGGAGCCAATGCATCCACAAAATATAGACGGAACAGCCCGCTTAGCAAAAGCATTTAAAGAAAAATTCCCAAACAAAACTGTATGGGCTTGGTCAGGCTTCTCATTTGATAAAGACCTAAAAGACAAAGAAGCATTAAAATATGTAGATGTTTTAGTAGATGGTCAATATGTAGATGCTCTAAGAAACCCAACATTAAAATGGAAAGGGTCATCAAACCAAAGAGTGATAGATGTACAAAAGAGCTTAAAACAAAATAATGTAATATTAGTAGACTAATACAAAGAATACCTTAAAAGAAATATTTTAAGGTATTCTATTTTAATTTTTATAAAGATATGATATTATAAAATAAGATTATTACTCAAAATGTAAATAGGAGGAGTAATGGACGCAAAAGATTTAAGAAAACTGTTAGAAAATGCTGATGATAAATTATATATATTTGCAAGTAGAGAAACATTGAATCAATATGACTTAACTTATCAAGAGTTATATGATTTAATAACAGATTTTTTAAGCGACGAACAAAAATTAAAATTATTGGATTATCCACATTTTGAAAAATTAGGTCCTACTGTAAAAGAAAGAATAATAAAACTTATTTCTGATACTAATATACAATTGCAGATATTATATGATAATAATATAATAGGTGATTTTAATAATTGGCAAATACTGAACATTCTACAACAAACAAATGATGATGTTAAGTTACAAATATTACATGATGAAGCATTTATAAAAGAACATGAATTCACTGATATTAATTTACAAAATATTGCATTTAGTTTAAAAGATAGTGCAAAAGCCAATTTATTATATGATAGAGAACTTGTTAAAGACAAGTTACACATGCAAAATTGGCAAATTGCTAAATTGATAATAGACATACCAGAAGAACAAAAAATTGAAATGGCGGATAACTATGAATTAGAATCATACTTAAAAACTGAAGTTATACAAACAATTTGCAATTCTAAAAAAGTTGAAATATTATTAGAAAGAGAAGAATTTGATGCTAGTGAAAAAATATCGATAATAAGTTCAATGGAGACAGATCAAATAGTAGCATTTTTAAAAGATTATAAAGATTTTTGTAAACAAGCTAATATTCACCCTTATGAAATTACAAAAAATTTAAGTGATGATAAACAAAAAAGTTTAGTTACAAGATTAGAAGATATGGAATTAACATTGACAGAAAAAAGAGAAATTCTCGCTATGTTAAATACAGATGTAAAGAAGAGTATTGATAAAACAAATCTTCCAGAAAAATATAAAACAGCAATTGACTTGCAAACAACACAATATAAAACGGCAATAGTTGTAGACTTAGAAAAAAATTTAGAAGATTATAGAGGATTAGATAACTTGATAAAAGTAAAACCAGAAAAATTTACAGAAAACGAAAAGCATAAATTTTTGCAATTATGTGATATTTGTCCACAAATGCAAATCATAAGTAATCTTGATTTGGTAGAATTTTATTCTACAGCTAGCGAATATAAAGAAGCAGAAGAATGGATATCATCAATACTTGAGAAAATAAAGCCAGAATATTCTGCTGCACAAAAAATAGCTGTAATAGATAATGCAATAGGAAGGCAGATTAGTTATGCTCCAGACTTTGGTACAGAAGCATTTGATTATTTAGATAGTAGAGCACTATGGAAAATAATAAGTTCAGGTTACGGGGTATGTAATGGAATAGCAAAAGTCGAGCAAAATATTTTAAGTAGAGTTGGAATAGAAAGTAAATTAGTAAGTAGTGGTACACATACATTTTTAAAACTTAATGATATAGAACTTCCTCTTGCAAATGGTGAAACTGTAAAAGGAAATACAATATTAGACCCAACATGGAATTTAACAGCACACCGATTTGGAGGAAAACCTAATAATTTTTGCATAAGTTATGAACAGGCAAGACAAAATGATATGGATGAGGGGGGAAAAGACCATTGCTGTCATAAAAATGATGAAGAGTTACAAGATGCAACATTAAGTTTAGAAGAGCAAAGCCTAAGAAAATTATTTACGAGTGTTGGATTAGCAGATAAAGATGGTAAATTTCCTATAAAAGATTTGCTTGAGCGATCAAAAGTATTACATGAGACCTATGCAAACAATCCAGAGCAAAATATTAATGCACAATTTGCTCTACTTGCAGAAGTTTGCCCCGAATTTGCTATGTGTCAAGATTCAAGCATGAGCATTTTAAGTGATGTATGTTTAGACAATGAAAATTTAGAATTTAATAAATGTACTGTCAGTAGGGTCTATGAAAAAACAGATGAAAAACAAAAACCTATTTTATATGTTTATATTGATTCTAATCAATTAGGGGAAAAATTTTATTTTGCAGATAAATGCCAAGGTAGGTTTGTACAGCTACCACAAGAAGAATTTGTAAAACGATTCGAATGTTATGAAAAAGATTTAGAAAAAAATAATGGAATTAGGCCATGGGAAACTAATGAAAAACAGACAGACACAAAAAGTTTAGCAAATTCTTCAGGAAATATTACAATAGAGGAGGCAGAGGAAAGATGAGTATCGTAAAGAAAATAATTGCTTTTTTTAAAAGTGCGTTTAACAAGCAAGAAAATATAAAATATTTAGAACCTCCTAAACAAGTTATAAATCAAAGTGATAAAAATAATTTTTTAGAATCATTAAAAATAATTAAAGAGGTCAAAAAAAGTCGCAAAAAAGTTGAAACACTAATTTGTGAAGGAGATGGATTAGGCATTCAGAAAAAGATAAGTTATTAAAGTTAATTAAATTAAAAACAACCTTAACATACATAAGTACTTTAATATGAATAAAATAAAAATTAAGAGAGCTATAGTTTAAGCTAAAGCTCTCTTAAAAATTTAATTACTAACAAATATTACAATGTTTCATATTACAAATTTTGCAAATTATCCATTCTGCAATGCTAATAATAAGAGAAACTAAGAAGAAAGCCACAGCACCTATTAATATTGCAGTTGCAAGAGATCCCGTAGCTAAAGTTCCAGCAGTTAAAGCAAAAATGCTTGTAATTACTGCACATATGGCTGATGCAACTAAATTAGAATTTTCTATACAATTGCAATTAGAATTACAAACACATAATCCACTACAGAAAAATTTAAATGCTAAAGCAATTAAAGCTAAAGCTCCTAATATTAAAGTAATATAAACTAAAGTTAAAATAGAAGCAACAAGACCAGCAAAGAATATTGATGCAATTCCAACTGCAGAAATCAAACTTACTACAATATTAAAAATGGTAGAACCAAGATTATTCTTGTCTTTACACATAAATATTCGCCTCCTAATTTATAATATGAAAATTATGTAAATCTGGTGCGACCATATAAAAATAAAGTCAAACCACCAACAGTAGTTACCATTGGTGGTTTGACATATTAAAGAAGTTTGGCAAGAATATTTTTATTTATCTCAATAAGGATAGAAACAGAAAAAGTACAATGGAGAATATTTATATAATAGATGTCATTTAATAGGATATCAATTATCAGATGAAGATGCAAATGAACTAAATTTAATTACAGGCACAAGATATTTTAATGTAACAGGAATGTTGCCTTTTGAAAACCAAGTAGCGAGCTATATAAATGAAAGTAAGCAAGATGTTCATGTTTTATACAGAGTAACGCCAATCTTTAAAGAGAATAATTTGTTAGCAAGTGGAGTAGAGATAGAAGCATATTCTGTAGAAGATAGTGGCAAAGGTGTTTGCTTTAATGTATATGTGTATAATATTCAACCTGGAATTGATATTAACTACAAAACCGGAGAAAGCTCTCAAAGTAAATAAATTCCTTAAAGCTATTGAAAATTGCACTTAAACGATGTATAATAAGCGCAATTTAAATCTTTTACTATAGTCAATAGTAAATTAACCCCAAAAAGAAACAAAATAGGAGAGTGAAAATTATTGAATTTAGATTTATTTAATAATGTGCTAAATCGTGTTAAAGAAAACGATGTAATTCAAAACCTTTCAAAAGACATATCAAAGTATTTAGAAAATGCTAAAAATTCAACAGAAAAGGCAATAACTAAAACAAAAGGCTTAAAAGAAGAAGACTGTTTATATCAAGTAGTTGAGATGGCAGAAGAAGGAGCATATCTAAAAAATGCCAATAATAATCGAGTTTATGAAGAAAAAGACCTTCCAAAAGAATTATTAGACAAAATTGGAAATGATACTATTTTAAGATATAAAAATGGAGAATATATAATCGAAGAAGAAATGACACAAAAATTCTTTGATGATTTAGTAGGAATTAAAGAATATCGAGAAATGCAAGATAATTTCACAAAAGAAAGCAATATTTTAGAAAATTCACCAGACACTATATACAAAATTGAAAAAAAACAAGATGACTATAGTATATTAAGTTATGGAGAAAAAAACACATTAAAAGTTCCTAATGAACTAATACCTTTTTTTGCCAATAAAGGTGAGGAATTATATTATAAAAATGGAAAATTTAATAGAAATATAAATTAAAGAAAAATATTAGTTTTTATCTAATTTTTTAAATCGGTTAAAAATAATAAAATGTAAAAAGAGGGTTTGTATTTAAAACGAACCCTCTTTAGTTTTTATTATAATGTTGCGCCAAGTACTAAAATTCCAAGGTTATCATTATAAATTTTATCAAATTGAGAAATAGGTAAAGGATTTTCACCAAGACCGACCTCAATAGTATAACCAGGTCTATTATAATTTTGAATAAACCAATCTTTGTACCCGGCAAAGCTAGAATTATAAGGAGTATCTTCTAAAGAATAGCCACTAGCTCTTGCAAAAGCTTCTCCAATTTCTCTTGCATTGGGAGGATTATAATTTTGAAACTGCCAATAAATAACTTCACCCTGAGAATGATAAGCAATAACACGAGAAAAATTATGAGAAAGTGTAAAATCATAAATAGCTAAAGATTCAGGCTCTGTCAAAGGAGCAAACCCTACAAAATCACGAGGAGCAGGAATGGTAAAACCTTGAGCAAATTTAATTTCTCTTGCTTGCTCCCAACCGGGCAGGAAATTGTAAGTTTAAATCCACACCTCTCGTGTTTAAAATATACCAACCCAAAATTAAAATAAATAAAATGCAGTAATCATCTATATTACAGAGTATTTCAATATTAAAGAAATACTCTGTTTTTTTATGCAAAATTACTGCTAGAATTGGAGTGGTAAAATGAAAGACAAGGTTGGATATTATTCTATAATTCCATCAAAAATTTTATATAATAAACAATTAAAAGCAAATGAGAAGTTGCTATATGCAATGATAACTTCGCTTGCTTGTAAAGAAGGATTTTGTTTTGCAACTAATAATTATTTTGCAGAAGAATTAGGAGTACATCCTAAAACAGTTTCAAGTTGGATTTCGGATTTAAGAGATAAAAATTTTATAAAAGTTGATCTTATAAGAAATGAAAATAAACAAATAATTCAAAGAAAAATTTATATAAATGATGTACCCTATCCATTAAATAATGGATACATGTATCAGTCAAAAAATGGACAGGCTATCTATCAAAATATGGAAGATAATATTATAAAAAATAATATTAAAAATAATACTAAAGTACAGAGAAAATTCATTTCAAATTATACTAATCAAAGACAATATTCAGAAGAATTTTTAAATAGTTTGTATGCAAATTTTAAATAAGTTTTATTTGTTTTTTTTATGAAATTATTCTAAAAAATGATAAAAATTATGACTCTCAGAGGGTTAAAAAGGGTATTAGGGATTTCTCCCTAAACAGCGATTTGTGGTCCAACGGACCATGCTGGCGAACAAAGGGCATAAAAAAATGCCCTACCTTGTCGGAGAAAAAAAATTTTGTTCAAAAATATCATGTTGAGCTTCGCAACATGATATTACATATCTAATAGTTTTAAAAAATTATATAGATTTATTAATGCTAGAATATACAATAATTTTTCTGCTTCCGAGTTCAAATTGATTAGAAGTTTTTTCTATATCAAATTCATCTATTTTAAAATTATGTTCTCCTAAAAGTGGTTCAGTATTTTTCTTAGAAAAATAATTCATATAAACATAAACTCCATGTCTATATGGTTCTTCTACCATTTTTGACTCATTTCCTTCTTGTAAAATTAAAAATAATTTACCATTATTTTTTAAAACTCTTTTAAATGATTCTATTGTTTGTGATAATAATTCTTCTGGAATGTGAAATAGTGAACAATTAGCCATAATACCATCAAATGTATTATCTGGATAATCAATATTTGTCATATCCATTATTGCAAATTTTCCTTTTGGATATTTTTCCTTAGCTA
>CANQCG010000024.1 GCA_947589645.1 uncultured Clostridia bacterium
TACACTAGCAGATATAAGCACTGTAGGAAAAAAGCTAAATGAGAAATATTATTCTTCATTGACTACTTTGGACAAAAAGTATGCAAGTACAAGAGGGGTAAAATATATGACCGAACCTGTGGTATGGTCGAGATTTGAAAACGAGAATACATTTTTTGCAATTGGTGGTGTAACATATGATCTTTATGTCCGCTCATTCAATGCAAAAGCTTTGTTAGATGAAAGAGATTTAATGCCAATTGCTAATGCGTCTGATATTGGATACATTGAGGATGAAATGCTAAGAAATTATCAGATACCAGAAGGAATTGCCCATGAAATTTATTTTTGGCCGTTGAACACAGCTGGAAAAACGGGGTATGTTCTATTTGCTTCACCATCTCAGCATGGTACAACTGGTGAGGCAGATAACCTGATGGGTCTCAATTCGTTGACACGTGAACGTTTAAGTGACGACTGTGATGTAACTTGGAGCGTTAACTGGCAATCATGGATGGTGCGTCCAATAGTCTGCATCAAAACCACAGTATTCAAAGAAAAGTACGAAGAAACATTAGAAAGCAACTATATAGGAAAAGCTATAAATGCAGAAAAATATGGGCAGAAAGTAACAAATTATACATCATTAGATGAGGAAGCACAAGCAGCAGCAGGAGCATGGAGGCTATTCTACCAAAATGCAGCTTATACATACTTAATATCAGACAATAAAATTCCTTCAAATGCGTCAATAGAAAGTTTATATACAACTGCAGGATGGAATGCAAAAACAGGAGCAGATGTAAGTGATGTGGGCCAAGGTTTAAACCCGATGTTTAAAGGAGCAGGTGGATTTTCAGAAAGCAATACAAAAGGTAATATAAAAGCAGTAGGTTACTTAACAGATCCAACACAATGGGAAAAATACGCAAATGGAGATGAAATGTTTGCAATAGGAGGACCATCAATAGAGTTATTTGTGGAATCATTTAATGCAGCAGGAAAAGTAGCCAATGACGGAAGAGGAGAGGTTAAGGTGTCGGCTTCTCAATCTGGATATATGTATGCTTGGAAGGCTAACGTTTTTCTAACGAGTCAAAACCATGGAATTTACAGGAAAGAAACTACTAATGAACAATGGTTAACTGCTTCCCCTCACTATGATAGCTCTAACTGGATATTAGGAGTTGACGAAAGTGACGGGAGCTTGACCACCGAAAGCACTTGGTGGGGAAGTTCGTTCCGACCAATAGTTTGCATACCAACAAAAATCTTTAATGAAAAGTATACATTATCAGGGAAAATTGTAACAGAAGGTTTAATTAGGAATTTTGATGCAAGAAACAATACAGAAAACGGACATTCAAATGATACAACAACATGGAAAGATTTGTCAGGAAATCAAGACGGAATAGTAAATGGAGAAGCAACATTTACAGGAGATTGCTTACAGCTAGATGGACAAGACGACTGGGTAAACTTAGGAGAAGTAAGTTTAACAACAGCGGCAACCTTAGAGGCACAGATTAAGATAAATGAGATACAATCAGGGGAAAAACCAATATTGTGCAACTATGAAGGAGGTGGAATGGGAATAGCCTTAAGGGATGGAAAACCAGAGGTTGAAGTAAGTGTTAATGGAATCTATCAGAGAGTTATGTTAGATGAAGTATTAGATACAAGCAGAATATACAATATATCAGGAACATATGATGGAACAACATTAAAATTATATATAGATGGAGTACTGCAAGTATCTAAGGCTGTATCTGGAACAATAAGGCAACCAGCAAACAATACAGTAATGGCAATAGGAGGAAATCCAAGCGGTAGCGCCGTAGACGGTGAATTTGGTAATATCAAGGTATATTCAGCAAGAATATACAATAGAGCACTATCAGAAGCAGAAATAAAGCAAAACATAAATGCATATTAAGCATAAATAGCAAACTAAGACCTAGCGCAATGCGAAAATTAAAATATAAAAAGTTGTTAAATTGGTAACGGAAATTTTGCAAAATTATTTCTTTGTAAATTTTTTTAATAAAATATAGACTTTTTAATATATTTTGTGTTATCATTATTGTATGCAATTTATATGCAAGATTTGGAGGTTTAACAAATGTCAAAAGTTTTAAGAGTTTTATGTTTTGCAATGATTATATTAGGATTAGTTTTTTATTCTACAAATTTATATGCTTTAAATATGAATTTAGGTAATAATACAAATGTAGATGGCAATAATGATATTACAACTAATACTAATACCAATACAAACACAAATACTAACACTAACTCTAACGCAAATAATGCCAATAATAATGCCGTAGGAAATGCTAATACACAAGCAAATAATACAGCTAATACTAATATTCAAGATGCTTCTTCTTATGCTCCATCAGGAAACTTTACAACACAAGTAACTGTTAGTACTCAAGAGCTTACAATTTCAAATGCTTTAAGCATTTGTTTAATAGCAGTTGGAATAGTGTTAATATTACTTTCAATAGCAATTTTAATAAAATTAAAAAAATAGTTTATAATATACATTGCGTTTTGCAATGTATTTTTTTTTGCTTTAAAAATTTTTTTACAATATATATTTTCGCTTTTTGCAATCTATAATTATCTTTTTTTCAATATATTTTTTTTGCAAATTTTTTCAAGTATATTTTTACCCAAAAAAATAATAATATTAATTGAAAAGGAGGAAAAATTATGAGCAAGAAATTTTTTGTAGGTTTATTCATAATTGTTTCTCTAGTTTTTTCTTTCACTTTTGTATATGCTGAAGATGGTGCATTAAATGATGCTGCAGAAGGAGTAAGAAATGTAGTTGGGGATGCTGAAAATGCAATAGAAGATGGTGCAAGAGACATATCAGGAGCTTCAAAAGATGCAACAGGAGATATAACAGATAACGGAAATAATATGGATAACAGAGGAGACAATCAAGATGGAGCAAATAATGAAGATGGAATGAATATTGAAAATAGAGCTGATGATACAGATGCTAATAGAGGAAATGATAATGCAGCAACTGATAATGGAATGGATACAGGAAACGGAACAGGTTATGCAACAACTAGAACAGCAACTGAAGATACATTTATGGGAATGACATCTACTGCTTGGACTTGGCTTGTACTTGCTGTTGCAGCAGTAGTAATAATTGCACTTGTATGGTATTATTCAACACAAATAACTAGAGATAATTATAATAACAGAAATGATGAATAATAAATATTAAATGTTAAGATTTTCTTGGCAATTATTTGCTTAGAAAATCTTATTTTATATTACCAAATTTGCTTCTGATAGTTGGTAAATTGTGTAAGTAACATCCTTTTAAATACTACATATAATAAACTTGAATACATAAACGATTGGAGGAACTTATAAAAATATGTGTGGTTTAGTAGGATTTGTAAATTTTAAAAAAGACATATCTGAATATAGAAATGTTTTATATAAAATGAGTGAAACTCTTTCAAGAAGGGGACCAGATGAAGAAGGCTACTATATTTCTAGTCATGTGGCATTAGGACATAAGCGTTTAATTGTAATAGATCCAGAGGGTGGAAAGCAACCAATGCTTCACAGGTATCAAGAAGCAAATTATATAATTGTTTACAATGGGCAGATATATAACACAAAAGAGTTAAAGGCGGAACTTGTAGAAAATGGCTTTGAATTTTCTGGACATTCAGACACAGAGGTACTTTTAAAAAGTTATATTTATTATGGAAAAGATGTAGTTAAGCATTTAAATGGAATTTTTGCTTTTGCAATTTGGAATACCAAGACAGAAGAATTATTTATGGCAAGAGATCATTTTGGCGTAAAGCCATTATTTTATTGTTTAAAAGATAATACTTTAATTTTTGCTTCTGAAATAAAGGCAATATTTGAATATCCGGGAATAGAAAAAATAGTTGATAAGCAAGGCTTAGCTGAACTTTTTGGGATAGGACCTGCACATACTGCTGGAACTACAGTTTTTAAAGACATAAAAGAAATAAAGCCAGCACATTTTGCTGTTTTTAATAAATCAGGTCTTCATATTGAAAGATATTGGAAGTTAACAAGTAAAGAGCATATTGATAATTTTGAGGAAACTTGTGCAAAAGTAGAGTATTTGTTAGAAAATGCTATTACAAGGCAATTGGTTTCAGATGTGCCACTTTGTGTATTTTTGTCAGGAGGTTTAGATTCAAGTATTATTGCAAAATACGCATCTGAATATTGCAGAAGAGAAGGGCTTCCGCCACTAAGTACATTTTCAATCGACTATGTAGACAACGACAAGAATTTTGTTAAAAGTGATTTCCAGCCAAATTCAGATAATTATTATATTAATTTAATGGTGGATAATCTTTACTGCAAGCATACACCAATTGTTATAGATACACCAGAACTAGCAAATTACTTAGAAGATGCAATGATAGCTCGTGATATGCCAGGTATGGCAGACATTGATTCTTCCTTATTACTATTTTGCAAATATGTAAAGGAAAAGGCGACAGTTTCATTAACTGGTGAATGTGCTGACGAAATTTTTGGAGGCTATCCATGGTTTTTTAGAGAAGATGCGTTAAAGAGCAATACTTTTCCTTGGTCAATTGCAATAGAAGAGAGAAATACTTTGCTTAACCCACAAATTGCTAAAAATCTTGATTTAAAAGAATATATAGATTTTAGATATAAAGAAAGCTTGGACGAAGTAGAATTATTAGATACAGATTCTGAAGAGACTAAAGAAAAAAGAAAAATTTCACATTTGACACTAAATTGGTTTATGCAAACATTACTTGATAGGTCTGATAGAACTGCAATGTATAATGGTTTTGAATTAAGAGTTCCATTTTGCGACTATCGTTTAGCAGAGTATGTATGGAATATTCCTTGGGAGATGAAAGCTCTAAATGGAAGAGAAAAGGGGTTGCTACGTTATATTGCTAAAAAAATCTTACCAGAAGAAATTGTAGAAAGAAAGAAGAGCCCATACCCTAAAACTCATAACCCAACTTATTTAGCAAGAGTAAAGAAGATGCTTTCAGATATTATGCAGGATGAATCTGCTCCAATAAATGATATATTAAATAGAAAATATATTTTAGAAATTTTAGAGACTGATGGAAAGGCATTTACTAGACCTTGGTTTGGCCAACTGATGACAGGACCACAACTTATGGCATATCTTTGCCAAGTAAATAAGTGGCTAGAAAAATATCAACCTAAAATTGAGATTTAAAATTAAAAATTAAATTTGAGATTTAAACTTGAGATTTAAACTTGAGGTGACAAATTTGCACTTCAAGTTTTTTGCTATTTTTGAGGTTCCAAACTGGAGCCTCAAGTTTTTTATATTTAAGGTTCCAAACTGGAACCTTAAACAGAAAAGTAAATAATGAAGAATAATTTACCCAACAAAATCCATTGACATAAAAGCTTAAAAAAATATATAATAAAATCGAAAAAAGTCACTCAAATGTCACAAAGAACATATATAATAAAATTAAATTATTTTCTTACACCTTTATATAGCGATGTATAGAAAAAAGGAGGCTGTATGAAAAAAATAATTAAATTTGTCGTTTTAACAATTTTAAGTGTGGTAATAATAGGTACTTTGGTGCTTGGAGGAATTGGTTATAATTCGTACAAGACGGCATTAAAAGAAACCCCATTAGATCAAAGAGTAGAAGAAATAAGAGAAGATGAAAATTATTATAAACTTGAAGATTTACCCAAAACATATATAAATGCAGTATTATCTGTTGAAGACAAAAGATTTTACAGTCATAAAGGCATAGATTTTATATCTTTAGGAAGAGCAATAGTTAATGATATAAAAGCAATGAGCTTTGTAGAAGGCGGAAGCACAATAACACAACAATTAGCTAAAAATATATATTTTACTCAAAAGAAAGAAATGACGCGAAAGGTTTCAGAAGCTTTTATGGCTTTAGAGATAGAAAAACATTATGAAAAAGATGACATCTTGGAGTTATATTTAAATACTAGTTATTTTGGAGATGGATGTTACACTGTAAAAGAGGCATCAGAGCATTATTTTGAAAAAGAACCAAAAGATATGACAGATTATGAATCAACATTACTAGCAGGAGTCCCAAATGCACCATCAGTATATGCTCCAACAAAAAATTTAGAGTTAGCACATAAAAGGCAAAAACAAGTACTAAATAAAATGGTAGAATGCGGACATTTAACTGAGGAAGAAGCAGATGATATAATAAATACAGCAATTCAAGTACAAGCAAGTGTAGAAGCGGAAAATGATTAAAAACTTTAAATCAAGTAGAGCTAATACATATAAAATTAAAAAGTTCTCAAAGAAAAAATTAATATTAATAAAATCTTAATAAAGTATAACTTTTTTCTTAAGAATTTGCTGATATAATAAAAACAATCTGAGAATTATATTTATAATTTTTAGATTGTTTTATTTAATTCAACGAATGGTTTTAACACAGCCATTTAATTTTGAAAGGAGAAAGGAATGTATAATATTTTAGTATGTGATGATGACAAAGACATAGTATCGGCAATAGAAATATATTTAAGTAAAGAAGGCTATAATGTTTTAAAGGCTTATAATGGTGAAGAAGCTTTAAAAATTATAAAAGATAATGCGATTCATTTAGTAATTTTAGATATAATGATGCCTGTAAAAGACGGAATAGAGACTTTAAATGAAATAAGAAAAGTAGAGACCATTCCAGTAATTATGCTATCAGCAAAATCAGAAGATGAAGATAAAATTAATGGACTAAATTTAGGGGCAGATGATTATGTGACAAAACCATTTAACCCACTAGAGTTAATTGCAAGAGTAAATTCTGGAATAAGAAGATACACTAAACTTGGCGTATTACAAGATAAAGGTACCGAAAATGTATTTAAAACAGGAGATTTAGTTATAAATGATAATCTAAAAAAAGTAACTTTAGAAGGTAAAGAAATTAAATTAACTCCATGTGAATATAGCATATTAAAATTTTTAACTCAAAATAAAGGTAGAGTTTATTCAATAGAAAAAATATATGAAAATATATGGGAAGAAGATAGTTATGGTGCCGAAAATGTAATAGCTGTACATATAAGACATATAAGACAAAAGATAGAGATTAACCCTAAAGAGCCTAAATATCTCAAAGTAATATGGGGAATAGGCTATAAAGTAGAAGATATAGAAGAATAATTTAAAATTTTGCCTTTATTTAAAAGAGTAATTTAAAAGTTTTTGCCTTTTTTAAATAGCGGTTAGCAAAGGCAAAGAAAGGAAAGTTAAAAATAAATGAAAGAGAAAATAAAACAATCGGTAATTTTAAAATCGATTAGTTATATATTAATACCAATACTTATAGCACTACTAATTATTTGTATAGCTTACACAATCTATGTATCTGATGAAGAAAACGAGGTATGGGAAAAGTCTTCGTATATAGAAACTGGAAATTTTGGAAGAATATATCAAAATAAAGTTCAGACAATCATAAATAGAATAAAATATTTATACGATAATAACTTGATTTGGCAAGAAACAGGAAATATTATATATTCACCAGATTATACTGACAAAATAGTTAAAGATGACACTACTATATTTTATCATGGCTCATGGGATTCAAGTTTAAAATTTTTATTAGTAAATAAAAATACAGCTTATACTAATTATGATTTATCTAAGAACACAAGTGATATAGAAAAAATAAAAGGTCAAATAATAAATCATATGAAGCAGTATTGGTGCTTTAATCAAGAAACAAAACAAGTAAATACTAATATAAGGAATGACTTACTAACAGATATAGAATACACAGATTTTTATTCTAATATAGAAAATAGTGGCTATGATATATATACATATTTAGAAAGCGAAGGTGATTCAATACAATTTTATAAATTTGCATTTGAAACGGCTAAAAAGCTAGGCTGGACACCTACAATTTTAATTCCGGTATTTGTAGCAATAACTATAATTTTAATAGTATATTTATTAATTTCAATAGGCCATAAAAAGCAAAAAGAAGGTATTTATCTAAGCACAATAGATAAATGCCCAATCGAAATAATTATTTTTAGTATAATATTTATATTATGGCTTGCAATGTGCATAATACAAGAAGCAAGTTATGGCGATTTTCCTTCTTTATACTACTTAATTGTAAGTTTAAGTATATATATAGTTTTATATATAATTATGGCTATCGCAACTACAATAGTAATAAAGAAAATTAAAACCAAAACTCTTATTAAAAGCTCTATTATTTATAAAATTAGTAAAAAAATATTTAATATATTTAAATTTGTAATATCTAATATAGATTTAAATATAAAAGTTATTGCTAGTTTTATTGGTTTTGTTTTAATTAGCATGATGCTAGCAAATCTACCTGATATGGGAATAATTTTTTTAATGTTTTTCTGGTTTTTTGTCTTATATTATATATTAGTAAAAGTTAATCAATTTAGACATGTAAAAAAGGTAACAAAGCATATATATGAGGGTAATGTAGAAGAAAAGATAGACGAATCTCTTGTAAAAGGAGAGTTAAAAGATTTAAGTATATATATAAATGATATCGCAGGAGGTTTTTCTAATGCGATAGAGCAAAGCTTAAAATCAGAAAGACTAAAAACAGAACTTATAACCAATGTTTCACATGATATAAAAACTCCATTAACTTCAATAATAAACTATGTCGATTTATTAAAACAAGAAAAAATTGAAAATGAAAAAGTAAATGAGTATATAAAAGTCTTAGATAATAAATCACAAAGATTAAAGAAACTAACAGAAGATTTAATAGAAGCGTCAAAAGCATCTTCTGGCAATATAAAATTAACTATTGAGACAATTAATCTGCAAGAACTTATTAAACAATCAATAGGAGAATTTGAAGATAAATTTAAAGAAAAGAATTTGGAAATAATTATGGCTCTGCCAAAAGAGAATATTAATATAAAAGCTGATAGTAAATATATGTATAGAATCGTAGAAAACTTATATAGCAATATTTATAAATATTCAGCTGAAAATTCAAGAGTATATATTGATGTAAGAACAACTGATGGAGAAGTGACTATAACTTTAAAAAATATTTCTAAAGATAGATTAAATATTAGTGTGGATGAATTAATGGAAAGATTTATCAGAGGAGATAAGTCAAGAAATACAGAAGGAAGCGGTTTGGGACTTTCTATAACTAGAAGTTTAGTAGATTTGCAAAATGGAAAATTTAATATACAAGTTGATGGAGACTTATTTAAAGTAGAACTAGTATTTCCGAAAAGCAAGTAACCAAACCAATTTATGGAGATAAAAATGGGTATAATAAAAGTAATTTTAACAATAGCTGATACATGTATGCTTTTATGCATGGCGTATTATGCAATAACAGTTATATTCTTATTGTTTAAGAAAAAACATATTAAAAGGTATGAAAAAACTTGTAAATTTGCTATTTTAATACCAGCTAGAAACGAAGAAAGCGTTATAAAAAGTCTAATTGAAAGTTTAAAAAAGCAAAATTATTCAAAAGATTTATATGATATATTTGTAATACCTAATAATTGTAGTGATAATACTGAAGAAGTAGCAAAAGGGGCAGGTGCTAAAATTATTAATTGTGACGAAAAAGTAAATACAAAGGGAGAAGCATTAAAATATACATTTAATTACTTAAAAGAGTACGATTATAATGCATATGTGATATTTGATGCTGACAATATTGTAGATCAAGAATTTTTAAATTATGCTAATGATATTATTTTAGAAGGCTATAATGTTGCTCAAGGCTATCGAGAAAGCAAAAATCCTTATGATAGTTGGGTATCAAATTGTTATTCATTACATTATTGTATACAAAACACATTTTTAAACCAAACTAGAGTTAATGCCAACTGGTCAAGTTTTATAAATGGAACAGGAGTGGTAATTACTAAAAAATATATTGATGAATATGGGTACTTTCCTAAAACTGTTACAGAAGATATAGAGCTTACAGCACAATGTGCAATAAATAATGAAAAAATAGCATTTATAAAAGAAGCTATAACATATGATGAGCAAGTAACTACATTAAAGCAATCAATAAAACAACGATTAAGATGGTCTATAGGAACTATGCAATGTTTAGTTAAATATATAAAAAGCTTAATTAAAACTAAAAGTATGGTAAGTTTAGACACGATATTGTTTTTATTATCACCATTAATACAAGTTATTGGAAGCATAAATTTTATGGCACATTTAATATTAAATAGTGGTTATATTGTAAATATGTTTATATTTTATTTAGCAAGCATATTAATATCAATAATCAGCTTAAAGATTGCAAATAAAAATGTACTAAAAAATCTAAAAGCAATATTGTTATACCCAATTTTCTTGCTTACATGGCTACCTTTAAATGCAATTGCATTATTTAAAAGAAAATATAAATGGCAACAAATAAAACATACAAAAGTTGTAAGTATTGATAAATTAATGGAAGTATGTACAAAATGATTGAATATAAAAAATCATTGTGCTATAATAAGGTTTGGCAAAGCAAAATAAAAGCTCTGCAAAAAGGAGGGAAAAAGGATGGAAGAACAAGTAATTAATAAAAGAGTGGGAGACTTTTCAAAACAAGTAGATATAATACAAACAGTTGCTATATTTTTAGTAGCATTACTTGTACCAACTTTTTTAGGAGAAATATTAAAAAGCATATTTGCAACAAATAGCGTCGTTGTAACAAATTCACAAATAATTATAGGATCAATAGTAAATACAGCCCTAATAATGTCAGCATTAAACTTAAAAGGATGGAAAAAAATATTAGGTGTAGTAACAATGCCAAGCATTGCAACAATACTTGGAGGTTATGTTTTTAAAACAGCATCTGTATTTATGGTTTATATGATACCTGCAATATGGATTGGAAACTTCGCATTAGTTTATAGCTATAAATTAATAATGCTTGCAAAACAAAAAAATTATTTCCTAGCAGGAATAGTTGGAATTGTAGTAAAAGTTGCAGTAATATTTGGAGTATTTAGTATATTAAAAGCTTTTGGAATATTCCCAGATAAAATGGTTGGAGCTTTGCAAGTTGCTATGGGTTCTACACAAGCAATAACAGCAACAATTGGAATGTTCATTGCATTTGCAATATATAAATTAGAAAATAAAAAATAATAAAAAACAAATTAAGATTTTATATAGTTTTTTTAAAATTGCTAAAAATCTAAAATTTGTATCATAAAAAGCGAACCAAAAAATTCTATACATTATCTAAAAAGTGTATAGAGTTTTTTACTAGGAGGAAACTTATGAAAATGCTTAAGAAAATATTATTTGTTAGTATTATTTTGTTAATATTTTTTGCAAGCAAATCATATGCTGCAAATAAAATAATAGTTTTAGATCCAGGCCATGGCGGAGATGATTCTGGTGCGGTAAACAAAAAAGCTGGAATATATGAAAGAGATATAAATTTAAAAATTGCAACATATCTTAAAGAATATCTAGAAGAATATGCAGGAGTAACAGTTGTAATGACACATACGGGCTTTAAAGAAGGAACAATGGACTTACTCTCAAGAGCAATGGTTGCAAGAGACCTTAAAGCAGATATGTTAATATCTTTGCATTGTAATTCTACTGATTCTTCTACCATAGCTACAGGCGCAGAGGCTTATGTAACACATAATACATCACTTCCCAAATATAATGAGCAATGTAGTAAACTTGCAAGCTTAATGTTAAATAACTTAAATAAATTAGGAATAAACAATCGAGGAGTAAAAACTAAATTATCTGGAAATCAGGAAGAATTTTATTCTGACGGAACAAGGTCTGATTATTATGGAATAATACGTTGTGCAATGAAAGGTGTCTCAGAAGGTGATGGAGCAAATGTGCAAAATGGTGAAGGGATACCAGTAGTTTTGTTAGAACATTGTTTTATTCAAAATGGAGATGAAAAATATATAAGTTCAGATGAAGCAATACAAAAATTATCAAGGGCTGATTGTGATGCAATAGTAGAATTTTTTAATTTACATATAAAAGATAAAGCTGTTTCAGCAATTACACTTGATAAGGAAAACGAAATTTTAGCTTTAAATGATACCCTAGAACTTAAAGAAACAATATATCCAGAATGGGCAGAAGATAAAACTGTTATTTGGACTAGTAGTGATGAAAAAGTAGCAACTGTAGAAAATGGAATAGTTACAGGCAAATCAGAAGGTACAGCTCAAATTACAGCTACAACAAATGATGGAGGTTATACTGCAACTTGCAAAATACTTGTAAAGATACTTGAAATACAAACTAATATAGATGAAATAAATTGTCTAGTAAATGAAAACATAGAGTTTGATTATAAAGTAGTTCCTACTCCTAAAGAAGATGTAGAACTAACTATCGAAATAGAGGATGAAGAAATAGCAGTATTTAATGAAGAAGGCATGATAAATATAAAAGCTGAAGGAGAGACAAATATAATTATAAAATATGGCGAAATCTTAGAAAAAAAGGTGCCAATAAAAGTAAATTCATTATTAGAAGATGAAAGTATAGTTATAAAAAATCTAAAACAAGAGCATAACAAATTAACAAAAATAGAAGCTAATACACTACCAGAAGACTTTTTAAAAAATTTTGAAATTAGTGATAATTTAGAAATTATTCTTGAATTTCCAAATGAAATAAAAGATGGAGAAGAACAATATATAACAACAAATACTAAGGTGAAAATCATAAGAAAAGAAGATGGCAAACTAATTAAAACTTATATTTGCAAAATATATGGAGATGTTAATGAGGATGGAAAAATAACAGCTTCAGACTATGGTTTTATTAAAAATTATATTATTAAAAGAGGTTTAGTAGATGTAAAAGTATTAGATGTAACAGATGTAAGTAGAGATGGCAATATAACAGCAACAGATTATGGATTAATTAAAAATTATATTATGAAAGGTACAAAATTAGAAATCGAATAAATAATATATTACTTATCTATAATAAGGAGGAAAAACTAATGAAAATTAGAAATATAGTAAAAATATTTTTTATATCATTATTACTTTTATTTACAATGCAGATAAAAGCTTTTGCAGGATCATTTAGTATAAGAGCATCTACTACAGAAGTTGAGCCAGATGCAACAGTAACTATTTATATAACAACAAGTGATACTTATGGGCAAATAAATTTAAGCGGAATCAACATAGCTTTAAGTTCAAATAGTGTTTGGGTAGATGAAAATACACAGCAAGTAACAGGAAAAATAGTAGGTCAAGATGGAGAAACGGCTACAGTTACTGCTACTCCAGCACCAGATAATTTAGTAGATTCTAATGATCCTAGACAAGTAATAACGGGAAGCAAATCTGTAAGTATAAATATAAAAAAGAAAGAGGCGGCAAAGCCTGAGGAACAGCCAAAAGATGGACCAAAGGAAGAGCCAACACAAGACAAGCCAACGACTCAAACAAATAAGCCAACAACTAGTGGAAACAAAAACAATAATAAAAATACAAATACGAATACAAATAAAAATAATAACACAACAACTGACCCAACTGTAGACATTGAAGAAAATAAAGAGGACCAAGGAACTGTAGCAGAATTTGGTATAACTTCTCTTTATGTGTATGGCATAAAAGAAAGTGGCCAAAGTGAAATGCTAGAGTTATTTCCTGAATTTGATATAAATACATATGAATATACTTGCAATGTATCTTACGATATAGTAAGTATAGAATTAGAAGAGGAAGCCAATGAATATAAAGATTTCGTAAAAATTGAGGGTTTAGATGATTCATTAAAAGTAGGAGAAAATATAATAAAAATTACATTAGATGACGAACAGGGGAACTTTAAGCAATATATAATTAAAGTTATAAAAGAAGAAACAAAAGAGGTAGTAAATAGTGATGTAGTAAAAGATGAAAAAGGTATTATAAAATTTACAATACCACAATTTATATTACTACAGTTAAGCATAATTGTATTAGAGATTTTAATAGGCATTTTAGCATATAGAGTAATAACTAGTTATAGACAGAGAAAACATGGTTAATATAGATATAAAAAAGAACTTCCATATATAAAAGTGGAAGTTTCTTTTAATTTGTCACCAAATAGTCACTTTGTATATACAAAATGTGATATAATCAAAAAAAAAAGGAAAAAGAGGATGCTATGAACGAAAAAATATTATTATTAGAAGATAACGAAACAATTATATTAGGTCTTACTTATTTGTTTAAAGAAGAAAATTTTATATTAGAAGTTGCGAGGACAAAAAAAGAAGCTTATGAAATGCTAAAAGAAAACACATTTAATTTAGTACTTTTAGATATAACTTTGCCAGATGGGAATGGTTTTGAAATTTGTAAATATATAAAAGAGAATGCAGAACATATACCAGTAATTTTTCTAACAGCTAAAGATGAAGAAAAGGATGTTGTAAATGGGCTAGATATAGGAGCAGAAGACTATATAATAAAGCCTTTTAGAAATAGAGAATTAATTTCTAGAATCAGAAATGTCTTAAGAAGAAATAAAACTAACGGAGACATTTTATATTGTAAAAATATAAAGATTGATAGTAAACTAGGCAAAGTTTATAACAGTGACACTAATGAAGAAATAGTACTTACTAAATTAGAATATAAAATACTACTTAATTTATTTAGTAATCAAAACAAGTTAATATCAAGAGAAGAAATTTTAAATGATATATGGGACATAGCTGGTAATTTCGTAAACGATAATACTCTTACGGTTTATATTAAAAGAATAAGAGAAAAAATAGGAGACAAAGAGGGTAAAATCATAGAAACAGTAAGAGGGCTAGGATATAGAGTAGGAGATAAATGATGAAAAAATTAAAAAATAGTACAGCAAAAAAATATCTAGTAAGTTGCACAATAATTTCTATAATATTTATAACTTTATTAGGAGTAATCCTTAAAATTCAAAATAAAAGATACATCGATATAATTAATATAAAAATTACAGAAATACTTGGCGAGATAAAATCAAAATTCCCAGATTTAGATGAGGGCGATATTATAGAAATTTTAAATAGTTCTGAAAATGCTATAGAGGGGAAAGAATTATTAGAAAAATATGGAATAACTGAAGAAATTTCTGCAATTAAACAAATAGAAAACGAAGAGAGCAAATATAATCTAATAATTATTGGTATATTTTCTTTAATTTCAATTACTTTAATAGTTTTATTTTTAACATATTTAATGCATAGAAAAAAGCAAATTGATAGGCTAGATAAATACTTACAAAGAATTGCAAGAAGAGAATATTTGCTAGACATTGCTGAAAGTTCAGAAGATGAGTTAAATGCTTTAAAAAATTCTCTGTATAAAATAACGGTAGTATTAAAGGAAGAAGCGGAAAACAAAAACGAGCAAAATAAAGCAATTCTAACAACAGTTTCAGATATATCACATCAATTAAAGACCTTTTTAACATCTATGCAAATAATATTAGATAATTTACTAGAAAGCAAAGACATGGATGAAACAACCAGGGAACGATTTATTTTAGAAGCGTCAAAGCAAATAAAAGGAGTAAATTTTTTAATATTATCACTTTTAAAATTATCTAAATTAGATGCTAAAGTAGTAGAATTTGAAAATGAAACTATTAATCTTGAAAAAATGATAGATGAAATTTTAAAAAATTTAGAGGTGTTAATAGAGTTAAAGCAAGTAAATATTGTAACTGAAATTGAAACCGGTGCAGAGATTATAGGAGACTATAACTGGAATAAAGAGGCTATTCAAAATATAGTTAAAAATGCAATAGAACACACAAAAGAAGGAAAACAGATATTTATTAAGATATCAAAAAATGATGTATATACAAGTATAAGCATAAGAGACGAGGGCGAAGGAATAGAAGAGGAAGATTTAAAACACATATTTGAAAGATTTTACAAGGCAAAAGGTTCAAGTGAAGATAGCTTTGGCATAGGGCTATCACTATCTAAATCTATAGTTGAAAAACAAAATGGCTATATCGAGGTAGAGTCAAGGCTTGGTGAAGGCACAACATTTACTATAAAATATTTAAAATAAAATTTTACATTGTCACTAGATTGTCACTTTTATTATTTATAATTAATTTATACAAAGGGGGAAATGTAATGGAGATTTTAAAAGTTGAACATTTAACTAAGAAGTATGGTAAAGGTGACAATGAGGTTATAGCTGTAAATGATATTTCGTTTACAGTAAATAAAGGAGAATTTGTTGCAATAGTTGGAAGTTCTGGAAGTGGAAAATCAACACTACTACATTTAATAGGTGGAGTAGACAGACCAACTTCAGGAAAGGTATTTATCGAAGGTAAAGATATATATGATTTAAAAGATGATGCTTTAGCTATTTTTAGAAGAAGGCAAGTAGGCTTAATATATCAATTTTATAATTTAATACCAATATTAAATGTAGAAGAAAATATAACACTTCCATGTGATTTAGATGGAAAAAAAGTAGATCCAGTTTATTTAGAAGAGTTATTAAAAACACTTGGCTTAAGTGACAGAAAAAAGCATCTTCCAAATCAACTTTCAGGAGGTCAACAGCAAAGAGTTTCAATAGGTAGAGCATTAATAAATAATCCTGCTATTGTACTTGCTGATGAGCCAACAGGTAACTTAGATTCTAAGGCAAGTAATGAGATAGTAGAGCTTTTAAAAATGTCTAACAAAAAATACAATCAAACTATAATAATGATAACACATAACTTAGAGATTGCAAAAGTAGCTGACAGGGTTATAAAAATTGAAGATGGAAAGTTAGTTTAAGGAGGTAAAGAGATGGATTTACTGAATAAACTTACTTTAACAAATTTAAAACTAAACAAAAAAAGAACAATAGTAACTATAATAGGAATAATATTATCAACTGCACTTATTACAGGGGTCGCAACTTTAGTTACAAGCTTTAGAGAATCAATAATTAATTATAAAAAGCAAACAACTGGAAATTATCATTATGAATTTATTAATGTACCAGCAGAAGATATTAAATATATAAGTAATAATCGAAATGTAAAAGAGTATTATATTACAAGTAATGTGGGATATAGTATTTTAGAAAATAGTAGAAATGAATATAAACCTTATTTGCATGTGATGGCTTTTGAACAAAGAGCAATGGACTATCTACCTTTAGATTTAATAGAGGGCAGAATGCCTAAAAATGAAGACGAATTAGTAATTACAAGACATATTGAATCAAATGGAGGAGTAACATACAAAATAGGAGACGAGCTAACTTTAAATATTGGTAAAAGAAAGATAGAGCTTACAGAGCAAGAAATTTTAGATGGACTAAATGATGAATTAAATCAAAATAATCCGTATTCTAACAATGAAATTTTTGAGGGTGAATATACTAAAACTTATAAAATTGTTGGTACAATTGATAGGCCAGATTATGACATGGAACCATATTCTGCTCCTGGTTATACTGTTATTACATATCTTGACAATTACAGTGAGATTGCAAAAAATGTAAATGTATATACAATATATGATAATTTAAAAATACAAGACGAAACAACATCACAAATTTTAGGAGCAGATACTAAAATATTAGAAGGAATGGATGGCTTTGGAGAGATTACAGAGCAAGAACAAGCTGAATTACAAAAGCAAAAATATGATTATGAACAAAATGAAACTTTAATAAAGTGGGAAATGTTAGCTTTTAGTGAAGCTACAGTAACCATGCTTTTCTCAGTTGCAGCAGTTGTAATAGTTATAATAATATTTACTAGTGTATTTTGTATAAGAAATAGTTTTCAAATATCTATAACAGAAAGAATTAAGCAATATGGAATGCTTGCATCTATTGGTGCAACTTCGAAGCAAATAAGAAAAAATGTGTTATATGAAGGTTTAATATTGGGTTTAATTGGAATTCCTTTAGGAATTGTAAGTGGGTTATTTGCTATATTTATACTATTGCAGGTAGTGCAAAATATCTTAGGAAGCTACTTAGGAGAAATAACTTTTATATTTAAAACGTCAATTCTAGCAATAATTATATCTATAATTCTTTGTGGAATAACAATATATTTATCTGCAAAAAAATCTGCAAAAATTGCTTCAAAAGTATCACCAATAGAAGCAATTAGAGATAGTGAAAATATAAAAATAAAAGGAAAGAATAGTTTAAGAGTTCCTAAAATTATAAGCAAGCTTTTTGGAATAGGAGGAGTTATAGCTTATAAAAATTTAAAGAGAAATAAGAAAAAATACAGAGCAACAGTAATATCAATAGTAGTAACTGTATCAGTTTTTATAGCAATGACTTCATTTTTTAATTATGCATTCACTGCAAATGATTCTTATAATGTAAGAAGAAACTACAATTTACTTTTATATTCTGAACATGATACAGAAGAAGAATATTTGACGAGTAAAGATATAGTAAATGTTAAAGGCATAAAAGATTACTCAAGAATAATTTATGCAGATGCATATGTACAAACGGCAGAATTAGAAAAACATTTTTCAAAAAGTTACAAAGATTTAATAAGCACTCATGTATATTCTAATGATTCGCAAGAAGAAGAAATAATAATTAGATCAATAAATAAAGAGCAATACGAAAAATTCTTAAAAAAGCTCAAACTAAAATATGAAAATACATACGATAAAGTTATTTTATTAGATAATATTTTTGAATATTCTCAAGACGAAAATGGAAAAGGCTCATATAAATTAGTGAGAGTGTATGACTATGAAAAAGGAGATAAAATACAAGCAACCTTTAAAGTCAAGGACAAAAGTACAACTGTAGATTTAGAGATTGCAGCAGTAAGTGATGAAAGACCTATGGGACTTGAAGATAATTATTCATCTAGGGCAATATTTTTGGTTAGTGAGGAATGGGTAGAGCAATATAGAGAATATATAGGTTTTCGTACAGTTTTAGCAATTAATGCCGATAATGCAATACAGGTAGAAGATGAAATAAACAAAAATTATAAGGATAAATTTTATGTAAATAATTATGACAGGGCTATAAGAGAGCAAAATTCTATGTGGATGGTAATAGCAATTTTTATATATGGCTTTATCATAGTAATATCTTTAATTGGAGTAACAAGTATATTTAACACAATTACAACAAATATGAAACTGCGAAGCAAAGAGTTTGCTAATTTGAAGTCAATAGGAATGACACAAAGAGAGTTTAACAAAATGATTAGATTAGAAAGTGTATTTTATTGTGGTAAATCATTATTTTGGGGAATAATAATTGGAATAATTTTGTCAACTGTTATTTATGTTGCATTTAGTGGTGGAATGGATATGCCATTTTTATTCCCAAGTAGCGGGGTATTGATTTCGATTATGGCTGTAGGAATTTTAATTACTGTTATTATGCAATATTCTTTAAATAAGATAAATAAACAAAATATTATAGAAACAATTAGGCAAGATAATATATAATCTTAGTTAATATGAAAATGAAAGTATGCAATTATAAAAATAATTTAATTGCGCTAAGAAAAAGATATAGTCTGCAAAAATGTATATAAGCAGACTATATCTTTATTATTAATTATTCATGCTTTCAATTTCTTGTTTTGTAAGTCCTGTTATTTCTGAGATTTGTTCTAAATTAATTCCAAGCTTTAGCATGTTTTGGGTTATTTTTTGCATAGCCACACGAGATTTTTCTTGCATTTCCTTTTCAGCTTCTTCTCTGCCAAGACGCTTACCGTTAGCTAAAGATAATTTTGCACTTTTACTAGCCTTTTCCTTGAGTTCATCAATATAACCTTGCATTTCTTTTTCAGCTTCTTCTCTGCCGAGACGTTTACCGTTAGCTAAAGATAATTTAGCACTTTTACTAGCCTTTTCCTTAAGTTCATCAATATAACCTTGCATTTCCTTTTCAGCTTCTTCTCTGCCGAGACGTTTACCGTTAGCTAAAGATAATTTTGCACTTTTACTAGCCTTTTCCTTAAGTTCATCAATATAACCTTGCATTTCCTTTTCAGCTTCTTCTCTGCCAAGGCGCTTACCAGTACTAAGCAAAGCAGCATCATCACGACGAGCTTTTTCTTCAAGTTCATGGATGTAATCTTGCATTTCCTTTTCAGCTTCTTCTCTGCCAAGACGCTTACCAGTACTAAGCAAAGCAGCATCATCACGACGAGCTTTTTCTATAAGTTCAGCAATTCTTTGATTAATTTCTTCTTCGCTTATTTCTTCTAGCTCTTCAGAAGCAATTTTAATACTTTCATTTTCTTTCATAATTTTAGATACCTCCAAACTTTCAGGATTAAGTAGAAACATCATCCATTGCAACAATAAATCATCTTTATTTTGTTGATATGCTTTTTCTACTTTAGGCAATTCTATTATAACAATCTCGAACTTATCTGTCAATATCTCAGAGAATATTTCATGTTCTTTAATTTGCCATCTAGTGCACGGTTTTACGATATGTTTAAGGCTAGGAATTGAATCATTTACTATCAAAATTTCAAGAGTTCTTTTTAATGCAGAATAATCATCGCCACTTTTTAACTGACTAGAATATAATTTAGCCCAGTACCATAAAATGCGCTCCAGTAACATATCCTTGTAAACCATCTGCATTTCTAAATCAATTTCTATTTTATTATTAATTTGAGCTCTAACATCTAAAACACCAATTTTATCTTTGGGATAAGTTCTTTCTAAAATTTTGTTTAGATCAAGATTTAAAGTATTATTAACAATATTGTCAATAGGCATATTTAAAATAGCAGATAGAAGGCTTTTAATTATTTCTGGGTTAGATTTAGAAAAAAGAATTTGAAAAACAACATCAATTTTAGGATCTAATAATTTTGACTTGGGTTTATTTTTATTCATTAATCTCCGTTCTGTTTAACATATTTTAGCTCGAATTTTACTTAAAAAGTAATTAAAATATGATTCAAATATACAAATAAAAATCACCTACCTTTATTATGATAAAATTCAATAAAAATTAGAAATTACTCTAGAAAAAAGAATAAAATCATTGAAATAATTATTGCTTGAAACTTGCTAAAAATAGCAATAAAAATATATTTGAATTAATAAACAAGATTATTATAGCACGTAAATTTTACTAAGTAAAACAATTTCCATCGCCATAATCCGACAAAACCATTAATACAACTTGTTAAATCTATTGCATAGTTTAACAAGTTAAGTGAGCAGGAGAAAATAAATCTACTAAGTAAAATTTTAGTAAACTAAGCAAATTTTTTTATGAAGATAAAACACGACAAATCTAACTGATATAGGTTTAAAATAGATATGTCACACATAAATAGAAAATAAAATATTGAAAGAGAACGACTCATATGATATTGTT
>CANQCG010000025.1 GCA_947589645.1 uncultured Clostridia bacterium
TCTCCATCATAATAGTCTACATAGTATTTATCATTTTTTTCATCATAATTCACATATAAAAATTCAGTATCATATGAATATTCTAACATAGAATTTTTTATTATATCTTCTAAATTTTCTTTATATTTTGGTGCTAATTCTAATTCGTTATATACTTCATTATAAAAATTTTTATCAATTGAAACTTCATTTTTAGGATTTTCCAAAGCATTCTTCAATTCATTCATAAACTCACTAACATTATTATCAATATCTTTAGTTCTTGTGTTAAGTTCATTATTTAATAGTATATCCATTTTCCTCCTTATTATCTTTCAAATATTTTTTTATTAATTAAAAATTAATATATCATATTTTTTATTGTATTTCCATAATTTCACATAAATTTCACAATAATTTATAAATTATTTATTTTTCATAACCCATTCATAAACTTCATTTTCAGTCAGTTTACCTTTTTTCATATTTTGTTTCAGTATTAAACCAAAAGTAGAAACCATCAAAAAGGTTACTTCTTTAGTCCAAAAAATTTTTTTACTATAAATACGTTATAATTTTTTACTTTTTATTTGCATATTATATATTTTTGTGATAATATTTAATCATGGTAATTATATATTATTAAAGGAGGAATATAAAATGATTGGTTGGATTATTCTTGCAATAGTCGTAGTAATTGTATTATATGTCATTTCAGTTTATAATAGTTTGAAAACTGTACAAAAAAGAGTTGATAATGCTTGGAGCCAAATCGATGTTCAACTTCAAAGAAGATTTGATTTAATTCCTAACTTTGTTGAAACAGTTAAAGGTTATATGCAACATGAATCTGAAACTTTTGAAAAGATAACTGCTCTTAGAACTTCATGGGCTAATAGTCAAACTGTATCTGATAAAGCTAAACTTGACAATGAATTATCAGGTGCTTTAAAAACAATTATGGCTGTTTCTGAAAATTACCCAGATCTTAAAGCAAATCAAAACTTTTCTGAATTATCTGAAGAATTACGTAATACAGAAAATAAAATTTCTTTTTCAAGACAATTTTATAATGATACAGTTACAAAATATAATACAAAATTGGAATTATTCCCTAGCAATATAATCGCTAACATCTTCAATTTTAAATCACGTGATTTATTTGCAGCTGAAAGCGATGAAGCTAGAAAAAATGTAAAAGTAGACTTTGGAAAATAAAATGTAAAGTAAAAGGGGCAAGTATATCTTGCCCTTTTTGTATATTTATGCTATATTTAAATATGTATAAATCTCTATTTATGTAGTAATTATAATATTAAAAGAAGTGATAAATCTTGAAGGGAGAATCTATATGTTTGAGACAATTCGTAAAAATAAAATTGAGTCATTAGCTATCGTTTCTGCATTTATTATTGTTATAACTTTAATTTTATACTATATTTTTATGGCTTTAGATTTTGGCTATATGGCAATAATAATAGCTTTAATATTTTCCATAGGCTCAGCTTGGGGGTCATATTATTATAGTGATAAAATTATTTTGCGTATGAATAATGCAAGACCTGCTACAAAAGAGGAAAATTTAAAATTAGTTAATATATTAGATGCTTTAATGGTATCTTCAGGTTTACAGCATAAACCTGACCTTTATGTTGTAGAAGATGCTCAGCCAAATGCATTTGCTACTGGTCGTGATCCAGAGCATTCTGTAATTTGTGTTACAACAGCTCTTCTTGAAAAATTAGATTATTATGAGCTTGAAGGTGTTATTGCTCATGAAATGGGGCACATTAGAAATTATGATATTCGTCTTTCTGCAATTGTTACTGTTATGGTAGGCTTTGTAGTTATGCTTTCAGATATGTTCTCAAGAACATTATTCTGGGGCGGAGTAAGAGATAGAGATAATGATTCTAATAAAGGCAATGCAATTTTAATGCTCATTGGATTAGTATTTTTAATATTATCACCTATATTTGCCTCTTTAATGCAACTTGCTATTTCAAGAAAAAGAGAATTTATGGCAGATGCCACAGCAGTAGAATTTACCAGAAACCCTGAAGGTTTAATCTCTGCACTTCAAAAGCTTGAATCCGACCCAAATGAGCTTGAAGTAGCAAATAATAGCACAGCACATATGTATATCGTAAATCCTTTTAGAAAAGATGCCGAAAATTCAAAGAAAAAAAGAACTACTAGTATTTGGTCAACTCACCCAAGCACACATGATAGAATTGAAGCATTACGAAATTTAGAATAATTTTTTAAATGTGCTTAAATGTTTGCAAAATATAAAAAATAACTTTAATATAATAAAAGCCAGTAAATAAAGTATTTTATTTACTGGCTTTTATTTATTTTAATTTCATTGAAAGTAATTTTGATATACCTTTTTCTTCCATAGTAACACCATAAACTGTATCTGCTACCTCCATTGTTCCCTTTCTATGTGTAATTATTAAAAATTGTGTATTTTTAGCAAACTTCTTTAAATATTCTGCATATCTATAAACATTTACATCATCTAAAGCAGCTTCAATTTCATCTAATACGCAAAATGGAGCTGGGTTTATTTTAAGTATTGCAAATAAAATTGCTATTGCTGTAAATGCTCTTTCTCCTCCTGATAATAACATCATATTTTGTAGTTTCTTTCCTGGAGGTTGTACTGTTATATCAATTCCACATTCTAAAAGATTGTCTTCGTCTGTAAGCGTTATTTCTGCTTTTCCGCCTCCAAACAATTCACTAAATACCTCTTTAAAGTTTTTATTAATTAGCTCAAATTTAGCCTTAAATTGTTCCTTCATTATAACTGTCATATCAGATATTACATTTCTTAATTTGGCTGTTGTATTTTCTAAATCTAACCTTTGCTCACACATAAAGTCATATCTATCTTTTAAATTAGCATATTCTTCTATAGAATCTACATTAACACTTCCTAAATCTCTAATATCTGCCCTTAAGTTATTAACTCTTTTTTGTGTATTTGATACATTATCGGGCTTTTTGTAATCACCAGCAGCATTTGGAGTTAATTCGTATTCTTCCCACATTTTATTAATTATTTCGTTTAAGTCTTCTTCTATTTTTGTTTTCTTTACTTCGATTTTAACAATTTGAGCTTTTAATTCTTCTATTCGTTTAAATTGTGAGGTTTGCTCTTCTTCTTGTTTAGAAAGTTTGCTGTTTGACTCTGTTCTTTGAAGCTTCAATTTTTCAATTGTGTCTCCACTATTTTGAACTTCTTCATTTATTTTTACTATTTTTTCTTCTGCAGTTTTTATATTTTGATTAAGTTCTTCGTTATCTATTTTAATTTGCTCTATTTGTTGCTTCTTAGCAGTTACTGCATCTTGATTTTTAGCAATTTCTTGATTTATTCTTTCCTCGATTTCTACTATTGATACTTCGCTTTCGTCAAAAGATGATACTGAAATTTTTAAATCTGTTATGTCTGCATTTAGGTCATCAATATATTTTTGATTGTCTTTGTTTAATTCTGCATACTCGTTTATTTCTTTAGAAAGTTTACAATTTTGCTCAGTTAAAACTTCTATTTGTTTTTGTTTTTCTTCTTTTTCTGCTAAGTTATTTTCAATTTGTTTTTCTATATTTGCTACTTCTTCCCTTGTTTTCTTTAACCTTGCTGATAGCTTTTCTATGTTTTCGTCTATTGAAACAACCTTTTGATTTTCTGTTGCATATGTAATTTCAATTTCTTTCATGCTGTCTTCTAAGGCTTGTACTTCTTTTATAATATCGATGTTAGAAGATATATAATCTTCTTTTTCTTTTTCGATTTTTTGAATTTTTTGATTTAGTTCTTTTATTTGTTTTTCTAGTTTTTCTATTTCTTTGCTTCTACCTAAAATATTTACGGTTTTTTTAGTAACTGATCCACCTGCAATTAGACCTGATGGATTTATAATATCTCCCCCAAGTGTTATTATTCTATATGCATAACCCTCCTCTTTTGCTACTGCTATAGCTGTTTGCATAGTGTCAACAATTACTGTTCTGCCAAGTAAGTTTAATACTATTTGCTCATACTTCTTGTCAAAATCTATTAAGTCAGAAGCTATTCCAATTATTTCTTTTTGCTTGCTTTTTATTTTTTCTAGCCTTTTGCCTTTTACTGCTGAAAGTGGTAAAAATGATGCTCTTCCAAGATTATTTGCTTTTAAATGCTCAACTAATTTTTTTGCATCTTCTTCTGTATCAGTAACAATATTTTGCAAACTTGCTCCTAAACACATCTCAATGGCTGTTTGATATTCTTCTGGAACTTCTATTATATTGGCAAGAACACCATGCATTCCTTTTCCTAAATCTTTTATGTTTTCGCAGTCTTTTAACAAATCTTTAACACTTTTTATATAGCCTTCTTTTTCTTTTTCGGTTTCAATTAAAAATTTCATTTTTGAGTCTTTTATTCTCATCTCATTTGATAATGTATTAATTTTTGTTTCAAAATCTTTAACTGTTTGCTCGTTTTTCTGCTTTTGTGAAGACTTTGCATCTAAGCTTGCAAGAATTTGATTTCGTTTACTTTGAATTTTTTGAAATTCTTTTAAAATTTCTTCTTTTTTAAATCTAGTGTTATCAAGCTCTGAAATATTAGAGGTAATTTCTTGAGATAATTGTTTTTTACGCTTTTCTAAGTTATCATTATTAGCATTTAATGCTACTATTTGTGATTGATACTCATATTTTGCTTCTGTATTTTGCTCTACTACTTTCTTTTTACCCTCTATTTCTATTTCTTTTTCTGATAATTTTTCTGTAATGCTTTTTAGTTCTTCTTGTTTTTCAGTTAATTCTTTTTCAAACTTTGCTTTATTTTGTTTTAGGTCTTCTTTTCTTTTATTTTTTTGTTGCTTCTCCTCTATTAATTCTTGCTCTCTTTTTTTGTTTTCTTCTATCTCATTACTTAACCTTTGAGTGTTTTCAATATTATTTTGTATTTTAGTTTTTGCAACACTTATTTCAGAATTTAACCTTTCGATTTCATTTTTGCTTTCAAAACCTATATTTTGCGTCTTTTCAATGTTAGCTGTTATTTCATCTAACTTTGCCTTTAACTCTTCTTTTAAAGCATTTATTTTTTCTAGTTTTTGTTCTTCTTCATTTAAAGTAGAATTCATTATTTCTTCATCTTGTGAAATTTGCTCTAAATTTTGTTTGTATTTTTCAATATTATATAAAAATAAGCCTATCTCGATTTCTTTTAGTTCTTCTCTTAAACTTAGATATTTTTTTGCCTTATCTGCTTGATTTTTTAATGGATCTAAGTTTTGTTCGATTTCTGATAAAATATCGTTAATTCTAAGAAGATTTAATTTAGTTTGCTCTAGCTTCTTTTCTGTTTCTTCTTTTCTAACTCTATATTTTACAATTCCAGCTGCCTCCTCAAAAATATGTCTTCTATCTTCTGACTTATTGCTTAAAATTTCGTCAATTTTACCTTGCCCAATAATTGAATAGCCATCTTTTCCTATTCCTGTGTCCATAAATAATTCTAATACATCTTTTAATCTGCATGGAGTTTTATTTATGTAATAACCAGTCTCCCCGCTTCTATAAATTTTTCTTGTAACAACTACTTCGGCATATTCTATTGGAAGTGTGCCATCTGAATTATCAAATACTAAAGATGCTTCTGCAAAACCTAAAGACTTTCTGTTTTCTGTACCTGAAAAAATTACATCCATAGATTTTGAGCCTCTTAAAGATTTAATACTTTGCTCTCCAAGTACCCATCTTATACAATCTGCTATATTACTTTTTCCTGAGCCATTTGGTCCTATTACACTTGTTATTCCTGGCATAAATTCTAATACTGTTTTGTCTGCAAAAGATTTAAACCCTTGCAATTCTAACCTTTTTAAATACATTTATTATCACCTTTGTTTTCGTTTCTTGACCTATTTTATATGATTTTGTGCAAAATTTCAATAGTTTTAAATTTAAAAAAAGACTTACAATAAAAGAACCTAATAAACTTGAAGCAAAACTCAAATTTATTAGGTTCTTTTAAATTAGTCAATAACTTCTTCAATGTATACATCTGTCTCAATTTCGTCGTTTACATACACAGTTATTGCTGCTTTGTTTTTTTCTTTTTGAATTTGTTTTATTTTTTTCAAATCTAATACCATATAATTTTCAGACTTATTGTCTTTCATCATTAAAATATTATATTTTATATAAAAATCAAATTCCTTTACATTAGTTTGGCATCCCATATAGCCACTATTCTTTAGTATTACGCTTTTCCCTTTTAAACTTTCTAAAAAAAGCAATAATTCTTTTTCTTCTTCCATAAATACCCTCTTTTCACATCCTATATACAGTACTTATAAGTATACTGTACTTTATTTATACTATACATTTCTTTTACTGTCAATGCTATTGCTCAATAATTTTATCAAAATAGTATTATTAATATAATTTTTCAATATATTTTCTGGTAATCCCTTCGTCTCTTTACCAAATAGCAAAAATAGTTCATCAAAATTAGAATAATCAATTTCACTATATACTTTTTACCTTTCGTGGTAACAAAGTACATATTATTTTCTTCTGGTTTATATTTTTGTAAAAACTTCAAGGTTATATAGGTGCCTTTCTTTTTATTTTTTCAATTTTTGTCTTACATATTCATAAAGTATAATTCCTGTTGCAACAGATGCATTAAGACTTTCGGTTTTTCCTAGCATTGGTATTTTTATCTTTTTGTCTGCCATTTTTTGAATTTCATTTGAAACACCATTTGCCTCATTTCCAATTACTATTAATTTCTTATCATAGTGTATATCATATATACTATTTTCTGTTTGCAAGGAAGTTATTAAAAGTTCATAATTGGCTTTTTTAATAGTTTCAATTGTTTCTTTTAAATTTTCTACTTCTATTACCTGTACTCTAAATATTGCTCCCATACTTGAGCGCACTACTTTTGGGTTATAAACATCTGCTGTCCCTTTAGAAACTATTAATTGCTTTAAGCCAACGCTATCTATTGTTCTTAATATTGTTCCTAAGTTTCCTGGGTCTTGCAAATCATCTAATGCTACAATTACATCTTCATCATATTTAATTGATGGTCTTTCTTTGTTTCTCTTTATAATTGCCATTATTCCCTGTGGGTTCATAACTTGAGTAAGTAGTTTAAAGATTTTTTGAGTTACATATATGCAATCATATTTAGCAATTTCATACATTAAATTTTTAGATATATCAGCTGTTTTGGTTGATTCCTCACATATAATAATTTTTTCTATTTGTGCTTCTTCATTTATTGCTTCTTCAAGTAATTTTATTCCCTCTATTATATAGCAATTATTTTGATCTCTGTATTTCTTATCTTGCAATTTTCTTATATGCTTTATTATTGCATTATCTTTACTTGTTATTAACTGCAAATCTCTTCAACTCCTTTTCAAATTATAAATTTATTAAGAATTCTTTTATTTCTTTTAATAGTTTTAAATCTTCAGTATGATTTAAAACTAGAGTAATCATAGGTTTTACGCCTGGTGAAAATCTTATTCGGTTTTTATATGTTTTTAGCAACTCACTTACATCTACATCAAATTTTTCGTTTTCAAAAGTAAACACAGCAAAGCCCCTTTTACTTGATATTTTAGATATAAATTTTTGCTTACATAAACTTTTAATTCTTGCTATTTCCATTAAGTTTTCTAATTCTTTAGGCATATTTCCAAATCTATCTATTACCTCATCTATAACATTTTGTATGTCTTCTTCTGTTCTACATAGCGCAATATCTTGATATATTTCAATCTTTTGGCTTGAGTCTGATATATAACTATCTGGAATATAACTTGTTACATCTAAATCAATTTGAACTTCTATTTCTTGCTTTACTTTTTGGCCTTGAATTTCTGCTATTACTTCATTTAATAAGTTGCAATATGTATCATAACCAACTTGTTCCATATGTCCATGTTGCAACTCTCCTAAAATGCTTCCTGCTCCCCTTATTTCTAAGTCTCTCATTGCTATTTTAAAGCCAGAGCCAAATTCGGTAAATTCTTTAATTGCTTTTAATCTTTTATCTGCAACTTCTGATAGTAGCTTATCCCTTTTATAAGTAATGTATGCATAAGCCTGCCTGTCACTTCTTCCTACTCTTCCACGAATTTGGTATAACTGAGCAAGCCCCATTCTATCTGCATTTTCGACTATAATAGTGTTTGCATTTGGTATATCTATACCTGATTCAAGAATAGTAGTACAAACAAGTACATTTATTTTTTCGTCGACAAAATCTTGCATTATTTGCTCTATTTTTTCACCTTGCATTCTTCCATGTGCATATTCTACCTTTGCTTCTGGTACTAAGTCTCTTATCATTTCAGCTTTTGCTGGAATCTTTTCTACATTATTAAATAAATAAAATACCTGTCCTCCTCTTTCTAGTTCTTTTGTTATTGCCTCTCTTACAACCTCTGCATCATATTCTAAAACATAGGTCTGTACTGGTTTTCTATTTTGTGGTGGCTCATATATTACAGACATATCTCTTACTCCAACTATTGACATGTGAAGTGTTCTTGGTATTGGGGTTGCAGTCATTGTAAGTACATCTATATTTGTTTTATATTGTTTTATTTTTTCTTTTGCCTTTACACCAAATCTGTGCTCTTCATCTATAATTAATAGACCTAAATTTTTAAATTCTATATCCTTGCTAAGCATTCTGTGAGTTCCAATTACAATGTCTATTTCGCCTAATTTTAGTTTTTTAATAATTTCTGTTTGTTCTTTAGTGCTCTTAAATCTATTTAAAACTTCTATTTTTACTGGAAATTCTGCCATTCTATCTTTAAAAGACTGATATTGTTGCTGTGATAAAACTGTTGTTGGAACTAGATATGCTACCTGCTTTCCTCCCATTACAGCTTTAAACGCAGCTCTCATGGCTACCTCTGTTTTTCCATAGCCAACATCACCGCAAAGTAGTCTGTCCATTGGTTTTTGTAGTTCCATATCTTTTTTTATTTCTTCTATACATCTTAGTTGGTCATCTGTTTCTTGATATTCAAAACTACTTTCAAATTGCTCTTGCCAAGGTGTATCTTTTGGAAAAGCAAAACCTGTAGCATGCTCTCTTTTTGCATATAATTCTATCAAATCTCTAGCAACTTCTCTTAAGTTTTTCTTTACTTTTGATTTTGTATTTGTCCATTCTTTGCTTCCAAGTTTATTTATTTTTAAACTTTGCTCGTCTCCACCTATATATTTTCTTACACTATCTAAGTTATTTGTTGGTACATATAAAACATCATCACCTTGATATTTTATTTTTATATAATCTTTGGTTGTTCCATCTGCTGTAATAGTATTTACTCCAACAAATATTCCTATACCATAACTACTATGTACAACATAATCTCCTATTTTTAAATCTGCATATACTATTTTTTCTCCCTGCCTAAAGGCTGAACTTGTAGGCTTTCTTCTTTTTTCGCCTTCAATTATTTCATTTGCAGAAATTACAAGTAAGTTTATATCAAAGCATTCAAAACCAGAACTTAATTTTCCTAAACTTACAGTAACTACTTGTGATTTACTTTTTACAATTATAGTTTTGTCTAACTTTTCTTCAAATCTATTTGTTATTTTATTTTCTGTAAGTAAGCTACATATCTTTTTTGCTTTTTCTGCGTTTTCTACTAGTATATAGATATTTTTTTGCTCTGCCTGTGCTTTATTAATGTCTTTTATTAACTGTTCTATTTCACTTTTAAAGTAGCTCTTTTCTTTGTATACAAAGTTATATTCTGTACTTTGCATCTGTTTTGCTTTATCTTGTTTTTCTAAATATACAATTTGCTTTTTATCAATTTGTTCTTCTATTTGCTCAATTGTATACATGTTTTTTATTGCATCTGGCACAATTTTTTCTTTTTCGGTTAGTAAGTTTTCTATATTTGCATTATCTGTTTTTATATTTATTGCTCTTTGCCTTACTTTTGAAAGTTCATCTATACATATCACATAATCATTATTTAAATAGTCTAGTAAAGTACCTTGAGATTCATAAAAGCTATCAAAATATTTATCGATTTTACTTATGTAGTTACCATTTTGCAACTCTTCTATATCTTTAAGAACATTTTCTTCTAGTTTTTCGCTATATATATTGCTTTGTATTTTTTTTGTAACATCTTCTATGTTTTTTTCTAAAACATACTCATGTGCAGGGTATATTGTAACTTTTTCTATATTTTCTGTTGATCTTTGACTTACTATATTAAAATATCTAATAGAGTCAATTTCGTCTCCCCAAAACTCGATTCTTACTCCTTGGGTATCGTTTATAGAAATGTCTACGATTCCACCCCTTACACTAAACTGACCTCGACCATCTATTAGTTCATATCTTACATAGCCTAAGTCTACTAATGTTTTTTTCAAGTCCTCTACGCTATATATATCACCTATTTTGAAGTTTAGTGTATTTTTATATAACACTTCTTTTGAAGGCATTTTTTGCATTAAACTTTCTATTGTTGTTACAACAATTAAATTCTTTTTGCTTATTATTGTATTTAATGCTTCTATTCTTTCATATGGTAGATTTTTGCTTTCTGCCACATAGTCATAAGTAACGATTTCCTTTTTTGGAAAATAAACTATTTTATCTGAAAAATATTTTAAATTTTGGGTAAGTTGTTTTGCTTGTATTTCATTATATGTAATAATGCAGATTGGCTTTTTTGCAAATTCTGCTGTTGCTACTATAAATTGTGCTTCAGCCACGTCATTTAAGCCCCATATTGATATAGGGCTTATTTTTTGTTCTATATTTTTTACATATTCACAGAATTTTGGGCTTTTGCCCAATTCTCCTAAAATAGCATTCATGTTTTTCCTCTTTTTACCAAAGTTAGCATATATTATATCATATTTTAAGCTTTGTGGCAAGGATAAAAAAAATGACCCAAGGCTTCGAAAGTTTCTTGGATACCGCTCATTTATATATTAGCATATTTTGATTTAAAAATCAAGTGATTTTTCGTATAAATTGCATTTTTTAACAAGGTTATATTTTTATAACTAATTTATTAAACTTGCTTTTTACATATTGCTCTAATTTATTCATGAATACATCTGCTTCGATTTCTTTATTGGCCACCATCTCTAAACCTTTTTCCCAACTGGCTGTAAGTTTTGGGTTTAACATATCTGGCATTGAATTATTTACAATATCAAATATTACCTCTCCTTTTTGTGTTGGCGTAATTATTTGAGTTTTTGTATTTATTTCTATGTATTTTATTTTTTCTAGTTTTTTCATAATTTCAGCTCTTGTGGCACTTGTTCCTATTCCTGCTCCTTTTATTTGTTCACGTAGTTCTTCGTCCTCAATTAGCTTTCCAGCATTTTCCATTGCTAAAATAATTGAACCAGAGTTGTATCTTGTAGGTGGCGTTGTTTCCGCTTCTTTTATTTCAAAATTCTGTACATCAATTTGCATTCCCTTTTTTAAGCTTTTTAGAACATTTATATTAGAGTTTTCCACATTTTCGTCATCTTTTTCTTGCTCATCGACATTTTTTTTGCTTTCTTCCACTGCATTTTCCACATTTTCCCCAGTTTTTGTGGATTGTTTGTTCGCTTTTTGTCGTAAAACCTCTAAAAAGCCATTATTAACACATATTTTTGTACTGGTAGAAAACAATTCTTCATCGACTTTTACAGTAACAAGCATTTTTTCATATTCTGCTGGTGGATAAAATATTGCTAAAAATCTTCTAACAATAAGCTTATAAATTTCTTTTTGAAGGTCTGGGAGTTTATCATAATTTTCATAGCCTTGCCCTGTTGGTGTTATTGCATAGTGATCTGTTATTTTGCTATCATTAACATATTTTGTTTTAAGCAAGTTTGTAGAATACTTTTCGTCTCTCATTTTGTTTAATATTGCTTGTATTTCTGTATCTTTAAAGCCTCTTGCTATTCCATTTAAATTTTTAGTAATTTCCTTTGCAACAGCTGTTGATAATACCCTTGCATCTGTTCTTGGGTATGTTACTAATTTTTTCTCATATAAATTTTGAATTATTTCTAGCGTTTCATCTGGCTTAATTTTAAACCTTTTTGTACATTCATTTTGTATTTCTGCCAAATTAAATAGTAGTGGTGCATTTTCTTTTTGCTTACTCTTTTTTAGTTCTGAAATTATAGCTGTTTTGCCTGCTAGAGTGCTTATAAATTCTTTAGCATCTTGCTCTTTTTTAAAGCCACTTTCATTATATAATTTTGGGCTTTCAAATAATTTAGATTTTTCGTTTACCTTCCACTCTGCATCAAAATTGCTATTCTCTTTGCCAAATATTCCATTTACCTTGTAATACTTGGTTTTTACAAAATTTCTTATTTCTCTTTCTCTAGATACAATCATGCCAAGTACGCAAGTCATTACTCTACCAACCGAAATAGAGGCTCTCTCCTCATTTATTTCTTTGGCAAGCCTTCTTCCATATATTATTGATAACAATCTCGAAAAGTTTATTCCAATTAGATAATCTTCTTTTGCTCTTAAATATGCGGAGCTAGACAGACTATCATATTCTGCTAATGGTTTTGCTTCTTTTATTCCTCGTTGTATTTCTTCTTCTGTTTGTGAATCTATCCATATACGTTTCTTTTGTTTTCCCTCTACACCAATCATTTGGTCTACAAGTCTATATATGTATTCTCCCTCACGCCCAGAGTCAGTTCCAACATAAATTGTATCTACATCTTGCCTTGTAAGTAACATCTTTATTGTTTCAAATTGTTTTTCTACTGCTGGTATTACTTCGTATTTGAATTCTTGTGGCAAAAAAGGCAAGGTGTCTAGTCTCCAAAATTTTAACTTTTCGTCATATTTTTCTGGATAACTCATTGTTACTAAATGACCTACACACCATGTTATTACCCATTCATCAGATTCTAAATAGCCATTTTTTCTATTGGTGTTTACCTTTAGTGCCTTTGCAAATTCCATTGCTACTGATGGCTTTTCTGTAATTAATAATTTTTTCATTTAAAATTCCTTTTATTGTTCTAATTTTTTTGCAATATACTGCTTTACGTGCTTACCTGCTTCTAAAATGTATTTTTGAGTATCTTCATCTTTATATTTATATTTATTAACTAGTCTATCTACATATTTTTCGTCTTCGATTATTTTAAAACTTGTCTTATAATTTATATCAAAATTAAACGCTAAAAATTGTAGTATTTTGTCTACATTTTTTATATCTTTATCTTTTTGTCTTTTTAATATTTTATAACTTTCAAATGAGTTTTTTACTTCTGGTGTAATCTTTGAATTTTCAAATGCTTCCTTTTCGTTCTTCCAAAAACATTCTATTGCTTCAAAGAATATATCTATTTTATCTGCATCTCTAACTAATTTGCTAAATTTTAATTCGTCTTCTGTTAAGCCTTCCTCAATTGCATATTTATTATGATTCTTAACTGCAGTTTTAATAATATCATCATATTTATCTGTTTGTATGAAGCTCCTTAAATAATTATTTTGCTTTAATATTTCTACTCCTACATCTCCATGATCAAAACTTTTTAAGTCATTAAATGTTTGGTACTCAGTATACTGTCTAAATCTTGCTATATCATGTAATAAGCCAATTAATGTTGCAAGTTGTATTTCTTCTTCATTTAAGCCTTCACCTATTGCTATTTTTTTAGCTATTTCCATTACTCTAAAAGAATGATTAACCTTTTGGTTTATGTGTGGTTCTTTTAAGTCGTATTGATTTGTAAATTCTATAAATTGCTCTTTTGCTTGTTCAATGTCTATATCTTGCATTTTTATAAATCCTTTTATTATTAGTATTTAGACTTTATGGTTGTCTATAAACCGATAGTTATAATATCTTTTTGGTTTCTTACTGTTCTTCTAATAACCAGTCTATTACATTTTTATGAATTATACCATTTTGTGAAAAATCAAATTTATCCATTGTTAAGACATATTTAGGATAGTTATCCTCTATTCCTTTAAATGCTCCAAACTCTCTTTGCATAACAGAATCATCTGCTAAAATATAAGCTACCTGAATATATATTTTTTCTTTAAATCTTGTGGCTATGAAATCTATTTCTCCATTTTCTAAATTTCCTACTTTAACATCATACCCTCTAGATAGTAATTCATTATATACAATGTTTTCTAGGTATGCTCCTAATTGTGGCCTTTTCCCAATGTTCATTATTTGACCAAATCCTAAATCTGTCAAATAATATTTGTATTTTCCATTTAATATTCTTTTTCCTCTAACATCATATCTATCAACCTTATTTATCATCATGGCTTTTGTCATGTATTCTAGATAGTTATAGAGAGTAATTTTTGAAACTTCTCTATCATCTTTATTTGCAAAATAATTTGATAAACTTTCTGCTGAAAAGTTCTGTGATGGTGTTGTAACTACATATTCTACTATTCTATTAAATAAATCCAAATCTTTTATATTAAATCTATTTATAATATCTTTTACTAAAATAGAATTATAAATATCTAATAAATATGTTCTTGTTTGAATTTCATCTGTCATCATAAATCTTTGTGGCATCCCACCCCAAGTTATATAGTCATCAAATACTCTTTCTATATCTTTTGTCTCTGTTACATTTTTTAATTCACATACTTCTTTAAAGGTAAATGGATAAATCTTAAAACTTACATATCTTCCTGCTATATGCGTAGCAAGCTCCCCAGATAGCAAATCACTATTAGAACCAGTAATAAATATTGATACATTTTTTGATGCCTTAAATGAATTTATTGCTTTTTCCCAGTGTTTAACATTTTGAATTTCATCAAAGAATAAGTAATATTTATCTTTGTTTACTATTTTTTCTTTGATAAATTCATGTAAATCCATATCATCTTTTATAAAAGCATAGTCTTCGTATTCAAAATTTATATATATAATTTGAGACTCTGGTATTCCTTTTTCTTTTAATTCGTCTATTATTTGTAACAATATAACTGATTTACCACATCTTCTGACTCCCATTATGACTTTTATCAAGTCCTGGTCATAAAATGGTCTAATTTTTGATAAATATTTTTCACGAATAATCATAAACTTCTCCTTTTTGTTTATTTTATTATATCGTAATTTTTCTGTTTTGTCAATAATTTTGTTTACTGTACTAAACAAAATTTATATTTTTAAGTATTTTGTTTAGTATGAATTTATATATTAAAAAAGTATGTTGCCTCTAAATCTGCTTCGTGCATTAGTAATACAAGCGGATATTTTTTCATAGATTGACCTAATGTACCATATAGCTCTTTTGGCTCTGTAAAGCCCATATGCCATCTTATTGCGTATTTTTCTTCTACAGTTAATTTTATATATTCTGTTAGCATCATTACAGATTTTTCGCCATGCCCATAAGGTATGGTATCATCTACTGTATAATATGGCACTTTTTCCCATACTCCTAAAGCATTTTTAGCATTTCTGTAATCTATTTTGTAAAAGTTTACTTTGCATATGTCATGCAATAATGCTACTATTTTTATAGTATCTTCTGAAACTGTTAACTCTATTCCTGGATCTTTTACTTTTTGGCATAATATATCATAAACTTTTAAACTGTGTTCTAACAAGCCTCCTTCATAGCCTCCATGAAATTTTGTGCTTGCTGGCGCAGTAAAAAAGTCTGAATTTTCTAAAAATTTTATTAGGTCTTCTATTCCTTCTCTTTTTATTGTTCGTAATAATTCTAAAAATCTTTCTTTCATCTATTTAGTCCCTCTTTTTCTTATTTTTTTATTAGTATAACATATTAATTTTTTTTTGCAAATGATATTTGTAAGTTTTCATACAACTAAATAAAGAATGCCTTGGTAGACATTCTTTGTTTTTTTATTAAAATTTTCTTTTTCTAGCAGCCTCTGACTTTTTCTTTCTCTTTACGCTAGGTTTTTCATAATGTTCTCTCTTGCGTACTTCTTGAAGTACCCCATTTCTTGCGCATTGTCTTTTAAACCTTTTTAGCGCGTCTTCTATATTACCATTATTAACTTTTATCTCTGACATTAATATTCCCCTCCTTCCGGCGTCTAAGCACTTTATGTGGGGGTTCTTTTATTTTAACCCTTACTTACGATGTATATTATACATAATTTGATTTTTGTTGTCAAGACTTATTGGTTTTAAGTTTGCGTTTTTTTATGTTAAAACTATTTAATTTATAAAAAAATGCAAGTTAAAATAAAAAGTGGTGTCAAAAAAGTGTAAATTGGGCTAAAAAGTGATGCAAAAAAAATGCAATGTTAAATTTTAAGTTATGGGTTTATTTTTTATATTACTTTAGTATTTTTAATTTATTCGTCAACTAATGTTGATTCGTATTTATTTTGGAATACTGAGGTCTTGATGCAGACCATAGGGCGTAAACAACGATGAGCTTCAGGAATACTCCCAAATTCATACAAACATCCCATGTTATCGTCCACATTACACACATTGCCTACATTGAGTGGTGATACTAACCACCAAGCATTCTGGTCCTCGTGTTCATATATTTTATGCCTATATATTCCATGATTATATTCTACTTGTAAAATTCTTTCATTTGTTGGATATATGTATTTAGTACTATCTGCACTTACTTCAATTGTTACTCCTCTATTAGCTTTTTTACTTGTCTCATTAAACGATTTTGCATATAGTTCTATTGATGGTGATGCTATTGCAAATTCCACATCTGCATTTGCATATTTTGACCATTGTGTTGGGTCTGTTAAATAACCTACTGCTTTTATATTTCTATTTGTATTACTTGATGTAAAACCTCCTGCATCTTTAAGCATTCGGTTTAATACTTGTCCTATTTTGCTTACATCTGCTCCTGTTTTTTCTCCCCATCCTGCTGATGTATATAAATTTTGTAATGTATCACCTGTTGGAACCAAATTATCTGATATTAAATATGTGTAATATTTGTTTTGGTAAAATAGTCTCCATGCCCCTGCTTCTTCTTGTGCTGCTGTGTCTTGCGATGTATAGCCATTTACTTTTTGACCATATTTTTCTGCATTTATTGCTTCTCCTATGTAATTGCTTTCTAATGTTTCTTCGTATTTTTCCTTGAATACTGTGGTTTTGATGCAAACTATTGGACGCACATAAAACACTGGGTACGTTTCATCATAACTATGAGTATCAACATTAAAGTCAAGTCGTCCTCTAGTGTAGGGTACGAGTCCAACCAAAGAGTCTTTATTAACATCATCCGCAGGTGAACTCAAAGGGCACCAATCAGTCGCACTTTTAGACTCATCCCATAAATTGAAATAATAAATACCATTATTATATGATTTTTTCAAATATTCGACAGTACCGATTTTTATCTGTGTATCCCGCTTGGCCTATACCTACTGAAAGTTCTACTCCTCTTGCTTCTTTTATAGAAGTTGCATTAAATGATTTTATAAATAATTCTACTGATGCTCCACCAATCGCAAAGAATCCATCTGGTCCTTTATATTTTGACCATATTTCTGGTTCTGTCATATACTTTGTACCTCTTATGCCATAAGTTGACAAACTTGATTCAACTGAGTTAAAATACATTGGGTTTAAAGCTTTCCCTACATTACTTACATCTTTTATTGAACTATTTTCATAACCTGCTTTTTTATATAAGTTTTCTATTGTATCATCTAACTTTATCAAGTTACCTGCTTGTAAATATGTATAATTTTCATCTTGATAAAATAGTCTCCAACATCCTGCCTCTTTTTGTGCATATGGGTCATCACATTCATACCCTATAACTTCGTCTCCATATTTATCTGCATTTATTGCTTCTCCTATTTTTAAGTCTT
>CANQCG010000026.1 GCA_947589645.1 uncultured Clostridia bacterium
GTCTGATATTAAATATGTATAATCTGCATTTTGGTAGAATAATCTCCATGCTCCTGCTTCTGCTTGTGCATCTGGGTCTTCACATTCATAGCCCATAACTTCATCGCCGTATTTATCTGCATTTATTGCATTTTCCATGTAACTTCCTATGTGTTGTTGTATTGTTAATTTTACTGGTATTACAAGTGTTTCTCCTGCTTGTCCTATTTGTGTATCTATCTCATTAAGGCTTTCATCTGTATTGTCCCACTTTAATGTTAAAGTTAGCTTCCTTGTTCCATTTTCTGCTGTGAATGCTTTATTATTTGGAAGTGATATTGTTTTTCTCATGGTTGTTTGTGTTACTTCTGCTTTTGTTCCATCTATTTCTGCTGTAAGGCTTACATTTTTTGCTGATTCTTTAAAGACTTTTTCTATATTGTCTGTTGTTATTTCTGCTATTATATCTACTGATACTTCTGTTCCTGTTAAATCAAATTCTACCTCTGCAACTGCTGTTGCCCCTGGAGCAATTTTTCCTTCTTTTACATTTTTGTTCTTTTGTAATTTAAATATTAAATTATCTATTTTTGTTTTTTCTCCTGTGTCATCACCTTTAAGCTTTACTGACCATTTTGCTACTGATGTTTTTGCATCTCCTGTAAAGGTACTTACATATCTTGCATATGTGCCTAATATAAAGTGCAATAATGGCATTAATAATACTAATAGTATTATTATTATTACTAATTTTTTTATTACATTTTTCATTGTTTTCAACTTTTCTCATCTCCTGTTTTGTATATGTTTGCTTTAAAATATTGCAGTGCAAAAAAGACTACTTAGCAGTATGTTTTTTAGAAATGCTAAAAAACATATTGCTAAATAGCCTTATGTGTTTTTGATTTTTTATTTTATTATTAACGGTTATCTGTGTGTGTGTGTGTGTGTGTGTGTGTGTACAGCGCCAAGGGTTATAGCGTTTGTCATTTGTTTTATCTCCTTTGGTATATTAATAATATACTACTATTTTATTTTTAGTATTTGTGTCAAAATTCTACATATTACTACATATTTATTATACTATTATTAATATATTTTTCAATTAATGTTGTGTTAAGTTTTTGTTACATTTATGTTACACTTGTTTTAATTCTTTCACTTTTGTTATAATAGTATAAATGTAATTATACCTCAAATTCAACAACTTTATTTTCTTTTAAACTTTTCTTAACATCTATTATGCGTTGATTGCTTGAGCCTCTAAACTTTATTTTTAAATCTTTTTTGTCTTCTTCAAACTTTCCATCAACAAGAACATCTATGTAAGACATAAATTCTTTTGTATCTGGGTTTGTTTCAAACATTTTTCCCACTATATCTTCATCGAACTTAAAACCTGTATAACACCATATGTCTTTTTCTGGATGCTTTGCTTTAACTTGTCTTAAAAGTGGTAAAAGCCCCTCTTGATTTTGATATTCTAGTGGCTCACCACCAAGTAATGATAGCCCTTGAATATATGGTTTATCTAGCTGTTTCATAATAGTTTTTATACTTTCGTCAGTAAACTTGTTTCCATAGTTAAAGTCCCAAGCTTCACTATTAAAACATCCTTTACAGTGATGGTTACATCCACTAACAAATACAGATGTTCTAACTCCTAGTCCATTTGCTACATCTACTTCTTTTATATCAGCATAATTCATTTTATCTTCCCCTTTGCCTGTATAATCTAATTGATATTCTATATTACTAAATAATAAAAATCAAGATTTTTCTTTATGACAATTGATAACACACTTATTTTTTAATATATTACTAATTCATATTAAATCAAATGCATAAATTTCCAAAATAAAAATATAATAACGCTAATAGATAAATTTAACATTTTACTTGACAAAATCAGGATTTAGATGTTATACTATCTATAGTAGATCAGTAGTTCAGCAACCTACGGGACTGGACTCGGAAAAAATTGTTAAAATTATGAAAAAATAAAATAGCAATTGGTGCTATTTTATTTTTTACTTTATTGTTCAAATATTCTATTAAATTCTTCGCCATCGATTTTTTCTTTTTCTAGAAGAACTTGTGCTACAATATGAAGTTTGTCAACATTTGCTGTAAGTATCTGTTTAGCTGTCATATATGCTTTATCAACTATTTTTTTAACTTCTTCGTCGATTATTCCTGCTGTTTCTTCTGAGTAATTTCTAGCTTGAGCAAAGTCTCTTCCTAAAAATACTTCTTCTTGACCTGAGCCAAACATTATTGAGCCTATTCTGTCACTCATTCCATATTTTGTTACCATGTCTCTAGCAATTTTTGATGCTCTTTCTATATCGTTGCTTGCACCTGTTGAAATATCATTTAGTATTAAAGCTTCTGCTACCCTTCCTCCAAGTAGAGAAATTATTGTTTCTTCCATTTCTGTTTTTGACATAAATGATTTGTCTTCAGTTGGTCTATACATTGTATAACCACCTGCCATACCACGAGGTACTATAGATATTTGATGTACAGGGTCTTGTGTTTCTAAGAATCTACTAACCACAGCATGACCTGCTTCATGATATGCAACTAGTTTGTTTTCTTTTTCGCTTCTAACTCTTGTTTTCTTTTCAGGTCCCATTGTAACTTTTACCATGGCATCTTCTATTTCTTTCATTCCTATTTCGTTTAAGTTTCTTCTAGCTGTTAGTAATGCTGCTTCATTTAATACATTTTCTAGGTCTGCTCCAGAAAAGCCTGATGTATTTTTAGCTATTACTTTTAAGTCTACATCATCTGCTAATCTTTTCTTTCTTGCATGTACTTCTAATATTTGCTCTCTTGCTTTTACATCTGGTGATGATACTACTATTTGTCTATCAAATCTTCCTGGTCTTAATAATGCTTTGTCTAATACATCTGGTCTGTTAGTAGCTGCAAGCACTATTACTCCTTCGTTTTCAGCAAAGCCATCCATCTCAACTAGTAATTGGTTTAAGGTTTGTTCTCTTTCGTCATGTCCTCCTCCTAAACCAGCTCCTCTTTGACGGCCTACTGCATCTATTTCATCTATAAATACTATACATGGTGCATTCTTTTTAGCTTGTTCAAATAAATCTCTTACTCTTGATGCACCAACACCAACAAACATTTCTACAAAGTCTGATCCACTTATTATAAAGAATGGTACACCTGCTTCTCCTGCTACTGCTTTTGCCAAAAGAGTTTTTCCTGTTCCTGGATGTCCTACAAGTAAAACACCTTTAGGAATTCTTGCTCCCATATCTGTGAACTTTTTAGGATTTTTTAAAAATTCTACTATTTCTTGTAATTCTTCTTTTTCTTCATCAACACCTGCTACATCATCAAATGTAACTTTATGTCTGTCATTGCTATTTATCATTCTGGCTTTGCTCTTGCCAAATGTCATGGTTTTGCTTCCACCTGGTTGATTGTTTATTCCACCCATCATTAAAAACCAGAATATTAAAAATACTATTAGTAAACCAAATGGCGTTAACAAACTAAAAATTGTAATCCAAATTGATTCTGATTCTTCTGAGACATCTATTGCACCAGTTTGCATATCTTCTTGTGCATACTGCATAAAACTATCTATACTAGGTATGTTAACACTTTTTTCTGTTTTACCATCTTTTAATGTGACTATAGCTGATGTTTTATCAGATTTTATTACTACCTCTTGCACTTCTCCTGAATCTATTGCTGAAAGTAACTCCGAATAAGACATTTTTGAGTTACTGTTTTCTATTATAGCTGTTATTAATATTATAAATACTGTACCTATTATTAACCAAGCTCCTAATGTTCTTGTTTTGCTGTTCAAAAAAAATTCCTCCTTTTATATGGAAACTATTTTTCCATTTTTAATTTCTTTCGTTTTATACTGATTTTTATAACATAATTTTTTATATTTTGCAATAGTTATTATATGACTTTTTTGTGACAAATAGCGACTTTTAAGTACTTTTACTACGGAAGCTATCGTTTCTAAAACTCTTTTATAAATAAAATTTTTTTGTTTTTTACAAATACCTTTAACCCTTTATTTGGAATTAAAAATTTATTCCCAATATTATTTTGGCATAGCTTTACAATATCTTCTATATGTATTTTTTCAATTCCAGCGCTACTTCCCCTAAGTTTTGACACAGTATATAATATTACTCTTTTCTTTATTATATTATCAAGTTCATTAAATTTTTTTAAATCTAGCTCGATTTGTTCGTAAGTTTCTTGTGTTAAAACATTTTTATATTGCGTTTCGGTTAGCTTATTTAAAAATGTATTTTCTTCGGTAATTACCTCTGAAAGTCTAGTCATAGTTTCTATAAAATTGGGGTTAAATTCTTGCTTAATATACGGAATTACTATGTTTCTTATTTTGTTTCTTGTATATGTATTATCAAAATTACTTTTATCTATTCTTGGAGATAAATTTTGATTAAGGCAATAATTTTCGATGTCTTTTCTTTCTATTTCTATGATAGGTCTTATTATATTGTTTGTTTTAGGCATAATTCCTTGCAAACCTGATATTCCGCTACCTCTTAACAAATGCATAATAATAGTTTCGACTTTATCATTTTTGTTATGCGCAACTGCTATTTTGTTTGCTCCTACCTTATTTAAAACTTCATCAAAAAATTCATATCTTATTTTTCTTCCTGCTTCTTCTAACCCTATTTTATTATTATTTGCATATTCTTTAGCTTCTATTCTTTTTGAATAAAACTCTACATTTATTTTTTTGCAAAAATCTTTTACAAATTGTTCTTCTTCATCTGCTTCTTCTCTTATCATGTGGTTTATATGTGCTACTACAATTTCTATTTGAAGCTTTTGTTTTAAATTATTTAAAATATTTAACATAAAAAGAGAATCTGGTCCCCCAGATACTCCTAGTACAATTTTATCATTTGCGTCAATTAAGTTGTATTTTTCAATGGTTTTTAATACAGCTTCTTCCATTATTTTTCTTCCCTTCGATTAATCATTATATCTTGTTTCTAAATTAACAAATTTTGTATAATTTCCCATCCACAATAAATCAACCGTTCCTGTTGAGCCCGACCTTTGTTTTGCAATTATTATTTCTGCTATGTCCTTTTTCTCGCTTTCTTTGTTATATACATCATCTCTATATAAAAACATAACTATATCTGCATCTTGCTCTATTGCTCCTGATTCACGTAAATCTGAAAGCATTGGTCTATGGTCTGGTCTTTGCTCTACTGCTCTTGATAATTGTGATAATGCTATTACTGGTACATTTAATTCTTTTGCTAAAATTTTTAGAGACCTACTAATTTCAGATATTTCTTGCTCTCTACTTCCTACTCTTTTATTGTTTCCAGTAATTAATTGAAGATAATCTATAACAACTAACCCTATATTTTTTTCTAATTTTAGTTTTCTGCATTTTGTACGTATGTCCATTACCGTTATTCCAGGTGTGTCGTCTATAACTATATCTGCTTCTGAAAGTGGTCCTATTGCTGAGGCTAATTTTGCCCAGTCATCTTCTTCTAATTTTCCTGTTCTTATTTTATTGCTATCTACCATTGCTTCACTACATAGCATTCTGTTTACTAGTTGCTCTTTTGACATTTCTAAGCTAAATATTACTACGCTCGCTTTAGCTCTTATGGCTGCGTTAGCTGCTATGTTTAGAGCAAATGCTGTTTTTCCCATTGCTGGTCTTGCAGCTAATAGTATTAACTCTGAACCATGTAAACCTGCTGTTCTATAATCTAAATCTGTAAAACCTGTTGGAACTCCTGTGATGTGTTGTTTTCTGTTATATAATTCTTCAAGTTTAGTAAAGCTTTCTACTAAAACATCTTTTATTGGAGAATAGCCTTTTTGATTTTTGTTTTGCATTACATCGAAAATCTTTTTTTCTGCATGATCCATTATGTCTTCTACTTCTTCTGTTTGACTATATCCTAATTCTATAAGTTCGTTTGCTGTTTTTATCAATGTTCTTAACATTGCTTTATCTTCAACAATACTAATATACTTTTGAACGTTGGCACTTGTTGGGGCTTTTTCTGGAAGATTTGCTAAATATTCGATTCCACCAACTTGTTCTAATTTAGACATTGTTTCTAATTCATTTTTTAATGTTATTAAGTCAACTGGCTCTGCTCTATTATATAAATTTTGCATTGCTTCATATATTGCTTTATCATCTTCTCTGTAAAAACTATCTGGCTTTAATGTTTCCATAGCAGCTATTACTGCATCTTTATCTGTTAACATACTTCCAAGTACTGCTTGCTCAGCTTCTATATCGTGTGGTGGTACTTTACCTAATTCCATTTTGCTTGCCCCCCTTAATTTTGTAACTATGAGATTACATTTATTTTTATTTTTCCAACTACCCCTTCAAACAATTTAGCATCTACTATTGTTTGTCCTAAAACTTTAATTGGTTCTTTTAACTCTATTTTCTTTTTATCTATGCTTATTTTATATTGTTTTTCTAAATTTTCTGATATTTCTTTAGAAGATACACTTCCAAATATTTTACCATTTTCTCCTGCTTGCACTTTTATTTCTATTGTTATATTTTTTAATTTTTCAGCTATTGCTTGTGCCTGCTCTTTTTCTACATTTTTTTTATATTGTTTTGCTTCATTTTGAGAGTTTAGCTTTTGCATGTTTTCTGGTGTTGCTTCAACTGCCAAATTTTTAGGAAATAAAAAATTTCTTGCATAACCATCTGATGCATTTATTATTTCGTTTTTCTTTCCTACACCTTTTATGTTGTCTTTTAAAATTACTTTCATAGCTCTTTCCTCCTTATTTTGCAATTATATTATACCATGTTTTTAAAGTTTTGCAATATAATATTTAGTAAGCACTAATATCAAAAAAATGAGGCATCTTGCCTCACCTTTTTGTTTATATTATAAATTTATGCCTAAGAAACTAAATGCGAATACAATTACATAGAATATTGATTCAGCTTCTTGAGTGTTTTCTTGATTTTCGTCCTTTTTAATTTCTCCTTAAATTAGCCATTTTCTTCAAAATATTCATTAATTTTTTGTATCAAATCTTTCTTTACTTCTTTTATGGTTTTGTCTTCTATTTGTGCTCCTGCTAATGTTATATGTCCTCCACCGCCTAATTTTTCGAGAATCATTTGAACATTAATATCTCCTATTGAACGTCCACTTATAACTACTTTTTCTCCTACTTTACCAAGTACGAAAGAAGCTGTAATATTTCCAATTGTTAATAATTCATCTGCTGCTTTAGCACAAATTAAATTTGTATCTTTGTCTTGATTTTCGTATACAGAAACTGCAATTGTATCTTTAACAATCTCTGAGTTTTTAACTACATCTGCTATTTTGCTATAGTCTTCCATATCACTTTGGAACCATTTTTTTATTTTGATTATATCTACGCCTAATTTACGTAGGTATGCTGCCGCTTCGAAAGTTCTTACACCTGTCTTAAATGTAAAATTCTTAGTATCTACCATTATTCCAGCATATAATGCTTCTGCCTCTAATAATTTAAGTTCGCAATTTACATCTACATATTGAACTAGTTCAGTAACTAACTCTGAAGTTGATGAAGCATATACTTCTTGGAAAGTTAATATGCTGTTATCAATATAATCGGCACTTCTTCTGTGGTGATCTATTATAACTATTTTACTTGTTTTTTCTAGTAATTCTGGGTCTTCAACATAGTTTTTCTTATGAGTATCAACAACTACTATTAGAGTATTTTCTGTTATTAATGGTTTTGCATCTTCTTTGCCAACTATTACATCTTTGTATGTTTCGTCTTTTTCGAGTTGATCCATAAGTTCTTCTATTGCTTTACATTCTTTATTTGTTACTATATATGCTTTCTTTTTTAATTCTGTAGATAATCTATATATTCCTAGTGCAGAGCCTATTGCATCTATATCTGGGTTTACATGTCCCATAATTACTATGTTATCTGCTTCTTTTATAAGTTTTTCTAATGCATGTGCTACTACCCTAGCTTTGACCTTAGTTCTTTTTTCTACCTCTTCTGCCCTTCCTCCAAAGAATTGATATTTACCGTTTTCTCTTATTGCTGCTTGGTCTCCACCTCTTCCAAGTATAATGTCTATTGTTTCTTGAGCAGATTTATATTTTTCTTTTTCTGTTTCACCTTCTGTCGATATTGCAATACTTAATGTTAATTGAATGTCTTCTTCGTTTGCTATATCTTTTATTGTGTCTAGTATGCTAAACTTGTTTTCTTTTATTGTTTCGAGATATCTATATTCAAAAACATATATATAAGTGTCTCTTTCTGGCTTTATAACTATACCATTTGTTTCGTTTGCCCATTCATATATGATTTTTTCAATTTTAGCTATAACTTCTGGCTTTCTTTCATTTTCGACTCTTTGCATTGTTTCTTCATAGTTATCTACATTAATTATTCCAACACAAATTTGTGAATCATCATATTCTTTTTTTAAGTCTATTGTTGCTGTTTCATCCATGAAATAGATTATAAGCATATATTCACTAGGCTTTCTTTTGCTACTGTTTTTAGATTTAACAAATTCTCCTAGAATTTTATATGTCTTCTGACCTATTTTCATTTCTTTTTCAATAGTTTTAGTATTTTTGTTTTCACTTTGCATTATTTCTTGTTTCATAGAAATAATTAAATCGTCAATATAATTGTTTATATCAACATTTGCAAATTCAGTTACAAATTTAGAACTTTTCCAAATAACATTTCCGTCTGTTTCCATTATAATTAGTGGTAATGGTGAATTTATCAAAGTGTTCTTTGCAGCTGAGTCAACTGTTAAAGTTAAGTCTTGTAAATGCTCAGATATTTCACTTTTTCTTTTGTTGTTTGCAATATATGAATATCCTACTATTGCTATGTAAAGTATAACTGCTGGAATTATAAAAGTTGGATTGTAAATACATATTACTACTAATAATATTAGGATTATTACAAGGTATATTTTAGTTCTTGATACTAGATTATCTAATACTTTTTTATTATTTGACATAGTTTTCTCCTTTTATCATCCTTATATATTTTACTTTTTTATATTATTTTTGTCAAGTTTTCGTAATTTAAACACTTACAATCTTTGTTCATTAAATATTTCTTTGTAGTATTTTAAATAAATATATTTCCTTGTGTGATTTAATGCTTTTCTACTATAGAAATAGATAATTTTATGTAAAGTTTACGATTTCTAGACTAAAAAAGCATTAAATCGTACAACTAAATATATTTTTAATCGGCTTTTGCAATATTTAAACATATTTATTTCATTATTTTTGGAATTTAATATTATTCCACTTTTCCATAAAAAAATTTCAATACACTTTTATAACCCGGAAAAGCAGTTGTCTCAATATCTTGTATCACTTCTTGGGCATTATATTTTGCACTATGCTCTGTATATAATACTGCATCTTTTGTAATATCTAATATTCCATATGGTGCATCATTAGTTTTCCCTGGACACCCTAATGCTCCTGGGTTAATATATATTTTATTATTTTTTTCATTATAAACTCTTTCATGTGTATGACCATATAAATATATATCTGCATTTATTCCAGAAAACATTTCTTCATTTTCATTTGGGTTAGCTATTTTTACATGTTTTCTAAAGCTTCCATCTTTATTCATTGGATAATGTGCAATATATATAATACTATTTTCTACCTTCCAGATAATTTCTTTTGGTAAGTTATATATATATTCTAATGATATATCACTTAAATAACTTTTTACCCATTGATTTGCATCTATTTGGTCTTGATTAGTTTGAATTTTTTCATCATGTACTACTAAAGGCATCCCATTTATGATATAGTTTTCACGATTTCCTCTAACACATAAGCATTTATCTTTTATTTGCATAATTTTTTTTACAACATTTTCTGATTTTGGAGCTCCTCCCACAAGATCACCAAGACAAATGATTTTATCTATTTTATAAATCTCAAATTCTTTTAGAACGGCTTCTAGTGCATTTATATTTCCATGAATATCTGATATTATACCTATTTTCATACAAACTCTCCTATCTGTTACAAGATTATAATAATATAGTATTGTAAATAAAGCAAGTTATCAAATATTTTTTAATTTTTTCTTCCCTTTTTTTATTTTTTTGATATAATAAGCAATGTCAAATAGATTAAATTTAGAAAAGAGGTACTTATGGACAAACTTATTAATCAAATAGCTGAAGAATTAAATATTAAATATTCCCAAGCTGAAAACACAATAAAATTAATTGATGAAGGAAACACAATTCCTTTCATCGCGCGTTACAGAAAAGAAGTAACTGGTGGTTTAAGTGATGAAGTTTTAAGAAACTTTAATGAACGCTTAAGCTATTTAAGAAATTTAGAGGAAAGAAAAGCAGAAGTTGTAAAATCTATAGATGAACAAGGAAAGCTTACTGATGAATTATTGCAAGCTATCGCAATTTGCCAAACCTTAGCAGAAGTAGAAGATGTATATAGACCTTTTAAGCAAAAGAAAAAAACTAGAGCAACAGTTGCAAAAGCAAAAGGACTAGAGCCTCTTGCTAATATAATTATTGAGCAAACTGAAACAAAAGACATAAACGAAATAGCAAAAGAGTTTATATCAGAAGAAAAAGGTGTTGCATCTTCTGAAGAAGCTATTGCTGGTGCATTAGATATAATTGCCGAAGATATATCAGATAACCCTAAATTTAGAAAATATATTAAAAAAGTATGCTATCGTGAAGGACTTATTGAAACTAAAGCTACAAAACCAGATGAAAAGTCAAATTACGAAATGTATTATGATTATAAAGAAACAGTAAGTAAAATGCCAAGCCATAGAATCTTAGCCATAAACCGTGGTGAAAAAGAAGAATTTTTAAAAGTTAAACTAGAAAAAAATGTAGACAAAATATTATTTTATATTGAAAGAGACATTATTAAAGGAGAAACTCAATTTACTAAAATGCTAAAAGATACTATCTTAGATAGTTTTACTAGATTAATTGAGCCTTCAGTTGATAGAGAAATTCGTTCTGATTTAACAGAAAAGGCTGAGGAAAAAGCTATAAAAGTATTTGGTCAAAATGCTAAGCAATTACTACTTGGGGCTCCAATTAAAGGTAAAACAGTTATGGGCTTTGACCCAGCATATAGAACAGGATGTAAAATTGCAGTAATTGATGACACTGGAAAGGTATTGGATACAGAAACGGTCTACCCTACTGCTCCACAAAATGATGTAACAACAGCAAAAACCAAACTACTTAAATTAATTCAAAAAGACGATATAGATATGATAGCTATTGGAAATGGAACTGCATCAAGAGAATCAGAAATGTTTGTATCTGATATGATAAAAGAAGCTTCACGACCTGTTTCATATGCTATAGTAAGTGAAGCAGGAGCTTCAGTATATTCTGCATCTAAACTTGCAACTGAAGAATACCCTGACATCAATGTTTCAATAAGAGGTGCCATATCTATTGCAAGACGTCTTCAAGATCCACTTTCTGAGCTTGTAAAAATTGATCCTAAAGCTATCGGCGTTGGTCAATATCAACATGATGTAAATCAGAAAAATTTGGCTGAAAGCCTTACAGGTGTTGTAGAAGATAGTGTAAATACTGTCGGCGTTGATGTAAATACTGCTACCCCTTCTCTTCTTTCTTATGTTGCAGGAATTAATAGTACAATCGCAAAAAACATTGTAAAATATAGAGATGAAAATGGTAAGTTTAAAAATAGAAAAGAACTATTAAATGTATCTAAACTTGGAAAAGTAGCTTTTGAACAATGTGCAGGTTTTATTCGTGTATTTGATGGTGATAACCCTTTAGATATTACTGCTGTACACCCTGAAAGCTATGAAGCAACTGAAAAATTGCTTACAAACTTAGGCTTTAACAAAAATGATTTAACTGATAAAACAAAACTTGCCGAATTAAAAACAAAACTTTTAAATCTAGACACATCTAAATTAGCAGAAGAACTTGGAATTGGTGAAATGACTTTAAAAGATATTATCTCTGAACTTTCTAAACCAGGTCGCGACCCACGTGAAGACATGCCTAAACCAATTTTACGTAGTGATGTCTTAAAGTTTGAAGATTTACGTGAAGGAATGGTTTTAACTGGAACAGTTAGAAATGTTATAGATTTTGGTGCTTTTGTTGATATTGGCGTAAAACATGATGGCTTAGTACATATTTCTGAAATGAGTGATTCATATATTAAAAACCCTTCTGATGTTGTTTCTGTTGGAGATATTGTTAAAGTAAAAGTTATAAAAATTGATTTTGATAGACAAAAAGTTGCATTGAGTATGAAGGTTTAATTATAAAGTTATTATAAAGCTTATTATACATCTTATTATAAATCTTATTATAAATGTTATTATGAAAGTTATTATGAAAGTTAAAATAAGAGCGTCCTATGCTAGGACGCTCTCGTTTGATACATATTTATCTCTAATCGCTTGTATTTCATCATAATGATTTCTTAGTATATCTAAAAATACATCTGCAATATTTGGGTCAAATTGTGTTCCTTTATATCTTTCAATTTCTTCGATAACTCTTTCTAAAGGTAATTCGTCCCTATATGTTCTTTTTGATGTCATTGCATCAAATGTATCTGCTACAGCTGCTATACGTGCAAATAGTGGAATTTCTTCTCCCTTTAATTGTGATGGGTAACCTTTTCCATCATACTTTTCATGGTGATGTTTTACAATTGGAATAATATTTTGGAATATTGCTGCTGGAGCTAATATATGTGCACCTATTGATGGGTGATTTTTTATTTCTGAATATTCGTCGTCTGTAAGCTTATCTGGCTTTCTTAATATTGCATCTGGTACACCAATTTTTCCAATGTCATGGAATAACCCTCCTACTCTTAAAGTATCTAATTCTTCATCAGATAATCCCATTTTTTTGCCTATTAAAACTGAATATTCTGACACTCTATCTGAATGTCCTCTAGTATATGGGTCTTTAGCCTCTACGGTATATCTTAATGTTTGAATGCTTTCCATATATGCATTTTCTAATTTTTGGTTTGCATCTGAAAGCTCGTTATTTATTCTTTTTATTTCTCTCATTTGGTCAATTGATTTTATTGCAGATTCTATTAATAATAATAATTGGTCAAACTTATCACTTTTTTCGCAATAACCTTGTATATCTAATCTTTTTATTGTTTCTAGTGGTGGAGCAATATCTTTATGACCTGTTAGTAATAATATGTATAATTCTTTATTGAACTTTCTTATTTCTTCTACTACTTGGTCTCCATGCAAAGGCGTCATAATAAAGTCTAGAAGCATAAGGTCAAAATGTTCATTTCTTACCCTCTCTATTGCTTGCACTGGGTCTGTTACTCCTACTAAATTATAACCTGATCTTTCTAAAAATACTGAAAGAGAATCAATTATTCCTTCTTCATCATCTACTGCAATTATTTTGTATTGTGGGGTTTCTTCATTTGCTAGGTTTTGTGCACCTATTCTCATTTTTATCACCTCATAATTCAAATTAATGGTTATTAACCACCTATTTTTTATAACTTATACATAATTGGTAGTATTATATTAAATGTTGTTCCCTCTCCTTGTTTTGTATAAACTGTAATATCTCCATTAAAGTGTGCCTTTATGTTAGAATATGACATATATAATCCTAGACCTGTTCCGTTTTTTCCTTTTGTTGTTATCATCTCTTTAAATAGTTTTTCTTGTACTTTTTCAGGAAGTCCTGGTCCATAGTCTTTTACAGAAATTATTATATTATCATTATCTTCAGAAATTGTTAAATCTATATTTTTATCTGGGACGCCTGCATAAGCTTGTATTGCATTTGATATCATGTTATTTATTACTTGTACTAAACTGTTCATATTTCCTGTCATTTTTGTATTTTCATCGCATCTGATATCTGTATTTAAATATACAATCGCATTTTTTAGTTCATGCTTCATTAATATATTTACGTGTTTTATTAAATCTGCTATAGTAAAAGTAAAGTTTTGTTCTTCTGAGAAGTTAACTGCTTGACCTTTTACAGCTGTAATAACATCAGACATATACTCTAAATAGCCTCTTATTTTTTCTATCCAACCAGACATGTCTTTTGCTATTGCATGGTGATCTTCTGAGTTTACTTGTGGATTATCTATTGATGCATCATATTCTTTTATTAAATCGTTTAAGCCCTCTGTTGCTCCTGATATTGACATTATTGGAGTTTTTAAGTTGTGTGCTATTCCTCCTATCATTTGTCCTAATGATGCTAGACGTTCTCTTTCTACTAGTATATCTTGGTTTCTATGTATTGTTTCCATATCTTGTTTATGCTGTGTTATGTCTTTAAATAATATTAATGTTCCTAAAAATTGGTCCCTTTGTCTTATTGCATTTATTTCTACTGTAAAGTATTTTTGCACTTTTTCTATTTTTATTTCAAATGTTTCAGTAACTGGCGAACTTTTTACTTTTATTAGTGCTTGTTGCATTTTTTCTTCGTTTATTCCATGTTTATTTATAAAATCAAATATATTTTTATTTCTTACATTTTCATCTTTTATTTTTAAAGTGTCTAGTAATGTTTTATTAAAATCTGTGATAGTATTTTCTTCATTTATTACTATGTAACTATCTGACATTCTATCTACTATTCTTTGTAATGCTATAGGAGCCAACTTTAAAAATTTAAATTTGAATATCGCAATAGCAAAACAAAATGCTAAAAATGAGAATGAGATTGGAGTCATATACATAGTAACAGGTATTACTCTCAATGTACCAAGCCCATTAAAGAATAGTGGGATACATGTACCAATAATAATTAACAATGATTGCCTTGAAAAAAAACCAGAGTTTTTAATAGAATACCTTAAGAAATAGAACAATGCAGTTGCATATAATACACCATTAAATATGCTATATACATTATTAAAATACTTTCCATAAATTGTTTCATTCATATTAATAGAATAATTTACAAACACTAAATGATGATATTCATTGGTAAATGTCAATATAACTGTAGTTATTGGAATAACTAATATTAACAAATGATACCATTTAAACTCTATTTTTGTCTTAGCAAATACTTGGCTTAATGTCAAAAAAGCAACTGGTGAAAAACATACTCCAAACCCTGCTAGTTTTTCCCAAAAGAAAGGGTCTATATCTGTGTTTTGGAATAGCACTTGTAAAATTGAACAAAATGTCCAACTAGACAAACATAAAATTACGAAATAAAAGGCTGTTTTTAATTGGCTTTTCTTTTCTTTTTTCAAGAATATTGCAATTCCTAATAACAATATCTCAGACATTATCATTAATATTAGTGAACCTATATGTTCCATACTAACCTCTCCTAAATGAATTTTATATTTTTAAAATATTTAATATATTTATCTACGTATTTATTATCTATTTTTAACCAATTAAAGTCAATAGCATTTAAAAAATATTTAGAAAATTCAGATATAATGTCAATATTTGTATTAATTTCTAAATTATTATTTGAATTTAATTCATTAACAATACCAGATAATATATCTTTTTTACTATCATCCATTAAAGTGTCTTCTACTATTTGTTTAAATTTAACTTCGTCAACTATGTCTAAATAAATATCATGTTCTTTGAGTAGATTTACAAATTTCTTCATTGTAATATGGTTAGAATTATATAAATGAAATACACTAAAATCTTCTATATAATTTTGCATTATTAATACAATTGCATACCCACATAAATCCACAGGTGTAAATTCTAATTGTGCATTTAATAAATAATCTGGAATACTTCCTAATTCTATTAAAGATCTTATTCTGCCAATAAAAGCATTTTCTTCATAGTTAATTTGAAATTTGCCATCTGAGTATCTATTTGTAATATTTCCAAGCCTTAATATTTGTGCTTTTAGACCTTTAGCAATATGCTCTAAAATAATTCTTTCTGCATCGAATTTACTTTTTATATATACATTGTCTAACTTTTGACCAATATACAAATTATTTTCTGAAAATGTTATATTTTTATCAGAAGTTATCTCACCACAAACACTAGTAGAAGAAATTTGTATAAGCCTTTTATTATATTTTTCACAAAATTCTATTGCTTTTTGTGTTAAACCAATATTTATATCTTCGAAGTTTTTAAAGTTTCCATAGTGTTTTACATTAGCACTAGAATTAATTACAATAGAAACATTATTTACAATCTCATCATATAACTCTGAACTTAAGCCAAAGTTTTCTTTGGTTATATCTCCCTTTATAATTATAATTCTGTTGTCTATAAATTCATCTAATTCACTTTCAAAATAGAAATGTAACGCATCTAAAAATCTTGTTCTTGCAGACAACTTATTTTTATCTCTAACTATACAATATATATTTCCATTATCATGCTTTATAAAGTTATATAATATATGCATACCTACAAAGCCATTTGAGCCTAATAACAAAACATTGTTATTTTTATTAGTTGATACTTTTTTATAGTTTTTAATATTATTTTTTTCTAATATTAAGTTAATTTCACTATAATCATAATTATCAAGTTGTTCAGAAATAGTAACAGTATTAGCTTCAGATAATGCTTTAACAGTAGGATATTTAAATATATCTGCATATTGCACATCAATATTATTAGATAGCATTTCAACTTTAAACTTTATTGCAAGCAATGAGTCTGCTCCTAATTCAAATATATCATCATTTATTCCTACTTTTGTCTTTAATAATTTTCCCCATACATCACAAAATAGCTTTTGTATTTCATTTTCTGGTGCTACATAATTTGATGTCTCATTATTTTTAATTTCATATTCTCTTAAGGCTTTTAAGTCTATTTTTCCATTTCTCGTTATTGGCATATTATCTATCTTAATTATATATTTTGGTACCATATATAATGGTAAATGCTTAGATAATTCTGCTCTTATATATGAGTTATCTATGTTCTCTGTTGATGTATAATATCCTACTAAATATGAGTTATTATCTTTCTCTTCTTTGTATATTACTGCACAATTTTTTATTCCCTCTATATTTAATATTTGCTTTTCTATCTCAGATAACTCTATTCTTAAGCCTCTCATTTTTATTTGAAAGTCTTTTCTTCCTATGTATTCTATCTCTCCACTGCTATTATATTTTCCTATGTCTCCTGTTTTATATAGCGTTCCTTCTCCATATGTGTTTTTTACAAATACTTCGTTTGTTGCAGTTGGGTTATTTATATAACCTTTTGATATTCCCTCTCCACTTACACATATTTCTCCTTCTATTCCTATTGGGCACAAATTCATATCTTTATTTAATATATAAATTTGTACATTATTTATATGTCTACCTATATTGATATTATTAGAAGATGTTATCTCTTTATATGAACAACAAGATGTAATTTCACTTGGTCCATATTGATTACATATTTGTGCATTTGTATATTTTCTTATGTTTTCAAATACATTTTTATTTAATGCTTCTCCTCCTAGTTGAATACTTTTTAAATATTTTAAACTTTGGGCAGTATCTTCATTTGATAACAATAATTGAATTTTTGAAGGAGTTATCATCATAAATTCTATATTATTTGATTTTATTAATTTACTTATAGCTATAGGGTCTTTATGCTCTTCTTCATTTGCTAATATTAACTTTTTATTGTTTAATAAAGCTATTAATACTTCAACTGCAAACATATCAAATGAAATAGAGCAAATACTTA
>CANQCG010000027.1 GCA_947589645.1 uncultured Clostridia bacterium
AAAGAGCTAATCCGCAGGTTAATTGGCTTGCTATATGGAGAAAGAATATCCCACAACAAATTTAAGGAGTAATATATGTCAATAATTGAAGAATTAGTTGAATTTAAACCGAAAACAAAAGCTGTATCTAATGATATAAATAGCAATTTTGAAACACTTCGTCTATCAAATAATGAACATGAAAATAAAATAAATACCTTAAACACTCTTTTTGAGGAATACAAGCAAAACCCTGCAAAAATAATTGATTCGTCAACAAATGTTCTTGAATTAGTTGGAAATACTAATAATTTTAAGGCTGTTGGAACTTCTACTATTGATACAATAACAGGAAAAACATCCGGATTTGTTTTTATTGAATTTCTTGATACAAGGAAACTTATTAGTAGTAACATTCTAAGATTGCAAAATAATGTTGATAGAATTACCAAAAATGGGGATATAGGAATTTATCTTTTTGAAAATGAAATTATAAAAGAAGTAAGTTATTTTACAGCAAAAGAAGAATATACAAATTCTTATCCCACACAGACAATTTTAAATGCCCCCAAAAACAAATATGGCAAAGCTGATTTTATTGAAAAAATTAAATTAACAGATGACATTATGCCAATAATGGATTCATTTGAAAATGAGACTTGCGTTATTTCATCAAGTTCACAATATGATGCAATAAATTATATGCCTTGGAAAGCATTTAGACATCACAACAATGATGCCTATGGTTGGTTGACTATAAATGGGGTAACCACAGGTTGGTTAAAAATTGAATTTAAAAATATTACTCCAAAAGTAAAAGCCTTTTCAATTACTTCAAGGAATTCTGCTGATGCAAATACACATTCACCCTGCGATTTTGTAATAGAAGGAAGTAATAATGATACAGATTGGACTCTCCTTGGAGATTATAAAGATAATTTAAATTGGGTACAAAATGAAAAACGATATTTTGCACTCACATATTTTGAAAGTTTTAAATATTACCGAATAACAATAAATAAAAATTGCGGAAATGGAACTTTTAGTGGGTTTGGAGCACTGGAGCTATATGAATCTATAAATGATATTATGCCAATGGTTGCAAAACTTAATTTTTCAATTGATAAACCTCTTCTTATAAATACTGGTGTCGGAACATCCTCGATTGGAAAATTAAATCAACTATCACAAATAAATGAAACAATAAGCATAGAAAATCTTTTAAATAACTCAATAATGTATGTTGGTTTCAAAAAAAATAGCGAAAACAAATTTGAACCTTTTGTAACATCCGCCAGACCGACTTATTCAAATTCTTTGCAGAAATACTCCAACAAAAATTCAATTCCAACAATGATTTCTTTAACTACAAGTAAAGAATTTAAATTCGGATATACGGCAAGTTGCAGCAGCTTTTATACCCCAACAGGCGCAAGCTATCCTTGTTATCTTGCATTTAATGGTGTTCGTAATAATAAATGGGTAGCCAATGTTGTCGGTGGAAACCAATGGTTACAAATTGATTTCCCTAATTATAGAAAAATTGCAAGATTTACAATCGTAGCTTCACATGATGATCCCGGAGGAAGTGTTAAAAAAGGTTATATTAAAGGCTTTAATGGAGAAGAATGGATTGTTCTAAAAGAAATTAACGAAGAGACAGATTGGATTGCAAATGAAGTTAGACATTTTGATGCTGATGTTATCGAAGAGTGCATCCAATTTAAACTTGAAATTACTGAAATTCAAAATATGGCAACACGAGCACAAGTTGCCGAATTTCAAATGCATGAAGTTGCCGATTGTTTTGTGATTCCAGAGAATAAATTCTATTCTTATAACCTTGAAACACAAGAATTTGAAGAAAAGGAAATTATCTATGTAGGCAGAATTAAAACTCAAAATAATTTTATATCCGATGTATGTAGTTATGCAGTAGAAAATCAATATATAAGCGAGGATACGGATTTAAGCATAAATACATTATATTCCTTTTTTCATAATCTTGGTTTTGATTATAAAAATTTAAAAGTTTCAGGTTGGATAAAAGATAAAACAACAGGATTTACAATGCCTTGGTATCCTGACTCAAATTATGATGCAGGGATTGAATTTAATAACTATGGTTTTCACATTGATGAATGTCAATTTAATGTAAGAACACCATCAACCTTAATGCGATTTAAAGATTGCGATAATATAGCACGCTCATACAACAGCAATGTGTCGTTACTGTTACAAGTTGAAAGGATTTTTTAATGTATTCAGTTATAAGAAATAACAATTATATGGAAACAGACTCCTTGCTTTTTGATGATTTTCAAGTACCTAAAAAACCGCACGAATATGCAATATTTTTAAACGGAGAGTGGGTTTTAGACGCAAATGCATATTTTAATGCTATCGACAAAGTAGAAGCAGAAGCTTTTTTAAATGAAACGGATAAATTAGTTTCACTCTATAAAGAAGAAAAAGACTTAGGAATTACAACTACATTAAGTGATGAGGAGTATTTAGAGTTAATCACAAAACGTCAAGAAAGGAGAATCATTTTAAATGACCTCACTATCTAAAATTTGTTTGCACTGGACCGCAGGTGCTAATACCCCTTGCGATACAGATTTAAAAGCATACCACTATTGTGTAGATAAATATGGGAAGATTTTTGCAGGCACACATAAGCCTGAAGATAATCTAAATTGCTATGACGGCAATTATGCAATGCACTGTGGTGGAGGAAATACTGGTTGTATTGGTCTATCGGTATGTGGAATGGCAGGTTTTACATCAGATAAAAAACAAACAAAATACCCCTTAACACAAAAACAGATTGAAGCACTGTGCTGCTTAACAGCTTATTTGAGTGTAAAATACGGAATTTTAATATCTGAAAAATCAGTATTCACACATTACGAATTTGACCAAAGGCGTGCAAAACAAAAACGTGAAGGCAAAATAGACATCACTTATCTTCATTATTTGCCTAACTTATCAACAGATAGTGTCGGGAAGTACCTTCGACAAAAAATATCTTGGTATAGAGACAAGATAAAAGCCAACAAATACAAGTTCATTAAGAAAGGAGACTACTATGAGTTTATTCTCGTGGCTTAAAGATTGGAAAGTTTTGAATGAGCTATGGAATGTTATTGAGCCATTCGTAATAAATTTGGCTGAAAAGAATGTCCCAAAGTATATTACAAAACTCTATGAGAACCTTGCTAAGGTTGCTCAGCCTGCAATAGACAGCTTGTATAAGTTAAAGGAGAAAATTAAAACTTCTCCGAATGCATTGGACGATTATTGTTTTAATCAAGGAGTTAACGCAATAGAATCCTTCGCTAAACATCTTCTAGAGGCTGTTGAGAAGTTGAGAGCTTAATGCTTGGACTATCAGCAATAATTAAATCTTTTCTTGACTGTATTTCGCAATTTGCGAAATATGGTCAGGCAAAGATTGAAAATCAAGAAACAACAACAATCATAGAAGATAAAGAAAACTTAGAAAAAGCCGGAAATATTGCAGAACAAATTATTGAAATAACACAAAAATATAAATCCTCTATGTCTAAGAGGGATCAAAGAAAATTAAAATCGTTAATTAAAAAATTTAATAAGGTAGATTAGTTATGTCTTGGAGAAATTTATTAAACGTACAAAATATTGAAAAAGGTTTCTTTTCCTCCTCTAATTCCTATGGCATACCTGATATAAACAAGGATGAGTTCGAAGTTAAAGAACTCATCCCATATCGGGTAGATTCTAACAGAAATGGCACAGCCCACTTCTTTTTAGATGATTATAGGTTTGAAAGATGTTGGAAAAACACTGATTCTCAAATTAAAGAATTAAAAAAATATGATGGAGTCTTATCCCCAGACTTTTCTATGTACACAAACTATCCTGAAGCGTTCCAAATTTGGCAGGTTTACAGGAATCGTTGGTGTGCTCGTTACTGGCAAATGCTTGGAATTAAGGTTATTCCATCAATTAGTTGGTCAGATGAATCCAGTTATAAATATGCATTTTTAGGTGTTCCAAAGGGTTCAATCGTTGCAGTCGGCACTGTTGGGGTACTTAATTCAGAAGAAGCTAAAAGACTGTTTATGCAAGGTTTTAAAGAAATGATAAAACAAATTGAACCAAAGCAGATTTTGATTTATGGAAACAAACTGACCGAACTTGAGGGGTATAAAAACCTCAAGTGGTTTGAACCATACATGAATAAATTTGAAAAGAAAGGTAGGTAAAAATGGGAGGACGTGGTTCAGGAGGCGGAAAAGGCGGCGGAGGTGCTGCTTCAAAAGCCCCTAAAAATATCGGGGAAGGTATTACCGATAAAAACGAACTTATAAGGTTGTATAACAGTATTTCAGGGAATCCTGCTTATAGTATAGACCAACGAGTTCGAGAGATGGAAGCAATAAGAAAACGAATAGATGAACTTGATGCCCAAAAAGCCGCAGATTTAAAGCAAAAACGTCTTGATGCTCTTGCTAAAGCTCGTGCTAAACGTGCAGAAAATCTCAAAAATGGTGTAAAACCTGAAAAGAAACCAAGAACACCAAAAGCCAAAATGTCTATGGATAGCACAGTTTCTAATTTGAAAGATGAATTAATAAGTAAAGTTTCAACTGATGGATACATAAGACGTAGCGACTTTAGGGTTGAAGATTACGGAGACTTTATAAACGTATCAGTCCGTAGCCTCGGGAAATGGAAAAATCCTTCTGATGCAAGAGGTGAGGAAGATTATGATTGGCAAGTCCTGCACAAATCAAGTCGTGCTCAAATCGACAAAGTAGTTAATCGAATAGCCAAAAAATCAGGAAGGAAACTTTCTTGGTCGCAAGAAGAGAAGAACTGGATTGGCGTAGATATTCCGAAAATGAAAGGAGATTAATATATGGGAGGACGTGGCTCAGGCGGTAGCAGAGGCGGAGGCGGAGCAAGTAAATCAATTAATGCTAAAACTGAGAACGAATTAAATTACTTGTTAAATAAATCATATAAATACGATGATGATGCCTACGAATTCTCAAGAAGAGCTGCCTCTGAACAAGCTATTGCAAGAAAGTATAAACAAGCCGGTAAAAAAGAATTGGCGGAAAAATATACACAATACGCAAAAGAGGCACAGGCAAAAGCCGATGAAGCAAAAGCACAGTCTAAAAAATTTAAAACAGAAGCTTCAAAGTTAGCAAGTAAAAAAGTACAAGATATTCCAAGGACATACCAATACAAGGGTGAAAATGGTGTAAGAACCGTATATAAGAGTCCTCAAAACGCAAGAAAAGCCTACGATCAAGCAAGAGAGAATTTGGTTAGTACAGCATATAGAGACCACCCTAGTATAGTAAAATCTCCAAAAGGTGGATATAGTGTTGTCCCACATGGAATAGCAAAATTGAATAACTTAAAAGAAATCAGCCCATATAGTATTGATATGAGCGATTCTTAATTGTGTCTAAATGATACGGAATTGGAAGAAACGACTTCCAATTCCGTGTATTCGAGTGATTAATGTGATTGTAGTTATAAAAGGAGGTCAATATGACAGAAACAATCACAGCACAAGAAGTTTTAAAAAGCAGACAAAACTTCAGCAATTACATTGAAAAGCACAAAGACAAAGTAATTGAAGAATTACTTAAGGATTATCCAAATCGAGGCTTACACATTATTTGTCCTCAATTAACACAAAATGCAGATGGTTTAATAGAGGCAGTTGGCGGATTAAGAGGAAATCAAAAAGCCTATATATTTTGGTTTATCGCAAACGAGAAAGAAGATTTAATTAATATCGCTAAAACATTAAATCATTGTTTTAATCAAAATTATTGTGGACTTTTTGTAATTAAAACTATTTTGAACGGGGATAAAATAGAATTTAAACCTATTTTAAAACCCGAAATCCCAACAAAACAAGTTAGAAATAACAATACACCTGCAAAACAAATACAAAAAGAATACTGGGATAGATACTTTGAAGTCTGTGATGAATTACAAAGCGAAATGCAAATCAATCCTGCTCCACAGCATTATCAATATATTTCAATTGGTAAAAAAGGTGTGCAGATAATGCAAACTGTAAATACTAAAGATAAATATGTTGCAACTGAACTATTTATTAATAACGACAAAGACATATTCAATAATCTGCTTAAATCAAAAGATGAAATTGAAACAAAATTAGGATTCTTAGATTGGCAGGATTTAGAAGGTAAAAAATCTTCAAGAATTAGGCAGGTTCTGCATTATGACATTACTGACACAAGCAATCTTTATGAAATAATCAAATCTCATATAAAAATGGCTGAAGACTTTAGAGATACATTCAAAAGATTTTTATAGGAGGTTCAAATGAAAAGAATAGTTGTTGAATTCAAAGAAACATATATGGAACATAGCGTTATAAGAGAATGCGAAGTTTCAAGTTTGGACGAAGTAATAAGACTTTATGAACTAAACAATAATGACATCGAATATTGGAAAGTTCTTGAAGAAACCGATTTATAAGCACAGGAGGTCTTATGGCAAAGAAAAATCTTAAAGAATCAGCTCTTAGATATGAGATTCGAATAAACCTAGACAATGTCCTTGATGTTTTAGGTAAACTTAACTTTATAAATACATCTGAAGTTTGGTTTGAAAGTCTTGCTTGCGATTGGCTGGATAATAACCCCTCTGAAAAAGATATAAATAAGGTTTTAAAAGAGTTGGGATATTAAATCTCAACTCTTTTTTAATGTGTCTAAATGATACAAAATAGTCTCAATGGCTTGAGATTTTTGCTATTGCAATCGATTAATGTCAGTACAGACAAACGAAAGGATTATATTATGACAATGACGAACGAAGAAAAGTATGAAAAGAACTACCAAGGATTTATGAAAGAATTAACAAGAATTTCTAAAAAGTACGGAATAGGAATTAATGCTTGTGGTTGCTTTGATTACTACGATTTAAACGGATTCAAGGATATTGAATATTACAACGATTCTTCAAGTGGCGATATTAGAATCGCAGGAATTATTTATAGCGATGGCACAGAAGCAGAATTATAAGGAATGAAAAATGATAGACGATTTAAAATTAAAAAAGTTTTTAGTTGTACACTCTGATGGAACAAGAGATATTACAGAGGCAGTTAATGATGAATTTTTAGAAATTAGATACGAAGAAATTGACGAAAAAATTGAATCTATTGAAGAGATAAAAATTCAAAAAATAAAAATTGTAAAATACGGTTCAATTCTATATGAAATCAAAAGAGAATACACCGATAGTGAATTTAACGAAGTTGTGGAGAAAATCCTTAATAATATAAGAAACATCGCTTTTGATAAAAAATCAAACTCTTTTATATGTGAAAAGAAAATTACAGCCGAATTAGCTTATTTCTTGTTTAATTCTAACACACTGTAACAATGTGTCTGAATGATACAAAATACACATAGTTACTTGAAATAGTCTGAACGCTATTCGATTAATGACAATGCACAAAACGAAAGGGAAATAAAATGAAAGTAAAAGAATTAATTGAAAAATTAAAAAATGTAGATGAAAATTTTGAAGTAAAAATCACAGATATGGAGGGTAATGTTGATGAAGATATACAAGTTGTTGACCACGATTTTGAAACAGTTTATTTAGTAGCAGAGTATTTATAATTAAGGGTATAAATTATGGAATTAAAAAACAAAAATAATATGTTGTTCGGAACTAAAATTTATAATAATAAAACTAATGAAATAGGACTACTTATCTACACTTGGACAAATTCATTTGCCGATGGTGACATTGAGTATGCAACCTGCGTTGATAAAAAGGGAAAAAGATATAATATCGAAATGGATTTAATTACCCCGGTTGAGGAATAAAAAAACTCTAATGCAGATGAAAAATGCATTAGAGTAAGAAGTGATGTATCAAATATTATTCTTTAGGGATTGTTGATTTATTTTGAAGATGGTTTTCGATTATTTTATAAATGTATCTTTGAGAAAAACCGCACTCTAATGCAAGACGATTTATCGTATATTTTCTACCATCATACTGACTTATTATGTATCTCTTTTTGACCTCTGTAAAAGCATTTCTTGGAATTGTAACTGTTAATCCTGGAGTTAGAAAAATTAAAGCCAAAGCTGATCGTATGCCAGCTGATTCAGCAATTGTCTTTAAATCATCATTTGGCATATCTTCTGGTCTTATATAATCCATCCAAGGTTTATATTCCATTTTCTCCTCTTATTATTTATAGTGGTCTCATCAGTTAGAGCCTTACTCTAAGACGGTCAGCTTGCACCGTTAGCCGACCGTTTCGACCTGTTTATTATTAACAAGATGGCATACTAGTTGGTGTCAACATGTTTTCCATATCCTTTTCCAACTTTGTAAGAATTGCAATTTGCCCTTGAAGTATTTTGCAAGCCATTTTTCTTTCATACTTGCCACTCCAATTCTCTTCATCTGTTGCAACTTGTCCTAGTCTGTTGTACGCAACATCAAGTTCTTCATTAAGAACAATAATTTGATTTTTAATTAAGCCCATCATTGCACATTCTTTTTTATTATTTTCTTCCTGTGCAATATCACCAAAGAACTGATTGTCTCTCATTGTTGACATTTCTTCATTTGTTTTTTCCATTGTTAACATAGTTTTTCTCCTTTACTTTTCTTCTACTACTTAAGTGTGGCCGCACTTTTTTCTAATTTTTTTTTGATTGCTGTTATTGCCTGAATGACTTTTATTGCCTTTATTTTTGTCAGAAACATAACATCATCCACTTTAAATTTTGATCTTAAAAATTTTCTAAGAGATTTTTTTGCATATTCATCAGTGTCGTAGTAGCAAATATCTCTCCATAAACCTTCTATCATTCTTAATTGAGCATTTGTAGCCATTTCCTCATCACGATTTAAATTCTCATATTTTTTAGTTCGTTTTACCCATTTATTTAATGCGATGGCTTTTTCTTCGAGAATTTCTATAAAAATACCGGCTTCTGTAAATGTTAGATTCTTTGAGCTTTGAACATCAAAGGACATAAGCATTTCTCGGTATAAATCATCATCCATACCTAATATGTTTTTTAATGTGTGAATTTTTCTAATCTGAAAAGTCGTAGCCATATTTAATTCTCATATCGTCGAGTTGTAATTCTCGTCCATGTTTAATACCGATTTGCACTCCCAAAATAAAAATGGCAAGAGCTATTAAAAAGATGTTTAACCATAATGAAGTGTCGGGTCGGAATTTCTTACCTTCGTGCATTTTAATACCTCCTTATGCCATTAATAATTTGGAAGTTTCTTGGATCACAGCACTATCGACCTCAGCCTTGTCGTTAAAACGAGCAATGCTAATGCTGTGTGTTATTAAGTGTTCTAATCTTCTTGTATTTCCATCTGAATACTGAAGATATACATCTGCTAAATCAGGGTTTTGACCAACTGCTCTAAGAATGTCTTGAATATCTACAAGTTGGATTCTATTGAGTATTTTGGTATATTTAACTCTTGAATAGAGTTGGTCATACTGATTGTTGTATCCTTTCAAGTTCTCAAGTAGAATAGACCTTCCTACTAAAAGAACTCCAACGCCAGTTTTATCGTGGATTCTACGAGCAATTTCCAATGCTCTGTATGGAAGATTTTCAGCTTCATCAATAATCAAAAGTCTGCCTGATTGGTTTAACTTTCTTACAACCTCGTCCATCAAATCATATACAGAGCCTTTGCCCGCTAGTCCTAAACGTCTGTGAACCTCTTTAAGAAGTGATTTGGCTGTATATCCTGAATCACTTTCAATTAAAATTGAATCCATAAACATTTTGGTATATCTTTTTACCGCAACTGTTTTTCCAAGTCCGGCACATCCAACGCAAACACCGATTTTACCCTGTGTATGACACAATCTACCAATCTCATTTATATAACGAGAAGTTGAAATATCTACAAATGGTAGGTCATTATTACTAATACGTTCACGTTCACGATTAATGAAATTATTTATAGCATCAGTGATTTTGTCATTTTTACCGTTATAATTGTCATTAATCCACATACTTATTGTTGATTTAGCAAGACCTGTAGCAGTCGCAACAAAAGCAATACTGTAGTTTTTTGATTCCATTAACTCTTTTAATTCTGCTCTAATATCCATTTGCAACTCCTTTGGCTCTTTCTGCTAAAATTTTGTCTGTTTCGTATAAATAAAGTGGCTTTTCTTCCTTTTTCTCTTCATTAAGGAATATCGATAAATCATATTGCCCAAAGGCTTCCATCTCTTTATTTTTACGAATAACTTTGTCCATATTTGTGTTTGCGAATTTTGTAATTTTAGGCTTAGCTTCCTTTTCTACACTTGCATACGCAGCTTTGTAGTTTTCGCACTGTTCTTCCAATGGGATTTGTTTAATTTGTTTGATATATGCTTTGGCAATCTTATAATTACGTTTTTTATTTGCCATTGCTTCCTTAAATTCTTCTTTTGAAACCTCATTAGCATATAATGCAGCGACAGCTCTTACTGCCGTTGTTTTCCCTACAAATTCATCATTATCTGCTCTAAAGACCCAAGCCTCTTTATAATTCTCTATATCTCTGCGAAGATAAACTTTAAGACTTGTTTTTGAAATCATCCAATCTGACCAATAAGTGATGCCTAATTGATTGTCTTTAATTCCGTTTCGACCTATTGTAAATGTCCTTGATGTTCTCATACAGAAAAGTTTTAGAGCATCATTTGAAGCAACTCTCTTTTCTGTAAATTCTTTATTGAACAATTCATCAGGTGACATCCCTTGAAGATTTTTCCCTGTAGATGGGCGTTTATTTAGTATGTTTACAATAAAGTCATCAAAAATTGTCTTAAATTTTTCAAATGGCATAATTTTGCCGGCTTTAATTTCACCTAATAGTTTTTCAGGTCTTTCAACAACATTGCCACCTCTATATCCAACACTATGCTTTGATAATAATTCTTTTATTTTTAAGAAATCACGTTCTATTGGCTTTGTTTGAGCATTATATGGCAATGCAAAGTGAACTTTAACGTCCAACTCCGCTAACATTGAACGAGTTTTTACTTGTGTTTTATCAACTGACATAACACTTCGTCCTCCGGCAAAATCTTTAGAACGATAATCCTTTCCATTATCTATAATGACCGAATCGGGTAAGCCATATGCCTTCGCAGCATAATAAAAAGTTTGAAAAATATGGTCAGAATTTGGATGTCCATATTGCAGCAACCAACCTAACCATTTGCCAGATTTATAGTCTCTCCAAGCTGTAACCCAAGGGAAAATAACATCTCCTTCAGGCGAAAGACAAGCTACATCTATTTGTGCATGATCAGAAACCCAAGCCTTGCCACAAATTATGTTGTCATAATTTCTATCAATATAGTTACCGTATTTGGTGTTCCAAGCAGAATAGCCATAACGTGCTAAATAAATGCTTTGCTCAGGCATTTCTTCTTTTAATTTTCGCTTAAACGTAATTCCGCTTGGGAATGTTTCTTTATTTACATCTTCATTTTTTCTTGCAAAGCCAAACGTCTGTTCCCAACAACTTTGTAAAGATGGAGCACCCTCTACTAAATAAATATTTTTAAAATATTGATAATAGATATCTGGAATTTGAATCTTATATTTTTTGTGTCCATATTTTGCTAAAAGACCATTGAATCCATATAATAAATAACGTTTTTTCATATCCATCAAACTTGAATATGATGTCTTAAAATCAGGATTTACATTATTCCAAGTATTAATGTAATCTTTTAATTGTTGTCCTCTTAATCCGCTACAAGCTGTTATTATTGTAAGATATTTGTCTGCCTGTGCTTTAGCCCACTCTGGAACATCACTATAAGCATCAGATTTTGTTCTAGTTTCTGTAAAATATAAATTTAATAAATTTTCAGGAATAGATGTTGAACTAATATAATACTCAAGTTGTTTTCCATTTCGTACAACTTTATAGGTTAATTCAGCATTTCTGCATTTATTTTTTACAGTTTTCTCTTTTAATGAAAGAATTTTACAAACTTCATCTAATGAAATCCAGTTGGGAATATTCAGTTTTTCATTAAAAGTTTGCTTCATAGAATCTCCTGAACATTCATTCCGAAGCACTTCTTAATAATGTATGCATCAACTGAAGGACACTCTCTGTCTCCTGAGATATGTTTACGAACAAGGCTGTCTGAGATGTTTATTTCTCTTGCTATATCAATAGCTCTAAGATTATAAACACTCATAATAAACTTTAATAAAATTTTCTTTTGGCAAAATGCACAATTGTTCATTAATTTCTATTCCTCTCTTGATTGGTATAACTGGGCTATATCAACCAAGCTAGTATTGTTGTCAGATTTTTGAATAAGACAATCGGGCAATTTTTTACAGCACAACAAAGCTAGCCCAAATGGCTTACTGTTGTTATGTTTAACCACCGCAATTTCCTCTCAATTATTATTATATTTAAATCTTTTATATTGAAAACACCTAAAAAATCGGCTCTGTCCTGAATAGGACAAATTAAAAAAATAAGCTCAAATAATTAAAAATAGAAACTTTCAAAGTTTTTTTAAATTTATATATTTTTTTGAAATCGTTTATTTATAAGAAAAATAATTAAAAAATTGTCCTGTTTATATTAAGAAATGTTAAGCAAATAACATTTTATTTAGTGCAGAATATTCTTCCTCAAAAGATTTTCCATACTTCCATATCTCCTCTGCCAAGTGAAGATGAAATTTATGAGAATATGAACGACTTAATACCTTCCTATAACTCCTCAAATAAATATTTTTAATCTCTAATCGTTCTTGCTCTTTGTGTTTTTTAGCTTCCTTATTTGCAAGGTACTTTTGAGATACATATAATTTATGATTGTATAAGTACAGATAAACTTTAGTGTTCATGTATACTCTCTCTTGTGGTAATTTTGGAGATTTATTATAGTATTTTAAAAGTTCCTTATATTGTCTATCATAAATTACAGTCCTTAAATAAGTATAAAAATTATTCATAACGTGCTTTGTAAAACCAAATAAATCAATCATTTTTAAGACTTCAACATCAGTGCAAAATCCTCTGACAATGTATTCTATATCTTGTTTTTTATGAAATTCAAAAAATAATGGTAATTTACTTGTTTGTTGTTTTTTACAAACTTTTTTATTGTAATAATAAGTTCCATCACAATATGTTAGCCGTTCTTCATGAATTAAACCATCAATTATTGGCTTAAGTTCGCTTGAATCAATCTCTGATATTGTCTCAATCTCATCCAACGAGAACTTGTTTAAACGTTTGCATAGTTTTAATATTCGCTTCTCTTGGATTATTGACGGCTCAAAATCTTTGCACTTCATTACGATTTACCTCCGGCAAATCTCCATTCAGACAGATTTTTCACAGGGACAAGCTCGCTCGCTTCGCTCGACTCCGCTCTTGTCAAAATCCGCCTTTCATTTAATAATCCTTTCATTGTATATTCGTCTAATTCTTCAATTTGATTTGTTTTCATTAATTTTTCAATTCTATTGATAAGTTTAACTAATTGTCTGAATTGGTTTGTACGAGTCGCAAGGTATTCAATAGCATCGTCCTTAAACTTCAAATCAGTTAATTCTGTGAGAATTTCTTTAATATCATCTGAATTAAATTTTTCAAATTTCAGCTTTTTATAAATTCGATCCATTAAATGAGGATAACGTGCAAGTTTCTTATCTACTGCTCCCATCCCAACTAGAACCACAGGGCAACCCGTTTTATCGTGTAAATCTCTTAAGGTTTCAATAATACTTTTATCGATTAAATAATCAACCTCATCAACAATAATTACCTTGTTATTAAGCCTTAAATTATTCTCAATTAATGTAAAAGTTTCTTGGGAATGATAAAAAGCCTCCTCTCCAAGTTCTTCTGCGATTTCAGATAAAAACCATCTGCTTGTCATTCCTTGTGTTGCTCTTACATAAACCGAATCGTTTTTATCAGCCCACCATTGAATCGTCTGCGATTTTCCTAGACCATGTTCGCCATAAACTAATGCCATCTTAGGAATATTAGGTGGAAGTTTTTGAAGTTCATCCATCAACGATACAAATTGTTTGACATTTTTTGTCCTAATAAAAGTTTTTTTCATAATTTAATCTCCATATAAATTGTAGTATTCATCACTTCGAATGTAGTTTGTAAGCCATTTTCTATCTTCAGGATTAGTGCATCCATTTGTCATTAACCACTCGTATTTTTCATAATCTGTATTAAAAATAGGTCTATACATCTGAAGTTCACGAGGGCTTAATTTTCTTTCCCGTTTTGGTTTTTCAATTATTGGTTGCTCAGCCATAATCCTTTCTTGCGGTTCAATCTCAATAACTTCAGCCTGTTCTTTAGGGAAGTATTTCAAGAATTCTTTTTGAGCTTTTTTAAATTGTCTTTGTTGCTTTTGAATTTGTTGTTTGAATTGCTCCATATCTTTTACAGTGCCTAAATGATTTGCCATTGGGTGAACTTTTTCAACTTGTCTTGCAACACATAAAAACTCACCTTTAGTTGAATAAACGTGTATTTTAGTTAAATCAAATAAGCTATATCTAATGTAAACAGAATCTCTTAAACCTAAAATTGAATCACTTCTGTAATGAAGTCCGAGGAATGTAATTCCGTGCTTATTAATAGTTCTAACTTCTGTTTTCATCATTAAATCATTTAAGATATTTTTATCGATTTGATGGCGTTGAACATTATTTAAACATTGTTTAATTGATATTTGAGGAGCGTTTGGACAAGGTTTTGAATTGTGAAAATCTAACCAACAATCAATGTATTTTATTAATTCTTGTACAGTTGGAATGTAATTATTAGTGAGTTTTTTGTGCATCTCTCTATGAAGTTTCTCTCCTCGTTTCATCCACGCAGGCTTGTTTTCAATACTTGTTCCAATGTAGCTTGGCATCATTTTTTCAAACTCTTCTTGAAATTCAAGGAAGAATCTTTCAATAACTTTTGCTCTTGCATTGTATGGTTTTGCAAATACTGATTTTATTCCGAGATTTGCATATACTCCATTAAACCCTTCTTCATCAAAATCACAGGATTGAAAATATTTTGCTTTGAATGCCCTACCATTATCTTGGTAAACTACCTTCGGAATCATACCTAAATTAATGATTGCATTTCTTAATGCCGAAGCTATACATTGAGTGTTTTCGCTCATCATAATTTCATATCCGACAAGTGCTGTTGATTTCCAATCTAAAAAGCCGACCAAAGTTGCTCTGGTCGGCTTTCCTGTAAATGGATTAATTACTTGAAAGTTTAAAGTATGCCCATCAGCAATAAGTACATCTCCCACTTCAAGTTTAGAAATATCCCTTTCAATATATGCTTCCACTTTATCGTGGTATGCTTTTTCACCTTCTCTAAATAAAACCCATTGTGCAAAATTATGTTTTTTATAATGTTCTGCGTATCTCCTAAAAGTTAAATCACAAGGAATATTCTCGTATCCTCTTTTTTCTAAAATATGCTTTGTAAGATTGATTGCTTTTCCAATACTAAATTTGTTAGGATGCATAAGATATTTGAAAAATACTTCCTTCATTTCATTATTTAATATTGAATTATATTCTCCTTGTTTTCTAACTTTATAACCCGGCAATAGAGATTTATAACTACTATTTTCTTTATATAGATGTAGCCATTGATAAAGTGTTGTCTTGCTTATTGAACCTATAAAATTATATACTTTAGGAAGTAACATTCCTGAATTATATAAATCTAAGAATACTGAATCAGCCTCTTTTTTAGTTGAATATTTACCACGAATATTTAACAAGGCGTGTAAAATATCAACTCTTGCTAAGGCTGTTATTTTTGCTTTTTCAGAGATAAAAGTTGGTTCTTGATTTAAAATTGGAACAAGAGATGTTCCTCTGATTTCTTCATCTTCAAGTTTTTCTTGAACTTCTGCCTCTAAACTTGAATAAAGTATTTCATAGGATTTACCACCTCTAACCTCAACTTCTCTTGCGATATATTTACCTTTTTGTATTGCAAGTCTGATTGAACGGTTACTATTTAACCCTTTTATCCTTGCTATTTCATTTATGCTTATGTATTTTTCCATACTCACACAATAACTCGGAAGTTTGGAAATGGAACACCGTTTCCGACTTATTGTGTCGCTTTCGTATCAATTATAATTATTGTTTTTTATGAATAATAAATATATTTATCTACTCTCTGAAGAAAAAAACAAATAACAAATAAAATTTACTTATGAAAAATATGAGATTCCGAGTTTCTTTAAAAAACTTCCAACTTATATAATTTAAATTTTATTAAATTTATTAAACTTTGTTTAATTTTTATTTAAAAAGTTCCTCTTAAATTTCAACAAATTTTCAACACTGTCCTGTCCCAAAAATCCTGAACTGTCCCAAAATTCCTGAACTGTGCCTAAATTCCCGCCATTTAAGGTTTTGAGACACTGTCCTGTTTTAGACATTGACGGACAGTAATCGGACTTTTTTGACAGTTCAGGAATCTTATTTTTAGCAAATTCCGACTAAAAAAATCAAGATATATTTGAAACACAGCCCTATTGGTTCAAAAAAATCAAATTCCGACAATGTCTGTTCAATGGCAATTCGAAAATTAAAATACGGAAATAATCATTTAAGAAATATGCCAAAAGACACTTAGTTTGATTATTTGGATCACTTAGTTTGAGTATTACTTCCCTCAGGCTGGAAACGAACCAAGATTTTTATTATTCAATTTATGCGTGAATATTGGCTTTCGACATTCACAAATTCATATTAACTCTATTTTAATCTAATTTCAAGTGGTTTGAGCCGGGGAATTTTCCCCGATTTTATTTTTCAAACTATATTTGGATTTGATGGCAAAAATTCGAAAAATCGCCTCGCCGAAACCCCTAATTTTTCGTTCGATTTTGGCAACTTTTCCCCGAATTTTAAAAATCAATAAAAAATTTACACAAATCTTTATAAAAAACATTAATAAAATATTTGATATATAATTATTCCATGGACAGACTTACGAAAGAACAACGACATAAGAATATGCAAGCTGTCAAAAACAAAGACAGTAAAATTGAGATTATATTAAGGTCTGCACTTTGGAATAAGGGGTATCGATACAGAAAAAACTATACTAAACTTGAAGGG
>CANQCG010000028.1 GCA_947589645.1 uncultured Clostridia bacterium
TATATCATGAAGGGAGTTGCTTTGCTACAAAGCTAAAGCCCATGTTACTACCGGCATAGCCGGAAGATTATATACATATAAAGAGAGACTTTAAAAATTTTAAAGTCTCTCTTTCGCGTTTTTTAATTGTGCCTATTACTATATCTTATCACGCAAAAAACAAAATAAAAATACAAATAAAAAGAACAAAATTTCGCAAAAATATTGAAAAAGATTTAGAATTATGATATAACTAAAATATCGAATAAAACGATATAAATTTAAAGGAATTTGAACTGTTTGGAACCTCCAAACAGTTCAAAAAGGGAGATGATATTTATGGCAAATGATTTATTAAATAATACAGAAAATGATTTTGAAAGTATCAAGCATGTGGATGAGAATGGTACAGAATTTTGGTATGCTAGAGAACTAATGATAATGTTAGATTATAGCAAATGGGGAAATTTTAAAAATGTAATAACTAAAGCAAAAGAGGCTTGTAAAGGTAGTAATATTGCACAAGATGAACACTTTGCCGACGTCGGGAGGGTGTTAAAAGTCGGAAATAATGCTGAAATGCAAGTAGACGACATAAAACTTACTAGATATGCATGTTATCTTATAGCACAAAACGGAGATAGCAGAAAAAGAGCAATAGCTCTTGCTCAAACTTATTTTGCAGTACAAACTAGAAAGCAAGAATTAACAAGACAAGAATATGAACAATTAAGCGAGGATGAAAAGAGATTATATACTAGAAAAAATGTAAAAGATAAAAATAAATATTTATTTGATACAGCAAAATTAGCAGGTGTAAAGAATTACGGAAAATTTAATAATTATGGCTATAGAGGACTATATAATGGAGAAACAGCTGAAGATATTGCAAATAGAAAAGGTATATCAGAAAAAGAAGATATATTAGACTATATGAGTAGTACAGAACTTGCGGCAAATTTATTTAGAATTACACAAACAGATGAAGTTTTAAAAAATAAAAATATAAACAATGAAGATGATGCTTGTAAAACTCATCATAATGTAGGACAAGCTGTTAGACAAACTATAAAAAGAATAGGTGGTACAATGCCAGAAGATTTACCGACACCAAGTAAAAGTACAAAAGAAATTGAAAAAGAGAAGCAAAAGCAACTACAATCTAATGATAAAAAGAGATTAAAAAGAAATTAACTGGTTAGTATTTCTAACCAACTGATTTTCTAATTGAACCCACAACTATAACTTGTAAATATAAACCATTAGCATAGCTTTGTATAAAAATAATAAGACAATTTTTCACAATTTACGTTAACGATACATAATATATAGCAAAATAACGAAGAAAGGGTGAAAAATATGTCAAGCTACATAATACAAGGCGGAACCAAACTAGAGGGAAAGATAAAAATATCAGGTTCAAAAAATGCATCCTTGCCAATACTTGCAGCAAGTATATTAAATGCAGGAACTACAAAATTATATAATGTTCCAAACATACATGACACACAAAAAATGCTAGAAATATTAGAATTTTTAGGCTGTAAAGTCAAGAAAAAAGAAAACAAAATTATAATAGATTCTAGCAATATAAAAAAACATGAAATACCAGAACACTTAATGAGAGAAATGCGATCTTCTGTAGTATTAGCTGGAAGTTTGCTTGGAAAATATAAAACTGCCACATTTTCATATCCAGGTGGATGTGACATTGGGGCAAGACCAATAGACCTACATTTAAAATCTTTTGAAAAATTAGGAATAAATATTAACGAAAACTATGGAAAAATAGAGTGCAAATGTGATAAAATAGTGGGGACAAAAATTAATTTAGACTTTCCAAGTGTCGGAGCGACTGAAAATACTATATTAGCAGCATGTTTGGCAGAAGGTGTAACAACAATAAGTAATGCTGCAAGAGAACCAGAAATAATAGATTTGCAAAACTTCTTAAATAAAATGGGAGCAAAAATTCAAGGAGCTGGAACAAATACAATAGAAATAACAGGAGTAAAGCAATTAAAAAATGTAGATTACAATATAATGCCAGATAGAATCGAAGCGGGAACATTTTTAGTAGCAGGAGCTGCAACAGGAGGAAATATAATAATTGATAATATATCTTGGACTTGTATAGAACCAATAATAAACAAATTAGAAGAAGCAAATTGCAAATTAAAAATAGAAAAAAATTCTATAGAGTTGCAAGCACCAAAGAGGTTAAAAGCAGTTGATATAAAAACCATGCCATACCCAGGTTTTCCAACAGATATGCAATCAGTATTTGCAGCATGTATGACAATTGCAAAAGGAACTTCAGTAATAGTAGAAAATATTTTTGAAAACAGATACAAATATGCTCAAGAGCTAAAAAGAATGGGAGCCAAAATTACAACAGAAGGACGAACTGCTATAATCAAAGGAACTAAAAAGTTACAAGGGGCAACTGTAAGAGCAACAGATTTAAGAGGTGGAGCAGCTTTAGTTATAGCTGGAATGGTTGCTCATGGAATTACAGAAATAGAAGAAATTCATTATATATTAAGAGGCTATGAAAAATTTGAACAAAAACTATCAAATTTAGGAGCAAAAATATATATAAAATAGGAAGGAGAAATGCCAGCTTAGGTGGCTGGCATATACACAAGAAAATGGGAAAGAAACCTCAAAACAAAAAACAAATGCAAAAAGTTAAAAACAATTCTAAAACAATAAAGAAGAAACAGGCAGATGATAAATCTGCCCGTATAAAAAAAGCAAAAATAATAAGAGCGGTTTTAAGTTGGACAATCCTTATTGGAATATTAGTAGGTCTATTAATATTTTTATGTAATGCTGAACTTTTTGCAATATGTGATATAGAGGTAGTAGGAAATAACCAAGTGCCTACAGAAACTATTTTGCAATTATCTAGAATTGATTTGCAAGACAACATATTTTTAACAGGTACAATAAAAGCACAAAATAAAATACGTGAAAACCCATATATACAAAAAGTAAAAGTACAAAGAGTTCTACCAGATAAAATAAAAATAGAAGTGGTAGAAAAACAAAAAGCTTATATTTTACAATTAAATGAACAATATGCTTATATAGATGCTAATGGAGACATACTAGAAATATCTAATGCGAATGCAGAGAATTTAATAGCATTACAAGGTTATACAACACCATATGAAGAAATAATATCAGGAAAAACTTTAAACGAAGAAGATATAGAAAGACTAAATGATTTAAGAAAAATCTTAAAAAGTAGTGAAAACATTGATATTAACGATAAAATTACAAGCATCAACATAAAAGACAAAAACCAATATATATTATATTTGCCAGTTTACAAAAAAATAGTATACTTAGGAGATACAAGTAGCTTATCTACAAAAATGTTAAGAACAAAAGATATTATTGATAAAACAACAGATAAAGAAGGCAAAATATTTGTAAATGGACAATTTAACAAAGGTTTTGATCCATACTTTAGAGAAGAAGCTAATAATTAAAGGAGGTAAAAATGGAAAAGAAGATACAATTATTAATAATATTTGTATTAATGAGCATGGGGTTAACATATGGAATATGTGTTCAAATGAAAACAGTAAGTAAAAATGGAACAACAGTAAACCTAACATCAACTCAAAGCAAACTAAAAGATGAAATTTTAAGAATTAGTGAGAAATACGACAATCTTTTTGCAGAATTAGAAGAAGTAGAAAAACAACTAGAAGTAGAAAGACAAAATTCTACAAGCAACAACAGTAACCTTGCAACTTTGGAGGAAAATATTAAACAAAGAAACTTAGCTTTGGGTTTAACAGAAGTAACAGGAACAGGTGTAAAGATTATTTTAAATGACAGTAATATAACCACTGCCACAAATCCATTTATAAATGTAAGCGATTTATTAGTACATGATGGAGATCTTATGAATGTAGTAAACGAGCTATTTAATGCAGGCGCAGAAGCGGTTTCAATAAATGGACAAAGGGTAATATCAACAACTGCCATAGAATGTGACGGAAATGTAATAAAAGTAAATGGAACTAAAATAGGAGCTCCTTTTGAAATAAATGCAATAGGGTACCCAGAATTATTATCAGGAGGGTTGTCTAGACAAGGCGGAACTCTTGAATTATTAGAGGCAAGAGGCTTATCAATTAACTTAAGCAAGCAAAATTCTATTAAAATACCAAAATATGCAGGAGCAATAAAATTTAATTATGCAACAAACATAGAAAATTATTAAGAAGGGAGCAATATGCTTAGTAAAAAATGCTAGCATGTTATATATATGAAAAAAGAAAAAATTGTAATGGCAGTAACCATTGGAATATCAGCATTTATACTTGTAGCAATAATATTTATGCAATTTAAAGTTGTAGAAAAAACTGATAGAATATCCATTGATGCAATGACTGAATCAGATTTACGTTCAGAATTAATATCTTGGAGAGAAAAATATGACGAATTACAATTACAATATCAAGATACTTTAGTAAAAATTCAGGAATATAAGGAAGAATATAAAAGTGACGAAGAAACAGAGAAGTTATTAGAAAACGAACTAACAGAATTAAAAACATTACTTGGAGAAACTAATGTGCATGGGCAAGGCATCATTATAACAATAAATGAAGGAAACTTACAAAATGATAAAATAAATTATGAAGACTTGTTATACATAGTAAATGAGTTAAAAGCAGCAGGAGCAGAGGCTATTTCTATAAATGATAATAGAGTAATAAATAGGACAGGTATTTATACTATAGGAACAGAAAGTGGTTTTATAAAAATAGATGGCAAAAGAATTTTAGCACCATATATTATAAAAGCTATAGGCAACCAAACTTATTTAGAAGGAGCTTTATTAGGAAACGGGGGCTATGTGGACGAGCTTAGAAAATGGGGCTTTGAAATACAAATAGAAAGAAATGATGATGTAAAAATAGATGCTTATAGCAATTCATTATCAAATAAATATATGAAATAGTAAAAATGGAGGAAAATAAAATGATATATTTAGCTATTATAGTAGGTTGTATATTAGGTGCTATTTTAGGAATAAATGCGCCAATGATTTCTTATACATATTCAACATATTTAGCGATTGCAGTAGTTGCAGCGCTTGATTCAGTTTTTGGAGGAATAAGCTCTGTACTTAAGAAAAATTTTGATTTAAAAATATTTTTATCAGGTTTTTTTGTTAATAGTATATTGTCAATACTATTAACAATATTAGGACAAAAATTAAATGTAGACATATACTTAGCAACAATATTTGTATTTATAAGTAGAATGTTTAATAACCTAACAATAATTAGAAGATATTACGTCGAAAAATGGTCTGAACAGCTAGAACATTTAAGAAAAATAAAGGCAGAAACAGACACTAATCAAAGTAATAATTCATAAAAGTATAGATAAATAGGCCAAAGGGCAAATGTTACAAAAACATTACAAAAATATTTCTAAAAAATTACAAAAATATTACAAATTCTATTGACAATTTTTTTAAAATGTAATATATATATCACAAGTAAAAACTTAATAAAAATTGGGGGAATTATCTTGGCAATAGGTGATATTATAGTCGGTATTGATATAGGTACATCTAAGGTTAGCACAGTTGTTGGCGAAGTCAATAATTTTAACCAAATAGAGACTATATGCAGTACATCTTACAAATGCAACGGCCTAAAAAAAGGCAAAATAATAAGTGAAGAAGAAATAAGTCTAAGCATAGCTAAAACTATAAAAGATGCCGAGGATGAAGCTAATATAAGAATAAACTCAGCTTATATAACAATTCCCGGAAAATACGTAACAATTGTCCAAAATAGCATAACTAAAGAAATAAAGGACAAATATGTAGGAATAACTTTAAAAGATGTGCAAATGGCAATAATGCAGGTTAGAGACATCGAAATACCAGAGGATCAAACTCTTATCGATATAGGTATAGAACAAATTATGTTAGACGATGGAAGTGTAGTAACCGATCCTGTAGGTACTTTAAGTTCAAGCTTTACAGTCCAAGCAGAAGTTATACTAGGAGATAAAGAATATGTAAAGCAAATAACAAACATAGTAAAAAAGGCTGGACTTGTAGTTGATGGAATTGTTCCAATAGCACTTGCAGAAAGAAACTTAATATTAGACACAAACGAGTTACATGATAATGTTATGCTATTAGACATAGGTGCTGGCAATACTGAAATTGGTGTATTTGATAACAACTCATTTATTTATACAAACACAATACCATTAGGAGGCGACAGCATTACAAACGACATTGCTCTAGTATTAAACATATCTGAAGAAGAGGCAGAAAAATTAAAAAGGCAATACGGACTAGCTCTTAAATCATTTATTGATAATGACAACGAAATAATGCTAAATACTTGCAGGGACGAAAGCAGAAACAAAGTTATTAAAAGTTCAGAATTAATTGAAATAATAGAAGCAAGAATTGAGGAAATTTTTGCACTAGTAAATAAAGACATAACAAGTCAAAACTTAAAACAAAGAATAAACAATGTAATATTAACTGGACAAGGAATAACCAATATAAGCAAAAGTGATGTAGCAGGAAAAATAGCATTAAACATACCAGTAAAAACATCAACTGGTAGAGCAATAAGTATGGTTAGACCAGAATTTAGGACAAGTTATGCATTAGTAAGGTATATAGCAGCAAGACCATTTGCAAAAACAGTATCAAGCAGCATAGACACTGAAACAAAAGAAAGTACAATGAAAGTTATATTAAATAGAATAAAAGATTTCTTCTATTCTTAAAATAAAGGGTTTACAAAATAAGCTCGAACAAAAATAGTTTTTAATTTTAAATATATATATGGGGAGGAAATATAACATGATGGTGGATTATGAGGACAATAATAATTCAACAATGCTAGATGGAACAGCTACAATAAAAGTAATTGGAGTAGGTGGAGCAGGAAATAATGCTGTTGATAGAATGATAAGAAGTGGAATAAAAGGAGTAGACTTTATAGTAGTAAATACTGATAGACAAGTTTTACAAGCTTCAAAAGCAGGAACAAAAATTCAAATAGGAGAAAAAATAACAAGAGGTCTAGGAGCTGGAGCCAACCCAGATATTGGAGCTCAATCAGCAGAAGAAAATAAAGCAGAAATTGCTGAAGTACTAAGAGGCTCAGACATGGTATTTGTTACAGCTGGAATGGGTGGAGGCACAGGTACTGGTGCAGCACCAATCGTAGCACAAGCAGCAAAAGAAATGGGAATATTAACAATAGGTGTAGTAACAAAACCATTCACTTTTGAAGGAAAGAAAAGACTAACACAAGCAGAACGTGGAATCGAAAGCTTAAAAGGAAAAGTAGATGCTTTAGTTGTAATACCAAATGACAAGTTATTACAAATAATTGATAGAAAAACAAGCATAGGAGAAGCATTCCAAAAAGCAGATGAAGTATTAATGCAAGGTGTTCAAGGTATATCAGACCTAATCACAGTTACAGGAACTGTAAACTTAGACTTTGCAGATGTTAAAACAATCATGATAAATACAGGAATGGCTCATATGGGAATTGGTAGAGCATCAGGAGAAAATAGAGCAGAAGATGCAGCAAAACAAGCAATTCAAAGTCCATTACTTGAAACTTCAATAGAAGGAGCAAGAGGAGTAATAATTAATATTACAGGTGGAGAAGACCTTGGACTACATGAAGTAAATACAGCTGCAGAACTAATTCAAAGAAGTGTTGATCCAGAAGCTAATATCATATTTGGTACAGTTACAGATCCAAGTATGGGAGATGACATTCAAATTACAGTTATAGCTACAGGCTTTGAAAAATTCCCACAAGATGCTAAAACAGGAGTAGAAGGATTTGTTACAAAAACATGGGAGAAGAAAATAAATTCAATTCCATCAAATAATGATTTAGGAAACACACAAGGAGATTTAGACATTCCATCTTTCCTACGTAAAAATAAAGGAAAAAATGCGTAATTTATAAAAATAAATAACAAAAAATAAAAGAAGTAATCTATATTTGTAGATTATTTCTTTTTTTTTACAGTAAGAAAAGACAGCTTTTGCAAAAGCTTGGTGCTAGAATAAGATGCAAAGCCTAAAGGTAAGAGGAAGAACATGACGATTTATATTGATGTAGTTATTTTAGAAAACTTAATAATGAATTATATCATTATGTATGCAACAGCAATAATATTAAAAAAGAAACCAAGTATATTAAGGCTATTTATATCAAGTTTAATTCGGAGCAATTTATGCAATAATTTCATATATTTTTCAAATTCAAATATATTCATCAATAACTTTAAAAATATTATTATCAGCCATTATGGTTTATATAGCATTTAATGCAAATACATTAAAAGAACTATTAAAGCAGATACTAATATTTTATATGACTTCATTTGTATTTGGCGGGGCAGCATTAGCACTAATACATTTTATTAAGCCACAAGAGGTACAAACTAAAAATGGAATATATTCAGGCTCATATTCATTAAAAGTAGTCTTTTTAGGAGGAATCGTAGGATTTTTCATAATAGTAATTGCATTTAAAACTATAAAAGGTAAGCTAACTTCAAAAGACATTTTTTATGATATAGACATTTACATTAATGATGAAGTAATTACAACAAAAGCTATGATAGACACAGGAAATATGCTAAAAGAGCCAATTACAAACACACCTGTAATAATAGTAGAACATACACTATTATATGAAATAATACCAAATAAAATTTTAAATAACATAGATGATATATTATTAGGCGATTTTAGCAAAATAGATGATGAAACAAGAGAAAAATATATTACTAAACTAAAATTTATTCCATATTCTTCTATAGGAAAAGCAAATGGAATGTTACTTGGAATAAAAGCCGATAAATTAGTAATAAGAAACGAACAAGAAACAAAGCAAATAGAAAAAATAATATTAGCTATATATAATAAATCATTGACAAAACGAGGAGAATATAGAGCACTTTTAGGTATAAACATAATTTAACTTTTTAATAGTGCTATTTAGAACAATTTAGAAAGCTAAAGATGGAGGGCAAAATGAAAATAATTGATTTTATAAAAAATAGTATAAATACAATTTATACAAAATATAAAGACGATTTAGATGATATTGACTTTTTACCTATTTTTTATATAGCTGGTAGCCAAACTCTGCCACCGCCATTACCACCAGAAGAAGAGGCAGAGGTTATAAAGGAATTATCTGGCGAAAATAGTAAACAAGCAAGACAAACACTAGTAGAAAGAAATTTAAGATTAGTTGTATATATAGCTAAAAAGTTTGAAAATACAGGAATAGGAATAGAAGATTTAATTTCAATAGGAACTATAGGCTTAATGAAAAGTGTAAATACATTTAATAATGATAAGAAAATAAAATTAGCAACTTATGCATCTAGATGTATAGAAAATGAAATACTAATGTACTTAAGAAGAATAAATAAAATAAAAGGAGAAATTTCAATAGATGAACCACTAAATAAAGATGGAGATGGAAACGAATTATTACTTTCAGATATATTAGGAACAGATGGCGATGTAACTTCAAGAAATTTAGAAGATGAAGTAGATAAAACTTTGCTTAGATTAGCAATAGAGAAGCTAAATGAAAAAGAAAAATATATAATGCAAATGCGATTTGGCTTTTTTACAGGTAAAGAAAAGACGCAGAAAGAAGTAGCAGATGAGATGCGGAATTTCGCAAAGTTATATTTCTAGATTGGAAAAGAAAATAATAAATAAAATGAGAAAAGACATTATAAGTAAGACAGGGTAATATAAAAATTTGACTATTTTATAAAAAAAGAGTGATAAATGGAATAGAGTAGTAAAAAAGAGCAACAATATGTTGCTCTTTTTCTATTATATAAGTACAAAGCATCTTAAAAATAAAAGTTGAAAACAAAGAAAAAATATGTTATAGTATATACGTAAAGAGCGTATATCAAGCATTTTAATATTTTACTTAATAAAATAGGAGAAATTAAATATGGAAATATTACAAGAATTAGAAGAATTTAAAAAATTTAAAGAAAACTATAAATTTGAGCAAAAAGAGATAGAAAAAATTGATGGTAAAGAGTATTGCGAAGGTTACCCTTTAATGAACGAAGAAGGAGAAATGATAGGAAATTGCGAAAAATGGATAAATGTTGGCTATAAACATAAAGGTTCTTATGCAAAAGTATTATCGAATTTATTTCCTTATGAATTCGAATTTAGAGGAAAAAAATTAAATAGTATAGAATCATTTTTTCAAGGTTTAAAATTTAAAGATATTAATATGCAAAATTTAATATTTTCTTATAGTGGCTTAGATTCTAATAGAGTAAAAGTTTGTAGTGGATATGATTGGAAAGTCACAGGAAAACTTTACTGGCAAGGTAAGGAATTAGACAGATACAGCAAAGAATACGATGACTTAGTAGACGAGTTATATATATCTGCTATACAAAATCCATTATATAGAAACATATTAAAAACATGTGATGTAGATATTATACATTCTATTGGAACTAAAGAAAAAGGCGAAACAATATTTACTCGATATGAATTCGAAAAAGAGCTAAACTGTTTGAAAGATTTTTTAAAGAATAGATAAGAGGGGGAGAATATCTGTATAAAAAGCAGAAATTATTAATATGGAAGAAAAAATAAAATTAAGCGAATTTGATATATTAGGTGTAATAACTTTAAAAGATGTACAAGGCATAGAAAAATATGTTACTCCGATAATTAACAAAGGAGAAATAAGAGAATACTTATCACGTTCTAAGGAATATTATAATGTAAAAAGTATGACAGAATTAGCTATAGAAAGAGAAAGTTTAGCACAATTATTAACCAATGCAAAAATAAAAAGAAATTTTGTTATTCTAGAAAATATGTTAAATTGTTCTGGAAAAGTATATTTTAGAAAGTTTGAGCAATTTATTAATAGTGGAAAAAGCGAATATGCTAAGTTACAACTAAAGCAAGCAGAAGAATGTATGATGGAGGATGTAAAAAACATATTAGCTGTTTTGCAAGAACAAGGAGAAATAAAAATAGATCCTAACAATAGGTTGCCAGGCGGTTATGAAAACTCAGAAAAAAGAGCAATCGAAATGGACAATAAAGCAATGTTATATGCTTTTTCACAAGCTTTAAAATTAAAAAAGAGTGCAGAAGAAGTAGAAGTATTAACACCTGGTTATGGTAGCCTATATATAGGTCCATTTTTAAAAGCAATGTATGGATATGAATTTACGAATACTTTAAAAAGCAAATATATTGAAGAAACAATGAGTCATCAAGATATTAACATAAGAGATTTAATGTCTAGTAGTAGACCATTTGATCCAGCCAAAACAGTTCTTTTATTAGATGATAATATAGGGACTGGCACAACTATGAGAGAACTAAAAAAAGATTTAGCAGATTCAGGAGTAACAAATATTATATCAGGAGCGATTCAATATAATTGGAGAAATTATTATAAAATATCTGTAGGAGAAAAAACAGACATAGATAGATTCAATATAGAAGAATTTGATATATTAACTCCTATAAATTATGCAGGACATAAGTTATATAAACATGCTATTGATGGATTACACAAATCAGGGGCAGATTATGAGGCTTATTTAACTTTAAGGTCTTATAGAAAAGAACATAGTTCTGATCTTGAAGGAGCATTAATTAGAGGTTGTACTAGTGCTAAAAGAAGTGGGCTTAATTTATCAGAAGATATGGATGAGTATATTGTTTCAGAAAAAATGACTGACGAAAAAGAACTATTACCAGAATATCAAAATGGACCAACAGAGGTTTCAAATCCAATTCAAAAAGAAATGATAAAAAGAATGATTAGTATTGTCAAAGAAATAGAAAAAAGTGCATTTCAAGAAAGCCCTTCAGGAGATGAAAGATAAAATAGAAATATTAAAAATTAAACAAATAAAAAACTTTATAAGAAATATTGATATTTCTAGATTTATGTAGTAAAATAAAAGCAATTTATAATGGGTAAATATTATGGAGGTAAAATTATGGATGAAAATTTTGAAAGCAATCAAAAAACAGTTCTAGTAGTAGATGATGAAATTGCAATAGTTGAGCTATTAAAACATCATTTAACATTAGAGGGGTATAATGTATTAGAGGCAAATGATGGTTTAACGGCAATAGAAATAGCAACTGAAAAAAGGCCAGACCTAATTTTACTAGACATAATGCTACCAAAATTAGATGGCTTATCAGTATGTAAAAGGATAAAAAATACATATAATGTACCAATTTTAATGATAACAGCTAAAGACACAGAAATTGATAAAATATTAGGTTTAGAATTAGGTGCAGACGACTATGTTACTAAGCCTTTTAGCACAAGAGAATTAATGGCAAGAGTAAAAGCTAATTTAAGGAAAGTAGAAGTAAACAACTTAGAATTAAAAGAAAATGCTAAGGCAGAAGCAAATAAAAAACCAGAAAACAAAATAGTTGTTGGAGATTTATCATTAGATCTAGATAGATTTGAAGTAAGAGTAAAAAATCAAGTAATAGATTTAACCTTAAGAGAATTTGAAGTATTAAAATTCTTAGCTTTGCAACCAGGACAAGTAGTAACAAGAGAAGTTTTACTTGAAAAAGTATGGGGCTATGAATATTATGGAGATATAAGAACAGTAGATGTAACAGTAAGAAGAATTAGAGAAAAGATAGAAAGAGACACATCTGCGCCAAAAATACTAATAACAAAAAGAGGCGTTGGATATTATATAGCAACTGGAAGCGAAGATTAATCGAAAGGAGATATGCTGTAAAAGCATAGACTAAAAAAATGGCAGATTTCGTACATCTACATATACATAGTGAATTTAGCTTATTGGATGGAGCAAACAGAATAAAAGACTTACCAGTAAGAGCAAAAGAATTAGGAATGAACGCCATGGCCATAACGGACCATGGCGTTATGTATGGTGCTATTGATTTTTATAAGGCATGTAAAAAAGAAGGAATAAAACCAATAATAGGATGCGAAGTATATGTAGCACCACGTTCAAGATTTGATAAAGAGCCTAATATAGACAACAAATACAATCACCTAATATTACTTGCAAAAGATAACGAGGGTTATAAAAACTTAAGTAAATTAGTTTCAATAGGTTTTGTTGAAGGATATTATTATAAGCCAAGAATAGATTTAGAAGTATTGGAAAAATACCATAAAGGTTTAATATGCTTAAGTGCTTGCCTAGCTGGAAGTGTAAATCAAGCTTTGTTAAATGGAGAAACTGAAAAAGCAGAGCAAATAGCTATGTGGCATAAAAATTTATTTGGAGAAGACTATTATATAGAAATACAGAATAATGGCATAAAAGAGCAGGTTTTAGCAAATCAGAAATTAGTTCAACTTGCAAGAAAGTTAGACATACCATTGGTTGCAACTAATGATGCTCACTACTTAAAAAAGGAAGACAGTTATAGCCATGAAGTATTATTATGTATTCAAACAGGCAAAAAAATGAGCGATGAAGACAGAATGAGATTCGAAACAGACGAATTATATGTAAAATCACCAGAAGAAATGAGTTCATATTTTGCAAACTTCCCAGATGCAATAGAAAACACAGTAAAAATAGCTGAAAAATGTAATGTGGAATTTGAATTTGGACACACAATACTTCCTAATTATGATGTACCAGAAGGCTTTGCAACACATTATGATTATCTAGAAAAGCTATGTTATGATGGAATAAAAAATAGATATGGAGAAAATCCATCTAATGAAATATTAGATAGAGCCAAATATGAACTTGAAACAGTAAAAAAGATGGGTTATGTAGACTATTTTCTAATTGTATGGGACTTTATACACTATGCTAAAGAAAATGATATACCAGTAGGGCCAGGGCGTGGCTCTGGAGCAGGTTCACTTCTAGCTTATGCAATAGAAATTACTGATATTGATCCAATTAAATATGGCTTGATATTTGAAAGATTTTTAAATCCAGAAAGAATTAGTATGCCTGACTTTGACGTAGACTTTTCAGATGCAGAAAGGCAAAAGGTAATAGATTATGTATCAAACAAATATGGAAAAGACCATGTATCACAAATAATAACATTTGGAACTATGGCAGCAAAGATGGTAATTAGAGATGTCGCAAGAGTATTGGAATTTCCATATTCAGAAGCGGACAGATTAGCCAAAATGATACCAAACGAAATTCATATTACAATTGCTAAAGCACTAGAGCAAAATAGAGAATTAAAAGAATTATACGATAATGATGAAAAAGTAAAAAAATTATTAGATATAGCTATGAGTCTAGAGGGAATGCCAAGGCAAGCTTCAACACATGCATGTGGAGTAATAATAGCAAGAGAGCCAGTAGATACATATGTACCTTTATATGTAAGAGATGGCCAAATTTCAACACAATATATAATGACAACCTTAGAGGAACTTGGACTATTAAAAATGGACTTCTTAGGGCTAAGAACTTTAACTGTAATAAAAGACACTATAGAACTAGTAAAAAAGACACATGGAATAGATGTTAAATTTGATGAAGAGATGAATGATTCAAAAGTATTTAAATTATGGCAAGAAGGGAACACTATAGGACTATTTCAGTTTGAAAGTCAAGGAATGACAAACTTCATGAAAGAGTTAAAACCAGACTGCTTAGAAGATTTAATAGCAGGAGTTTCTCTATACAGACCTGGACCAATGGATCAAATTCCTAGATATATAAAAGGAAAATTAAACCCAGGACATAATGAATATACTCACCCAAGTCTAGAGCCAATATTAAATGTAACTTATGGATGTATGGTTTACCAAGAACAAGTAATGCAGATAGTGCGTGACTTAGCAGGTTATTCATTAGGAAGAGCTGATTTAGTACGTAGAGCAATGGGAAAAAAGAAGCTAGATGTAATGGCAAAAGAAAGAGAAATATTTATCAATGGTCAGTTAGATGATGATGGAAACATAGTTGTACCAGGATGTGTAAGAAATGGTATAGATGCAGAATCTGCTAATAAAATATTTGACGAAATGGCAGAATTCGCAAAATATGCTTTTAATAAATCACATGCAGCATGTTATGCAGTAGTAGCTTACAGAACAGGCTATTTAAAAACATATTATCCAGCAGAGTTTATGGCATCAATGTTAAATAGCTTTTTAGGAAACCTAGATAAAATTCCTCAATATATAGATGAATGTAAAAGATTAAATATAGAAATTTTAAAGCCAGACATAAACAAAAGTAGTACTAAGTTTACGGTAGAAAATGATGAAATTATTCAAAACAATGAAAAAACGGCTGATAATTTGCTAAAGGAAAAATTACCTGTACATACCGGAAAAATTAGATTTGGACTTGGAAGCATTAAAAATGTTGGTACAGTACCTGTTGATACAATAGTAAAAGAAAGAGAAGAAAACGGAAAATTTACTAGTTTCATAGATTTCGCTGAAAGAATATCAGGAAAAGCAGTAAACAAAAGGTGTATAGAAAGCTTAATAAAAGCAGGTGCTTTCGATAGTTTAGGAAAAAACAGAAGTACACTTTTAGCCTCATTTGAAAACATAGTTGATACAATAGAATTATCAAATAGAAAAGGCTTAGATGGTCAAGTATCAATGTTTGATTTAGGAGGAACTGAAGACGAAAAGCAAAAAATAAAATATTCATTTGATGAGCAACCAGAAATGAATGAAAAAGAGTTGTTATCAACAGAAAAAGAGATGTTAGGAATTTATATATCAGGACATCCATTAGAAAAAATAAAAAAACAAATATTAATGCAAACTACAATTACCTCTTCTGATATTAGGAAAATAGATGAGGAAAATCTATCAGAAGATTCGCAAAATAATGCTAGTATTGAACTTGTTGCCGAAAAGGCAAAATATGTGGATGGTCAAAATGTAAAAATTGCTGGTATTATTACATCTGTTAAAAAGAAGATTACCAAAAACAATAAGATGATGGCATTTGTAACTGTAGAAGATTTATATGGTCAAATAGAAGTTATAGCTTTTGAAAATGTATATATGTCTTCACAAAATAATTTAATAGAAGAAAATATAGTTTTAGTAGAAGGAAGACTAAGCATAAGAGAAGATGAAGAAACGAAAATTGTAGCAAGCAAGATTTCGAACTTTGAGACCAAAGGACCTAAAACACTACATTTAAATATTACTAATTTATCAGAAGAACAAAAAGATAAGCTACGTGGCGCAATAAAGTTTTTTGCAGGAGACAAAAACAACATGCCAGTTGTAGTGCAAATAGCAGAAGATGTAAAACCTTGTGGACAAATATATTGTACTGAGGAAATTCTAAAAGTTTTTGAGAATATAATAGGAAAAGAAAATGTAGTAATTTCATAGTATATAAATTTAATTGTTAGTAATTAAATAAAGCTATAATCTGAAGCTAAGATTTTATGATGCAATGTTGCATAGAAAATCTTAGCTTCATTTATAAAAAAATACTATTATTATTTAAGAGAATATTAATGTTTATTTAAAAGTTAAATTTTTGAGTTAACTATTTGAAAAATAAATCATATTATATTGAAGAAAAGCATATAAAAAGAAATGGAAAAAATATCTAGTAAAAAAGTAAATAAATCTATTGACATAATAATAAAAAAATGATAATATAAAAAAGTACCGTTTAGAAACGTAAAAAATACGTAAGAAAATTAGTAAAAAGTACGATTCAAAATGATAAAGAAGCACCTAAATTACTAGTTTTTATTTTGCCTAAAAACTTGGAAAAATTTTATATCAAAAAAACTTAAAATTTTTTAAAAAAGTTATTGACAAAGAAAAAATGGTATAGTATAATGAAAACTGTCCCGTTTGCACGGAACAAAAAGTACATTGAAAAGTAAACAGTGAATCCTTTAGAGATAATAACCAAGCGGTACTTTTTTATTAACCTAAAAAATAGTACCAACCATATTCAAGCAAAGAATTAAAAATGCAAAGAGTTAAGAAAAAACTTAAAATGAAATAAGCTCATTTAGAGCTAAATTAACATGAGAGTTTGATCCTGGCTCAGGATAAACGCTGGCGGCGCACA
>CANQCG010000029.1 GCA_947589645.1 uncultured Clostridia bacterium
AAGAAGTCTTATCAATATTTTTTTATGGGACATTTTTGTGTGTTATTACTTAAGACATTATCACATGTTAATAAGATGTAAATAAAAATTCTTGAAAATTGTTTGACATATATAAAAATAAATGCTATAATAATATTAGCTTAAGCGAAGTTGTCTAGTATAGCCTGACAATAACGCACCAGATATGTGGGGAGAAACACATATCTTTTTTTATGTTCAAAAGAAAACAGAGCAGGGAGAACTGCTCTGAAATTACTATGTAATTTTTTTGTTTTCGTTGTCTTTCTGATATTTCTTCAATTCTTCTTCTAATTTTTCAATTTTCTGAAGTAGAATCCATATCAACATGTAGCCTGACAATATAACTCACCTCCTTTACACAAAGATTTCCTTTATGAAAGGATGTGCTTATTATATTTTATTTTTTGATAAAATAAAATATCAACTTACATTTTATTCCTTTTTTTAATAAACTTTTTATTTCCAAATTTCTTTATTCCTTTTATTCTTTTATATTTAAAATCAGTATATTTATAGTTTACAGATGGTAATAAAATATTTTCTTTAAATTTTTTTAGCATATCTGTTATTGGTAAAGTTATATTTGCTGTTAAATTCTTAAATGATTCGGTCATCATATTTGTAATATTTTTACTCATTGCTGATAAACTTTCTTGTAATGTTTCTAATGCTATATATAATTCATTACTTGCATATTGTGCATTTAATTCTTGAAAATCTATATTCATTACAATTTTTAATGCCTTATTTATATGTTTATTTAAGATTTTTAATAATTCTAAACATTCTTCATAGTGTTCTTTTCTAAAAAATTTACAATGAGCCACCTTATTCCTTAATTTTCTTAATTCATCGATTAATTCTTCAATATTTGGAATTTCTCCAATTTGTGGCAAGAATAGTCTATCCCAATCAGATTTAGGTTTAATATTTTCTATACAATCCCTTAATTCTTTCGAGGATAATTTATCTATTTTTTCTATTAAATCAAATTTATCTTTTTCATCATCTAATAGCCATTTAGGAGTAAATAACAGTTCCATTATATCATTATAATCTAGTTCATATAGAGATTGTTTTAATTGTTCAATATCTTTTGTATCAGTTGAAATTGATTTATCTCGAGATTTTTTTACTTTTGACTTTAATTCATCACTAAAATTTCTATCGTAATAATTAATTCCATATGAAAATGTATATATATCAAATATCAGTTCTTTTAATTTTCGTTCAAAATTATTTAATTTTTTATATATTTTATTGCAATAAAGCTCTGAAATGCAATCATAAGAAGTAATTACAATATAACTTTTTCCCATAATTTTATTTATTTTTTCATCAATAGATTCCATATTATCAATGTTATTTACTTTTGTATATATACTCAAATATGAAAGTTTATGCTTTGAATATTGCTTTATACTAAAAGATATTTCTGTATCGTTAACAGAAAATGTCCCATCCCAATTAGATCTTAAGGTTTCTTCATCTTCATTACTTATTTTATTTACTTTAACTTTGTCAAAATTTTTTTCAATTAATTGTAATGGTGATGAAGGTATTACAATAATATTTTCATCTTTGTTTTTAATCATTTTAGTTTTATTCTTTTTTATAAGTATATATTCCATTTTCATATTATTTCAGCTCCATTTAATATTTCCTATATATTTTATTTATTTCCCACTAACCACTTATAAACTTCATCTTCTGTAAGTTTATTTTTTTCATATTTTATCACTATATTATCACTTTATTTTTTCGTATTATATCAATAACTGTACTATAAGTATAAAAACTGCCAATGACAAAGTTTACTGTATCAATATTACTATTTAAAGCTTCTTCTATAGCATCATTTAAACTCTTTTTATGTATTTTATCTGTTTCAGTAAATTGTTTCATACATTCAAACAATTCATCACTTGAAGCATAAGTTTTTGAATTATTTCCCGAAGTTAAAATAAATACAGCCTCTTTATCTTGAGCAATTAATTCTAACATTTTATTGTAATCTTTTGTTTTTAATATTGAAATTATATACACTCTTTTGGCTTTTGAGTAATACATTTTTATCATATCTTGAAGATTTTTTATTGCAGGCTCATTATGTGCACCGTCATAGATAATTATAGGCTTATCATTTAATTGTTCCATTCTGCCCTTATGTATAATTGTGCTTAAACCCTTTCGAATACTGCTTATATCTACATGATAACCTAATTCATTTAAAATATTAAATGTTTCTATGCATAAACATGCATTTTGAACTTGGACTTTTCCCTTAAGGTTTATAGTTATTGCTTTAAAGTTTTTATAATCAAAGTATTGAAAATTATTATCAAAATAATAGTTTTCAATATCAGACTTTCTAATAATATGTAGAATATTATTTTCATTTTCACATTTTCTAATAAATACATTATCAATTTCTGGTTGAGCTTCAAATATTACTGTATGAGAATTGGGTTTTATAATACCTGCTTTTTGATATGCTATTTCTGGTAATGTGTTTCCAAGTATATGCATGTGGTCATAGCCGATTGATGTAATAATACTTACAAGTGGATTATTTATAATATTGGTACAATCATATAGACCTCCTAAACCTGTTTCTAATATTACAAAATCACATTTTTTTTGCTCAAAATATAAAAAAGCCATTGTAGTTTCCAATTCAAATAATGTAATAGGTACATCACTTGTAGAATTGTATTTTTCTATAGCAGGATTAATTTTGTTTATCAATGTTTCCATTTCAATATTGCTAATGTTATTATTATTTACACTTATTCTTTCATTATAGTGTATTAGGTGAGGACTGATAAATTTTCCGACTGTGTACCCTTCAGTTATTAAAACTTTTGTTATCATTTCAGTCACACTACCTTTTCCATTGGTGCCAGCAATATGAATTGCTTTTAGCTTGTTTTCAGGATGATTAAATTCATCCATTAAAAATTTCATTGCTTTTAAACTGGGGTTTTTAGTTCCTTTAAAAAAATTTGATAAATATTTTTCTATATCCATTTTTCACTCCTAAAAATTTCATTGTAATCGGTTTACATCTTATAAAAATTAATTAAGTAAACACTTATTTATAAGCGTAGATTACAATAATTACAAAAAAATGTCAATGTCATTTTCCAAAATTCTTTAAGTTGTAATATTAATTTATATTTCTATTCTTTTACTATTGTTAAAATTAGGGAAAAATGCTATACTTATTTTAGTTCATTATGATTGCAGAAACTCTGTTGACTATAAGAAGTATATATAAAATTATGAAAGAGGTAAAAACATGACGATTTTAGAATTTATTTTAAATAATAAAGACTATTTAGAAGATTTAATTACAAGAAGTACATATCATTCAAATGCTATTGAGGGAAGTACATTAACTTATGCAGAAACTTATGCTATTCTTTACAATGACAATAGCTTTAAAATTGAAGGAAAAGAGCCAAGGGAAATATATGAAGCTATTAATCATAAAAAAGCTTTAGAACTAGTTTTTAAAAGTTTACAAGATGGTGTTGCTTTAGATGAAAGACTTATTAAGAAGTTAAATGAAACTATAAATAGAGATATTAAAGATACCCAAGGTTACAGAACTGTTCAGGTATTTATTAGAGGTAGTGAGCACATTCCACCGGCACCTGAAAAAATACCTAATCTAATGAATTATTTTGTATATAATTACAATCATGATGAGGAAGATATTTTTACTAAAATAGCAAGATACCATATTGAATTTGAAAAAATTCATCCATTTGAAGATGGAAATGGCAGAACCGGTAGATTATTATTAAATTATGAATTATTAAAAAATAATATTCCGCCTGTTGTAATTGGAAAAGAAGATAGGGTAAAATATTTTGAATTTCTAAAAAACAATGATAGTTTAAAATTGGCACAATGGTTGAAAAATTTATCTGCTGAAGAGAAAGAAAGAATGGCAAAGTTTGGGTATAAAGAATAGAGAAATTAATATAATGTCAAATTTTTTATGGAAAGAATTAAGTAATATAAAAGAACAAGTTTTCAAACGCAACTTGTTCTTTTTTACATCCATATAATTTATAAATTATATACCATATCCATAAAGCTCATATAAAGGAGTTCCTTTTTCAAATTCTTCATTAAAGATTACTATTTTAAAAGATTTTTCGACGATTTTTTTATAAATATAAATGGTAATAACCAACCTAAAATTTATTTTTGCTATTTATAAATTAATAAAAAATAGCAAAACACTTGAAAAAATTCAAAAATCAAAGTATAATAATAAAGTACGCGCCTATAGTCTAATTGGATAGAATAGCAGGCTACGAACTTGCAGAAGGGGGTTCGAATCCCTCTAGGCGCACCATTAGGTCATTTGAATACCGAGAACTAAATGTGTGGTAGCATTTAGTTCTATTTTTTTGACATTTTATTTTTATATGTCTATTTTATTTCATGGCAAAAAGATTGATAAATTTATTTTTTTCATATATAATTCTTACAAGAATTAGAAAGGGTGGAAGATAACAATGGCAAATAACGGTAAAAGTATACCTTGGACAGATGATGAGTCTTGTCCATGCGGAAGTGGAAAAATATATAAGAATTGTTGTAAAAAGAAAAAAATAAAATACTATAAAAAGAATGACAAAGAATATATTAAATCTATTCCAATGGATAAAGAGATAGAAAAACTTCTAAAATCTTGCGAAAAGAAGTTTATCAAAGTATTTGGAAGAAAACCAAGTAAAAATGATTTTGTAATATTTGAAGCGCTAGATTATGATTTCGATAAATATACTAGGAAACTAAAATATGATAAAAGCATACCAAATGATTATGTCTATGCATATGATAGAACGGGTCTAATGGTTAATGATCTTAATAAAGACAAATTACCAGATATTGAAATAGAAGAGTTTAATTTAGCTGTACAAGAGTATAATAAACTGTTAAATGAGCAAATAAAAGATAATGAAGCAAATATGTTACAAGTTGCTGAAGCCACTAACGAATATATAAAAAATCTATGGGAAGAAACTTCAGAAGAAATTATATATGTTTTAAATAGATGTATAAGAGAAAGCCAACGAGTTATAGGGATAACAAAAGGCTTTAATATAAAAGATATCAAAGACTTTATTTTGTATTGTATCTATAAAACAATACAAAATTTAAGAACTTTACAGACTTTGATTAATGAAGGCTACGTTGAGAATAGTTTCGCAGTGGTTAGATTTATTTATGAAATTCTTTTAAATGTAATTGCTTTTAAAAACGATAAAGAATTATTTAAAAATAAAATTTTACCTTTGGTAGGACTAGATGAAGGAACATTTGAGAGAAAAGACAATAATACTGTAATTGAAAAAAGCACAGGTAAAGAATATTACTGTAAAATAAAAATAAGTAATCTAGCAAAACAAGCAGGTACAGAATATGAACTACTATATAACACTTTATATTACGACCTATCTGGTTTTATACATGTTGATACTTTTACTGCAAAAAAAATCTTTGCAGAAATGGATAATTTTTTGGACATAGATGAGTGCTATGTTGCTGGCATATTATCAATAATATTTAGCATGGAAATAATAGGAGAATTATCAGATTTCGTAGATATGCCAAAACAACTACAAAAAGATTTACAATTTTATATAAATAGCAAATTCGAAACACTATTAAATGCATTGGATGTGATTCAGGTTTTAGATAATAAAGAAATATACAATATAATTAAAAAAACCTTGCAATTATATAAATTCTAATAAAATAATAAGCAATTAATAAAAGCAAAAAAGAAGGTGCGATATGTTTTATCACACCTTCTATATATGTAATTACAAATTAAAAATCAATGCTTCGATATATTTTTTACACAAATCATCAAACACAGGAACAGTATATTTGCGATTGGCAATTTTAGATGCTTTAACTTGTGTTTCATTTGGATTGCATAATTCATAAATATTACCAATAGAAGAAAATAGCATAAGTATAGAAGTCATTCTTAAATTCGCATCAGATTTAGGTAAGGTTTTACTAATCATATTATCTAAAGAATTAAATATTTGTTGCGTACTCATCCTAAACTTAGTTAGCTTTTCAAAGCTACAATTTTTTTCAATAATACTATATTGTATACATATTAATTTTAAAAACACATCAAATCCTTTAAAAGAATTAGCTAGCAAATCGCATAAATCATTTTTGCTGAGACGAGTATTTTCAGCATTGCTATTTTTTACATTTTCATACCATTTTAAATATTCTCTTTCTAATACATCAAGCAATATTTCTTCTCTAGTTAAATAGTAATTATAAATTGAGGGACGAGAAATTGATGTCATTTCAGAAATTTTCCCAAATGTTATGTCATCGTATTTTCCGTTTAAAAACAATGAATAACATACATCGATAATTTCGTTTTGCCTATTAGATATCTGCTTATCATTTCTTGCTCTTTTAAAATCCATAATAAACACTCCTAACAATACAATTATAACAAAAATAAATTTGTTTGCAAGGTGTTTCTCAGATACACTAACATAAAAATAAACATAAATATAAGAAAATTTCAAAAAAGGCTTGACAAAAGGCAAAAAATGGTGTAAAGTATATTAGCATTACGAATTAAGTAAGAGGAAAGTATATGGATAAAAAAGTTGAAATAAGTATGCTATGTGATATATATGGCAAATTATTAACTGAAAAACAATTCGAATTTATCAATGACTACTATAATAACGATTTAAGCCTATCAGAAATTGCAGAAAACAATAATATAACAAGGCAAGCAGTCAGAGACATTATTAAGAAGGGGGAAAGAAAACTTTTCGAATACGAAGAAAAGCTATTATTTATGAAAAAGACATTAACACAAGAACAAAAAATTCAAACAATTTTATCTGAACTAACAAAAATACAAGCAAATTCATCAGACAAAAAAATAGCAAATATTCTTGACAGTATAAAAAAAGGATTAAATTGTTTAGTCTAACAGAAGATTAGAAGAAAGGAATCAATATGGCATTTGAAGGTTTATCATCTAGACTACAAGAAATTACAAGAAAAATTAGGGGAAAAGCTCGTATAAATGAATCAGACTTAAAAGAAATGCTACGAGAAGTAAAATTAGCACTTCTAGAAGCGGATGTTAACTACAAAATAGTTAAAGAATTCATTAATACAATTGAACAAAAAGCTTTAGGTCAAGATGTAATAAAATCATTAACACCAGGACAACAGGTTGTAAAAATTGTTAAAGATGAGATGGTAGAGCTACTAGGTGGAACAGAAAGTAAAATTCATTTTACACCAAACCCACCAACAATAATAATGCTAGTAGGTTTGCAAGGTTCAGGAAAAACAACAACAGCAGGAAAGCTAGCAAACATATTACGAAAGCAAGGTAAAAAACCATTACTAGTAGCATGTGATGTCTATAGACCAGCAGCTATAAAGCAATTACAAGTAATAGGTGCACAGCTAAACATACCAGTATTTGCAAATGAAAACTCAAAAGATGTAGTAAAAATTGCAAGACAGGGAATAGATGTTGCAATGTCTAAACTAAATGATGTAGTTATATTAGATACAGCAGGACGTTTACATATAGACGAAGAGTTAATGGAAGAACTAAAAAATGTTAAAATTTCTATTAAACCGCATGAAATTTTGCTAGTAGTAGATTCCATGACAGGTCAAGATGCAGTTAATGTAGCTGAAAAGTTTAACGAAACACTTGGAATAGATGGTGTAGTATTAACAAAGTTAGATGGTGACACACGTGGTGGTGCGGCATTATCAGTAAAAAAGGTCACAGGAAGACCAATAAAATATGCAGCTACAGGTGAAAAATTAAGTGACATAGAGGTATTTAGCCCAGAAAGAATGACTTCTAGAATTCTAGGAATGGGAGACGTACTTTCAATAATCGAAAAAGCTGAGGAAGCAATAACTGAAGAAGATGCTGTAAAATTAGAAAAGCAACTTAAAAAGAAAGAGTTGGATTTAGACGACTATCTAATGCAAATTAGACAAATGAAAAAAATGGGATCTTTCTCGTCAATATTAAAACTTATACCAGGAATGAATAAATTTAAAGATTTACAAATAGACGACAAAGAATTTGATAAAATTGAAGCAATGATATGCTCAATGACAAAGCAAGAAAAGAAAAATACTAGACTCTTAAATGCAAGTCGTAGACAGCGTATTGCAAAAGGTAGTGGAACTACCGTTCAAGACATAAATAAATTCATTAAATCATTTGAAGCAACTCAAGTCATGATGAAAAAAATGCAAAACAACAAGGGTGGCATGAAAAAGCTTATGAATGGCATCAATGCAGATGATTTAAAAAACTTTAAATTTTAGATATTAATTTTAAAAATATATAAGCCTTAACAAATTAAAATAGTAAAGGGCAATTCTAATAGGGGGTGATTTTTATGGTAAAAATAAGATTACAAAGAGAAGGAAAGAAAAAAGCTCCATACTATCATATAGTAGTTGCAGATTCAAGAAGAGCAAGAGATGGAAAAATTATTGAACAAATTGGAACTTATGATCCAATGACAAATCCAGCAACAGTAGTTTTAAACAAAGAATTATTAGAAAAATGGATAAAAAATGGTGCAAAACCAACAGATACAGTAAAAGCATTAATTGAAAAGGCTTAATTTATATGTATCATACATGAAAGGCAGGGATGCACATGAAAGAAATTTTACAAACAATAATTTCAAGTTTAGTAGAAGATAATTCACAAGTAAAAATAGAAGAAAAAGAAAATGAAAAATCTATATGTTTTGAAGTTACAGTTGCTGAAAAAGATATGGGCAAAGTAATTGGAAAAGAAGGAAAAGTAGCAAAATCAATTAGAACTGTTATGAAGGCAATAGCAGGAAAAGAAAGAAAAAAGGTAACTATAGAATTTCTTGATTAATCTATAGTAAAGCTTAAAGGAAGGTGTAAAGTACATTTTAAGTACCGCTTACATCAATATATCAAAAAGGAGGAAATTAAAGTGGATATAATAAAATCAATTGAACATGAACAACTAAAAAATAAAGTTCCAGAATTAAAAATAGGTAACACAGTTAGAGTTCATGTAAAAATTAAAGAAGGAAACAAAGAAAGAATTCAAGTTTTCGAAGGAATAATAATTAAAAAACAAGGTGGAGGAGTTAACGAGACATTTACAGTTAGAAAGATTTCTTATGGCGTAGGTGTTGAAAAAACATTTTTAGTTCATTCACCATTAGTTGAGAAAGTAGAAGTAGTAAGAGTAGGTAGAGCAAGACGTGCTAAATTATACTACTTAAGAGACAGAGTAGGTAAGGCTTCTAGAACTAAAGAACAAGTAGGAGCAAGAATTGAAAACAAAGAAATTGTTCTAAAAGAAGAAGTTATTGAAGAGCCTGCACAAGAAGTAGAAGAGGCTCCAGTTGTAGAAACTGTAGAAGAGTCTCCAGTAGCAGAAGCTGTAGAAGGAACAGTTGCAGAGACTGTTACAGAAGCTCCAGCAGAAGTAGTAGAACAAAAAGCTCCAGAAGCTCCAACAGAAGAAGCAACAACGACAGAAGAATAATAAATTAGTAATATAAACAGTTCAGAAAAAACATTTCAAAAATGAAATATTTCTGAACTTTTTCTTTACAATTAATATAAGAAGAATTAAAATAAGTTAAGAAGTACTTAAAATTATGCGGAAGGAGAAATGTTAGTTGAGGTCTAACAAACAAAAATTATGCAAGCAAATTTAGAAATTGGTCAAATAGTAAAAACTTTTGGAATTAAAGGTTTTGTAAAAGTAAATCCTTTTGTAGATGATATTTCTAGATATAATGATTTAAAAAAGGTAATTTTAAAAAAGGGTAAAAGTGCGGAAGAATATGAAGTTGAAGAAGTAAAGTATCATAAAGATATGGTATTAGTTAAATTTAAAGGAATTAATACAGTAGAAGAAGCAGAAAAATTGAGGAATTCATATTTAGAAGTTGATAGGCAAAATTCAATACCATTACAAGAGGGCACATATTTTATAGCAGACTTATTAGGCCTAGATGTGATAACAGAAGAAGGTAAAATGCTTGGAAAATTAGACGACATATTTAATACTGGAAGCAATGACATATATTCAGTTAAAACTGAGGATGGAAAACAATTATTATTACCAGCAATATCAGATGTAATAAAAGAAATAAATTTATTGGAAAATAAAATAGTAATTCATCTATTAGAAGGGTTGATATAGTATTATGAAATTTAATGTACTTACTCTTTTCCCAGAGATGTTTGAGCCAATAAAACAAAGTATTATAGGGAAAGCTATTGAAAAAAATATAGTTGAAATTAAATTAATAAATATTCGAGATTTTTCAAAGGACAAGCATAAAAAAGTAGACGATACTCCTTATGGTGGAGGAGCAGGAATGGTAATAAGACCAGATGTTGTTTATGATGCATATAAATCTATAAGTGATAGTAAAACAAAAGTTATTTTCCTATCTCCACAAGGAAAAAGGTTAAATCAAAAAAAGGTTGAGGAACTTAGTAGGGAACAAAGCTTAACCTTACTTTGTGGACACTATGAAGGAATTGACCAAAGAGTTCTTGATAAAATAGTGGATGAAGAAATATCAATAGGAGATTATGTTTTAACAGGTGGTGAAATACCTGCGATGGTATTAATAGATTCTGTTTGTAGATATATTCCAGATGTTTTATCACAAGCTTCAACCAAGGAAGAATCTTTTTCAGAAAATTTATTAGAATACCCACAGTATACTAGACCAGAAGAGTTTGAGGGAGTGAAAGTGCCAGAGGTATTGCTTTCAGGACATCATGAAAATATAGAAAACTGGAGAAAACAAGAAGCTATTAGAATTACTAAAAGTAAAAGGCCGGATTTATTAAAATGAAAAATTAACGAATAAATTAAATATTACAAAAAGCTCTCAACTTAGTGTTGAGAGCTTAACTTATACTATAATTATTTATCTTTACTTATTTCTGCATATTTTTTTAATTTCTCATAAACTAAATAATTTATTGTACCAGCAGGGAAGTGACCGTTTTTATCTTTTTTACCAGCTGGGACGCCAGTTAATACTTCGATTCCTTCATCAATATTTGAAACAGAATAAATATGAAATTGTTTATTTTTTACTGCATCAATTACTTCATCAGAAAGCTGAAGATTATCAACATTTTGAATAGGAATCATTACACCATGAGAGCCATCTAAGCCACGCATTTTACATATTTGGAAAAAGCCTTCGATTTTTTCATTTACTCCACCAATCGGTTGAATTTCACCCTTTTGGTTAACAGAGCCAGTAACGGCAATAGATTGATTAATTGGAATTTCAGCAAGACTTGAAAGCAAGCCATAAAGTTCTGTACTCGAAGCACTATCTCCATCAACTCCGTTATATAATTGTTCGAAACATATACTTGCTGTTAAACATAAAGGCATATCTTGTGCAAACATTTCGCCTAAATAACCAGAAAGTATAAATACACCTTTAGAGTGCGTTGATCCAGAAAGATCAACTTCTCTTTCAACATTTACAACACCATTTTTACCTGTGTAAGTATTAACAGTGATTTTTGAAGGTTTACCAAAAGAATAATCACCTATCTGCATAATAGTTAAACCATTTATTTCGCCAACTTTATATCCAGATGTATTAATAAGTAGAGAATTGTTTTTTATCATTTCAACATATTTAGCATCATATTTTTTTACTCTTTCTGTTCTTTCAAAAAGAGCTTTATCTATAAATTCTTCAGTAACTATCTTAGACTTGGCAAGCTTAGCCCAAGTGCCAGCTTCTCCAACTATTTCTGCAAGAGCATTGAAGTTAGTAGATAATTTTTTATTATCACCAGCTAAGCGAGATGCATATTCGATTATTCTAGACATAGCACCTTTATCTAAGTGTGGTAATTGCTCCTGCTCACAGAATGAATGAATAAATCTTGCGAGCTTGTTAACATTGTCTTCATTAATAATAGCATCATCTTCAAATTCAACTTTGATTTTAAATAACTTTCTAAAATCTGCATCCATTTCTAACAAAGAGTGGTATATTTGCGCATTTCCTATCAAAATTACTTTAACATCTAAAGGAATAGGCTCAGGTTTTAATGCAATTAGTAACATAGAAGATCGTTGTTCTGCTGGGTTTTCTATTCCAATTTCTTTTACTCTTAAACATTTTTTCAAAGCTTCATAGCAAATTCCATTTGCAAGTAAATCTCTAGCTTGAAATATAATATAACCACCATTAGCTTGCTGTAATAGGCCAGGCTTTAGCATTGTATGGTCAGTTCTTAATGAGCCATAATAATTTTCGTATTCAATAGTACCAAAAATATTATTATAAGAATAATTTGAATCCATAATTACAGGGCAGCCTTCTCGATTACTATTATCAACAAATAAATTAACTCTATAATTCAAACTTGGATCTGTACGTCTTGCACCAGGTACTGCACTATTTTGCATAGGTTGCTGATTTTTGGTGTCTTCTTCTAGAAAATAAGAAATATTTGCTAAAACATCTTCTCTTACATCATTTAAAAACTTGGTAATTTTTTTATTTCTTTTAAATTGTGATTTTAAATAATTTATATGAACATTTATGGTAAGCAATGCTATATTTGATTGCCATTCAGATACTCTTTTTTCAGATTGACGTTCAATATCTTTTAGTTTGCCAATTGCCTCCATGATTTGTGACTGAACAATTGTAGATTTTTCCTCATATTGCTGCTTAATACTTTCATCTAATTTATCAAACTCATCTTCTTCTATAACTTTACCATCAACTACTGGCATCATATAAATTCCATTTTGAGCAGCCTTAACTTGAAAACCATAATTTAAAGATTTTTCATTTAATTTATCTAGTAGTTCAGAACGTTTGGTCTCAAATTCTTGCCTAATTAAAGCCTTTTCTTTTTCAAAGTCGTCAGCATTGAAAGTCTTTTTGATGTCTTTTTTCATTTCTTGTATGAAACCGTCGATACTTTCTTTAAATTGTTTACCTTGACCTGCTGGAAGACTTATTGCAACTGGTTCATTAGCATTTTCAAAATTATAAACGTAACACCAATCACAAGGTACCTTTTTCTTGTTAGAAATAGAATTTAAGTAGTTTTTGGTATACATTGTTTTCCCTAGACCACTAGGACCCTCTATATATATATTATATCCTTTAACATCAACATTTACGCCAAATTCTAAAGCTTTTATACCACGCTCTTGACCTATGCCGGTAGAGATTGGCTCTAATTCTTCAGTTGTTTCAAAATGAAACAAATTAGTGTCACAAGTCATTTTTAAGTCATGGTAGCTTAATTCATTTTTCTTTTTCATTTGTTTCCTCCAATTTTTATAAAAAGTATATCTTATAAATCAATGATATTTTATATTACTTATAACAATTTGTAAATAGATGTTGATAAATTTTGTTCAATTATTCTTCACCTAAAAATAGTAGGCTTGATGTGACATTAACATCTATATTTATATCGAAATTTGCATTTTCATATTTAGAGTTCCAATCGTAATTTCTCCAATCATTAATAGTTAAAAATTTATTTAATGCATATTTGCCAAAATCAGCTATATCAGATTTATATTTTTTTGATGTCTTATTTAGATAAGTTTCCATGTGCATTTTTAAATAGTCTCTAGTCTTATCTGAAATTTCTTTTAAAACATCAGGGTTACTATAATTTGACTCAGTATCAATAGATAAAATTTTGGCACCACAACTAATATATATTGAAATCGTAGGATATTCTGAAGAAATATCAACTTTAATTTTGCTTTTAGAAACAGGGGACACGTTTATATCTAATAAATTATCAGTGTAATTCTCCATTGGAATAGATATTATAAAAGAGTCTATATTATTAGTAACAAGCAAATGACAAATGCTATCAATTTCCGACAATTCTCCAACATATTTATCATTTTTAAATACAGCAATGCCAACATTTGCTGTTTTTCTTTTACCTGAAATTTCTAAAGAACTTCCATCATCTAATAAAATACCTTCAGAATCTCCACCTTGGTTACTGCTCTGAGAATTACCTTGTGGCTGCTGCTGATTTTGCCCTTCACCGTGAGACTGCCCTCCTTGAGATGATTGACCTTCGCTAGCACCTTGAGATGATGACTGCTGACCAGTCTCTTGAGAGCTACCACCAGTTCCACCCATTTGTGAAGCATTACTAGAAGCCCCACTTTCTTCACTAGAGGAACCTTGCTCTCCTTCTTGAGATGGCGCCTCAGAAGAAGGCTCTTGCAAAAGTCTGCCCAAAATAGCAGTGTTACTGTAAGAATAATTAAATAAATCATTGTAAAATTTGCCAATGCACATGTCATCACTATATCCTGTAAAATTACTAGTAAGATCAAAAGTGTCATAATAGTTTGTAACAAGTTTTTCTATATTAGGATTAGAATTTTTTATATAAGTATTTGCATCACAAGTGCTTATGATTAGATTAGTAGAAGGACGAATTTCTTGATTATTAATAAAATTAGAAATTTCAGTAGCAATGCCGTCTTTAGCAAATTCTTCGGAGATAACTATTACTTTACAATGTGAGAAGTTTAGTTGCTTCCCAATATAACTATTCATTAGATTTATTGCTTTATTAATAGTAGTGGCATTAATAGAAGTCATTATTGTACTTTCACCTTCACCAGATGAATCTTCTCCAACACTGGACACATCAACAAATTGAAAAGAAACCTTCATATTATTTTCATTGTCATCACATGTATCAATACCAATAGCTACAACATGAACGATGTTATCTATTGTATGTGATACATAAGAATCAGAAAAACCACAGAAGATAGTTACAATTATTGTAATTACTATGGCAGATTTTAGAAGTTTATAAATCATGCTGTACCTCCATTTAAACTATTTGATTTAGCTTTATAATTAAAACTTTTACTTTTAAATATTTTGACAATATACGCCAAGCAAAGAATAATAAAACTTAACCCCAGCATAACAAAGAAAGCATATTTATACACAACATCTGACCAAAATGTGGAAACTGCATAATTTTTAAAAAGCAAAGCTACTATTAGCATAAAAAAAGTTATTAAAACTGTGGCAAATTTGGTTGATTTAACATTAGATACTTTTCTTAATATATTGCAACAAGTATCAACAACAATACTTAAATAACTTACAAACGAAATAATCCAAGTTAATATAAAAATTGAATCTAGCCTTTGGAAAAAGTCACCAAAATTAATATACCTTACAGCAGAGTATAAAGGCATCAGCAATTTATCTGTAACATTACTATCAAACATAAATACTATTGTCGCAATACTAATTATCAAATAAAAAGCAGAAAGAAGTATTGATGTAATGGTAATCCTCCTTAGCTTAGTTACATCTTTTAAACGTGGAGGTAAAAATAATATATAAAGTAGTCCTTGAAAAGCAAATAGATTACTTAATCCTGCAAAAAATGTCTCATTTAACCCATAACCCAGCACAGGAAATACATTTTCAAACACAAAATCTTTACTATTTCCTATAAAAAGAGTAATAATACTTAATATTACTAAAGGAGCGGTAATTAAATTGCTTCTAAAAACAGCATCATATTTTAAATTACATACAAATACAGTTGCAATTAAGAATACTATTATAATGAAGAAAATATTAGTAGAAGGGTAGTAAATTATTTGCAAACATAATGCAAAGTTTTTTAATAAAGTAGCTGAAAAAACTATAAAATATGCTAAAAACAAAATGCTGACAATAAATTTTAGTATTTTACCACCTAAAAAATTTGATACATCCAATATATCAAATGTAGGGAACTTATTTAAAAGAACATATAATATATAAGAAATAATTAATGCAATAATACTTATATAAAGAACATTTAAAAGAGAACTAGAACCAGTGTTAGACACAATGGTTTTTGTTATATTCAAAATTGCATGATTAATCATTATTGTGACTATTAAGGCAACTGCTTCAGACTTGCCAATACGAGTGTTTTCCATAAAATACCTCCATTTTTTGATAGTATTGACCAAACCCAGTATTTTATACACTTAACGCAAAAAACAGGGCAAAAAACCGACAAAAACTTTAAAAAATCTATTGACATAAAATAAGAAAGGTGATATTATAAAGAAGTACCGTTTAGAAACGTAAAAAATACGTAAGAAAATTAGTAAAGAGTACGAGTCAAAATGAGTAAAAACACATCTAAATTACTAGTTTTTATTTTGCCTAAAAACTTGGAAAAATTTTATATCAAAAAATTTAAAATTTTTTAAAAAAAGTTATTGACAAAGAAAAAATGGTATAGTATAATGAAAACTGTTCCGTCTGCACGGAACAAAAAAGTACATTGAAAAGTAAACAGTAAATCCTTTAGAGAAATAACCAAGCGGTACTTTTTTATTAACCTAAAAAATAGTACCAACCATATTCAAGCAAAGAATTAAAAATTGCAAAGAGTTAAGAAAAAACTTAAATGAAATAAGCTCATTTAGAGCTAAATTAACATGAGAGTTTGATCCTGGCTCAGGATAAACGCTGGCGGCGCACATAAGACATGCAAGTCGAACGGACCAAAGCCTTAGTTTACTATGGCAGAGGTTAGTGGCGGACTGGTGAGTAACACGTAAGTAACCTGCCTATCAGAGGGGAACAACAGTTAGAAATGACTGCTAATACCGCATATGCCATAATCACCACATGGTGATAGTGGGAAAGGAGTAATCCGCTGATAGATGGACTTGCGACTGATTAGATAGTTGGTGGGGTAACGGCCTACCAAGTCGACGATCAGTAGCCGAACTGAGAGGTTGAACGGCCACATTGGGACTGAGATACGGCCCAGACTCCTACGGGAGGCAGCAGTCGGGAATATTGC
>CANQCG010000030.1 GCA_947589645.1 uncultured Clostridia bacterium
GCTAATAGAATTTTATTTATTAAGGATGGAAAAATTTTTAATGAGTTAATAAAAGGAAATGATACAAGAAAACAATTCTTTGAGAAGATAATTGAGGTACAAACGCTTCTTGGGGGTGATTTAAATAATGTTATTTAAGTTATCTATAAAAAATATGGCAAAGAGTATAAAAGATTATGCAATATACTTTTTAACATTAGTTTTAGGTGTAGCAATATTTTATATGTTTAACTCATTAGATAGTCAACAAGCAATGCTTCAAGTTTCTCAATCTACAAGAGAAATTATAAAACTAATGATTGGTATGCTTGGATTCGTTTCTGTGTTTGTATCAGTAGTGTTAGGTCTATTAATTGTATATGCAAATAACTTCTTGATAAATAGGAGAAAAAAAGAATTTGGTATATATATGACACTTGGAATGGGCAAAAGTCAAATATCAAAAATTATTTTATTAGAAACGATATTGGTAGGCATAATATCACTTGGTATTGGTCTTGTAATTGGTGTATTTGCATCACAATTTATGTCTATACTAGTTAGCAAATTATTTGAAGCTGATATGAGTGAATTTACATTTGTGTTTTCAAAACAAGCCTTAGTTAAGACCTGCATATATTTTTCAGTAATGTATCTAGCTGTAATGATTTTTAATACAATGACAATTTCGAGATATAAGCTAATTAATTTATTAAATGCTACAAAGAAAAACGAAAAAGTAAAAATGAAGAATCCATTTTTAGCTGTTTTAGTATTTATATTTGGTAGTAGTATTCTAGGTTTCGCTTATTGGAAAGTAACAGGAGATGTACACTCAATGAATACAGTAGAAAAGATGTTACCACCTATTTTAATGGGAATTGTTGGAACGGTACTAATCTTTTGGTCTTTATCTGGGTTTATAATAACTGTAGTTCAAAGAATGAAAAATATTTATTTTAAAGATACAAATATGTTTGTTTTAAGGCAAATAAATAATAAAATTAATACAATGGTTGCAAGCATGAGTGTAATATGTTTAATGTTATTTATGACTATTAGTATTTTATCTTCTAGTTTGGCATTAAGAAATACTATGCAAAGGGACTTAATAGAGATGACACCAGTAGACTTAAACTTATATAAAACTGCCAATTTGCCAGAAAGTTATATTAAGTATGGAATAGAATATAGACCTTCTGAGTCACAAAGAGAAGATTCAAGGCATCCAATTCAAGAAACATTGATAAATAATGAACTTGATATGAATGTATTAAAAGATATTGTTGAAATAGAAGTGTATGCTACAAATGATTTAACTTGGAAGGATTTCTTTGGAGATAGTTTTAATGAAGTTAAAAAGGAATTTCCAGGACTCGCTTATGGAACAGCAGAAGAAATAGTAAAATTATCTGATTATAATAAAATGGCAAAATTATATGGAATAAATGAATATGAACTAAATGAAGATGAATATATTATGCTTTGTGATTTTGATAGTCAAACAGAGTTAAGAAATAAAGTATTGGCAAAAGGAAATTATCCTTTAACTATTGCAGGGAAAGAGTACAAGTCAAAATATAGCACATGCCAAGAGGGTTTTATAACAATGTCAACAAGCCATACAAATACAGGAATTATTTTAGTTCCAGACAGTTGCAATTTAACAGAAGAAATGAAAGAAATGTATTTATTATCAGCAAATTATAATGCAACAACTGATGAAGAAAAAGAAGAAATAGAAAAAATATTTGCAGGAAATGGTGGATCTTCAAATCTTATAAAATCATTAAACGATAATGGAATAGAATTAGATGGATTTACAAAAATTAGTTTAAGGGAAGCAAGCATTGGAATAGCAACAATAGTAGTATTTATAGCAATTTATTTAGGAATTATATTTTTAATAGCGAGTTCAGCTATTTTGGCCCTAAAACAACTAACAGATAGTAGCGATAATAAGCAAAGATATACTATTTTAAGAAAAATTGGTTGTGATGAAAAAATTATTAATAAAACATTATTTAGGCAAATAGGAATCTTTTTTGGTATGCCACTTGTTTTAGCAATTATACATTCTATTTTTGGAATACAATTTGCAATAACAATAATGTCAGGGTTAGCCTCAAAAGATGATTTACTACCATCTGCTATAGCAACAGTAATAATAATAGGCGTTATATATGGATCATATTTCCTAGCTACATACTTAGGTGGAAAAAATATAATTAAAGATGAGTCATAAATTGATAAAGGTATATAGGCAAGTGAATGTATTTACATTCACTTGCTTTTTTGATATACTCTCACTAGAAAAATAGTATTAGTAAAGGGGTTAATATAATGTTAAATGCAATAAAAAGAGTTCTAATAGTCGTAGTAGGAGTTATTTTACAATTTGGATTTGCAATTATGATAAGATTGTTTTTTTATAAATATCTTGGAATAATTACTCTATTTTATAGTATTGCAAGTATTTTAATTGTTCTTGCCATATTAAAGGAGAGTACAAGACTTTCAAATGATTTACCATGGGTAATACTTATTTTGATATTCCCGATATTTGGAACGATTTTATTAATTACTTTAGGAAGAAATTATTCTAAAAACAAATTATTAAAAAACATATTTAAATATGAGAAAAAATATAATGAATTTTTAGTTCAAGAAGAAGAAACAAAAAAAGAAATAGATAACAAAAATTTAGATAATATCAAATATTTAATGAATAGAACAAATTATTTTGTAAGTACTAATAACGAAATTACTTATTATAATTTTGGAGAGGCGTTTTATCCTGAATTACTAAAAGAATTAAAAAAGGCTGAGAAATTTATATTCATGGAATATTTTATCATTAATGAAGGCACTATGTGGAATGGTATTTTAGACATCTTAAAAGAAAAAGCAGTAAAAGGTGTAGATGTTAGAATATTATATGATGATATGGGGAGCATTGCGATGCTTTCAACAAACTACTCAAAGGAACTTGCAAGATATGGTATAAAATGTATTCCATTTAATAAATTAAGTCCATTTAGAGGAATTTTTATGAACAATAGAGATCATAGAAAAATGACTATTATAGACGGAAAAGTAGCCTTTTCAGGTGGAGTTAATTTAAGTGATGAATATATAAACCTTAATAGTAGACTAGGTATATGGAAAGATAATGGAATTAAAATTGTTGGTGATGCTATTTGGAATTTAACTGTTATGTTTTTAACCTTATGGAATGCTAATATAAATGAAGATAAAGATATTACAAAATTTAAATATAATTTTAATTCGAGTGATAAAAATAAGGGGTATGTTATTCCTTATGGAGTTGCACCACTTCATAAAGATTTAATTGGAGAAGATGTTTATATTAATATAATAAATAGTGCTAAAAACTATTTATACATAATGACTCCATATTTAATAATCGACACTGACATGGTTAACTCACTTTGTAGAGCTGCAAAAAGAGGAGTAGATGTAAGAATAGTTGTACCTGGTATACCAGATAAAAAAATAGTTTATACACAAACAACTTCATTTTTTAGAGTGTTACATGATAGCGGAGTTAAAATTTATAAATACACAAATGGATTTGTTCATTCGAAAGTATTTTTATCAGATGACATAAGAGCAGTAGTAGGAACAATCAACATGGATTATAGAAGTTTATATCTTCATTTTGAAAATGGAATTTATATGGAAGAGGTTAGTGAAATAAGTAAAATATATGAAGATTTTGAAGCGACTTTTAAAGACTGCCAAAAATTAAATGATAAAGATGTTAAAGCAGGCTTCTTTAAATCTTTATGGCAAGCAATTTTAAGATTATTTGCACCATTGTTTTAATTATAAAGTAATCTAAAAATTTTAAAGATTGGTTGAGATTAATCAAAGATTTTCTCAAACCAATTTTTCACTTTATTTTTAATGGAAAATATAGTATAATATAAAATGTACTAGAAGAAAGGAAGGATTAACTTTGAGAAAGATTACTGATTTCATCATAAACAAAAGACATTTTATTTTAGTATTATTTATCATTTTAACAGTAGTTTGTGGAGTATTATCATCTAAAGTAAAAATAAATCATGATATTGCTGAATATCTTCCAGACACCTCAGAAACAAGAATTGGTATGGACATTATGGAGGAGGAATTTTCAGGGACTGAAACAAGTACTCTAAATTTAATGTTTCAAGACTTACAAGATGAGCAAAAATTACAAATAAAAAATGAATTAGAAAAAATAGAAGGAGTAGAAAGTATAGATTATGATGATACCGAAAAATATAACAAAGATAACTATACTTTATATGTAATTACTGTAGATGATAAAGATGATTCACAAACAGCAACAAATGTATATAACGAAATAACAGAAAAATATAAATATTATACAATTTATACAAGTGGAGATGTATCAGAAACTAATAAAACAGTATTACCATTTGGAATTATTGTACTCGCAGTTGCTTGTGCTTTAGTAATTCTACTAATAATGTGTGAATCTTTTGTAGAGCCATTTTTGTTTTTAACATCAATATTAATGGCAGTAGTTTTAAATAAAGGAACAAACATTATATTTCCAAATGTATCACACATTACAAATTCAATAGCAGCAATTTTGCAAATGGCATTATCAATGGATTATTCAATAATGCTAATGAGCAGGTACGACCAAGAAAAGCAAACAGAAACAGACAAAGTAAAAGCAATGAAAAATGCTTTATATAAAGCATTCCAAGCAATATCAAGTAGTTCTGTTACAACTATAGTAGGACTTTTAGCATTAGTTTTTATGAGCTTCAAAATTGGAAAAGACCTAGGTTTTGTATTAGCAAAAGGTGTGCTATTTAGCTTAATATGCATTTTCTTTGTACTTCCAGCTTTGATATTAATGTTTGATAAATGGATAGTAAAAACAAAAAAGAAAAGCCCAAATATCAAGTTAGATTGGCTAGGCAAATTTAGTTATAAAATTAGATATATTGCAGTTCCTCTATTTATTATAATATTTATCACAAGCTTTTTGCTAAAGGGAAATTTAGGTATTGACTATACAGATACACAATCTGACGAGATATCAAATGTATTTACTGAAAACAATCAGATGGCTATTATATATAAAAATGAAGATGAAGAAAGAATCTCTAAATATTTAAAAGATTTTGAAAGCAAGGAAAAAATAGATGAGGTTTTAGCTTATGGAAATACAATTAACGAAAAATTATACTTTGATGAAGTAAATGCTAAGTTAGATGATTTAGGAGCAGATAAAGAAGTAGAAGATTACTTATTAAAAATTGTATATTATCACTTTTATAATAAAGAAAATGGCATAAAAATTTCATTTGAAGAGTTCGTAAAATTTATTGAAGAAGAGGCATACAATAACGAAAAAACAAATGAGAAAATAAATGACGAAACAAAAGCTAATATAACAAGACTTAAAAACTTTATTACAGCACAAGCTATGAATCAAAAGAAAACAATAGACGAAATATCAAACATATTAAAAATAGATAGAAGTAAAGTAGAAGAAATTTTTATATATTATCTTTCTAAAAATTCTAATACTCAAATGACAATAAATGAATTTATTAACTTTATGAACAAAGATGTTTTAACAAACGAAAAATATGCAGTCAAAGTTGATAGTAATAGTAAAAATAGCTTAAGTACTTTATCAAAATTTACTAATAATGAAACTATACAAAGCAAAATGACAAGTGAGCAAATGGCAGAAGTTTTTGGCATAGACGCAAGTGTAGTGAATGAATTATATAAATACTATATTTCAATAAATGACATCAATTTAAAATTAACAATTTCAGAATTTTCAAACTTTATACTAGAAGATGTTTTAAAAAATAGTAATTATGCAAATAGTGTTGACGAAGAAACTTTGGCAAAACTAAAATTGCTATCAACGGTTATGGATAGTAGTATAAATAATATTAGTTATACATATCAAGAAATTTCTAAAGTTATAGGAATAGATAATGCTACTACAAAAAACATATATGTTTTATATATTGCAAATCAAAACACAACGAGCCTTACTCCACTAGAATTTACAAACTTTGTACTTTCAAATAAAGATAGTAGCTTACTTGCAAATTCTATACCAGATAGTACTATTAAAAATTTGCAACTACTTCAAACAGTTATGAATGGAGTAATAAATAATAAGAGATATAATAGCAGTGAGTTAAGTGCATTATTAGATACAAATAAAGAAAATTTAAATTTACTTTATGGTTTGTATAATTTTAAATACATAAACACGAATCTAAACTTATCATTTAAAGAATTTGTTAATTTTTTACTTAATGATGTAATAACAAATGCAGAGTATGCAAGTAATTTTGATGCTGATCAAATTTTAAAGTTAAACACTGTTAACAAGATTATGAATGACAGTTTAAATAATGTAAGATATAATCAAGATGAAATTTTTGATATAATAAGTAAGTTAACAGATAATATAGAGAAAAATACAGTAGAAGTTCTTTATATTTACTATGGAAGCATGAACCAGTATGATAGTACATGGCAAATGACACTAGAACAATTTATTAATTTCTTAAATGAAGATATCTTGCAAGATGAGAGATTTACAGACTATATAGATGAGGACATGAGAAATGATATACTAGATGGTAAGACAACTATAGCAGATGCAAGAGAATTACTAATAGGAGACAAATATTCAAGAATTGTACTTAATACAACATTTGCGCCAGAAAATGCAGAAACCTTTGAATTTATTGAGAATACTAAAAATATGTTAGCAGAAGAGTTTGATAATTTCTACATAATTGGAGATTCACCAATGGCTTATGAGATGAGTAAAACCTTTGATAACGAATTGAACTCTATGACAGTTATAACAATGATATCAATATTTATAGTAGTATTAGTTACATTTAAGTCATTTACAATACCTGCAATATTAGTACTTACTATACAATGTGCAGTTTATCTAATAATGGGAATACTTTCATTTACAGGAGAAAATGTTTACTTTATAGCCATACTTATTGTACAAAGCATCTTAATGGGTGCAACAATAGATTATGCAATTTTATATACATCATATTATCTTGAACACAGAAAAACTAAAGGCATAAAAGAAGCAATTATAGCTTCATATAATAAATCAATACACACAATTTTAACATCAAGCTCAATACTGATAATAGTTACCTTAATTATTGCAAACTTTGCTTCAGCTATCGCAGCAAAAATATGTAAAACAATTTCAGAAGGTACACTATGTTCTACAATTTTGATATTAACATTATTGCCAGCAGTTCTAGCTGCTTTGGACAAATTAATAAATAAAAATAAATGAAATATGGGAGGAAAATTAAATGAAGAATTTTTTGAAAAAATCAGGATGGACAGATGTACTAGTATCTATCGTATTTGCTATAATTGGCATATTTATGATAGTAAAAACAGATTCAGCAGTTAAAATAATATCTTATGTGTTAGGTGCAATATTTATTGCAATGGGAGTAGTTAGAGTAATAGACTATTTTGCATCAAAAGGAAAATATGATTTTTACAATTATGATTTGGTTTATGGAATTATTGCTATAGTTATTGGATTAGTAACTATATTTTGCAGTGGACTAATTGAGTCAATGTTTAGGATTATTATAGCTTGTTGGATAATATATAGTGGACTTATAAGATTATCATTATCATTTAAACTACATACAGCACAAATAAGTATGTGGAATATATCACTAATACTATCAATTATAATGATATTAGGCGGAATATATATATTATTCCAAAGTGGAGCATTAGTTGTAACTATAGGAGTAATAATGCTAGTATATTCAATAATTGATTTAATCGAAAGTTTAATTTTTGTAAAATATGTAGATGAATTACTATAGTGTATCTAAAAGCAAGTGGTTTACAAACACTTGCTTTTTTGCTATACTTTTATTAGATAAATACAAATTTATATATTAATATATGGAGTTTTCATCTAATAATAGATGATTTATGGAGAATAAGAGGAAAATGAATAGTTTAGTAAATACAAATGATCAAGATACAAACAATTTTAATAATGAATGTAAAAAAGCTTTGGTTTTGTCATGTGGAACAGGCGGAGGGCATAATGCGGCAGCAAAGGCGATACAAGAAGAACTTATGGCAAGAAACATTAAAACAGACTTTATAGAATATTTAGAAATTATTAATCCTAAATTGAAAGATGAAATTAATAATTTATATATAAAATCTACAAATAGAGAAGGAAAGATATTTAAAAAGGTTTATAACTTAGGCGAAATTTATGAAAAAACTAAACTAAAATCACCTGTATATATTCTTAATAGTTTAAATAAAGAAAAGTTATATAATTATATACAAAATAATAAATATGACTTTATTATAACTACGCATTTATTTGCAGCCCAAGCATTAACGGCTATTAAAGAAGAACATAACATTCGATTTTTACAAGTTGCTACAGACTATGTAAGCATACCTTTTTGGGAAGAAACTAACCCTGATTATTTTATTATTCCAAGCAAGGAGCTAGAAGAAGATTTTATACAAAAAGGTATAGAAAAACAAAAACTATTACCATTAGGAATACCAGTAAGAAAACAATTTAGAAAGCAATACGATACAGAAAAAGTAAAAAAAGAGCTAAATTTAGATATAAATAAAAAATATATTCTAATTCTAAATGGAAGCATGGGATTTGGCAAAGTAGAACAAATGGCTAAAAAATTATTACAAAACACACAAGACATGGCATTTATTATCTCTTGTGGAAATAATGATAAGTTGTTTAAAGCTCTAAATGATAAATACAAAAATAATAGCAGAATAATAGCACTTCCATATACCGATGAATTAAGTAAATATATGGCAAGCTCTGATATTATACTTAGTAAGCCTGGAGGGTTAACAACTACAGAAATTGCAACAATGAGGAAACCTTTAATTCATATAATGCCTATACCTGGTTGTGAAAACTATAACGCTAGCTTCTTTGCTGAAAGGCAAATGTCGTTAAAATGTGATAATATAAATGAGCTAATAGACAATACAAAAAAATTAGCAGAAGATAAAATTTTACAAAAGAAAATAGTTGAAAATCAAAAAAGATATATAACAGGAGATGCTTGCATAAAAATTGCAGATCTTGTTATAAAAGAATTAGATAGAGGGTAATAATAGTGGAAAAATATTTAACTGAAGAAGAACTAGCAAAAGACGACAATGAAGACATAATTCATATGTATGAGCCATTAGAATTGAATTTGGATGAGACATATGAATACATCAAAGAAGGAGTAATATTTTCATTTTTTTCTAACTTATTGTACTATGGAATAGCTATTCCGGTTTTAACAATTTTAAATAAGATACTATATGATTTAAAAATAGAAGGAAAAGAAAATATTAAAAACTTAAAGTATGGAGCCATAAGTGTATCAAATCATGTTTTATTTTTAGATTGTACTATGGTAGGGTTAGCATTTGGTCTAAAAAAAGTATATTTTACTACGAGGGAAGGCAGTTTTAAGCTACCTTTTATAAGAAAATTAATAAAACTACTAAGAGCAGTACCTATTCCTACAAATGCAAAAAGTAAATCGCATTTTGTAAGACAATTAGATGAAGCGTTGCAAAAAGGTAAAATAATACATTTTTATCCAGAAAAAGCATTATGGCCTTACTGCGAAAAAATAAGAAATTTTAAAAATGGTGCATTTAATTTTGCAATAAGAAACAATGTTCCAATTATTCCAATAGTTATTTCTTTTAGAGAACCGGAAGGAATAAGAAAATTGTTTAAAGCAAAAAAAGATGTTACTGTAAAAATATTAGAACCAATAAAATGTATAGATGAAAACTACAGCCTAAAAGAAAGAGTAGAGAAATTAAAAAATAAAACTCATGAAGTTATGGAAAATAATTTATAATAGTAGGAAAATAAAATGGAGCAAAGTGTAGAAGATAAATTAATACTTGCAAAACTGCAAGACAAAATTAAATATTGTAAAAGTCGTAATAAGATAGTAAATACAGAGTTTTTGAACTTACATCAAAAAAATATTATACAAAGTAAGTTAAATGAGTTAAAAATAAAAAACTACATATTTCATGGTGGATTTGATGAAGCAGAAAGTAAGCTATTAATATTATACCCAGACAAATTAAATGAAGAGATTGTTTTAAAATCTATTAATGAAATTATAAATGCAATAAAAATAACCTTACCCAATGAGTTAATTGGTAAATATGAGCATAGAGATTATTTATCATCTATAATGCGATTAGGCTTAGAAAGACAAAGAATAGGAGACATTATAGTATATAAGGATGAGGCTTATATAATTGTCTTAAAAGAAAATGCAGAGTACATAAAAAATTCCCTTCAAGAACTTACAAGATTTAAAAAGTCAAAAATCGAAATAATCGATATTAATGAAATAAAATCAAAAACTCCAGAGCTAATTCCTATGGAAATACATGTAAGCTCTAATAGATTAGATAGTATAGTCTCAGAAATTGCAAGAACTTCAAGAAATAAAGCAGATGAATTAATACAAAATGAAAAGGTGCAGATAAACTGCCAAATTGAATATAAGAGTTCAAAGCAAGTAAATATAGGAGATATAATAATAGTTAGAGGAAGCGGGAAATATATTTTAGATGATATAAAAGAAAACCCTAAAACTAAAAGACTTATAATAACTTTGAAGAAGTATGTATAAAAAAGATTTTCTAAAAGCTAGAAAATCTTTTTTTAGTTAAATTTTTTAATTACATCATAAATTTTATCAATAGGAAGACCTACAACAGAAGTATAGTTCCCATCAATTTTATCTATGTGTTTAGCAAATTCTTCTTGTATAGCATAAGCACCTGCTTTATCTAAAGCTTTTCCGGTATCTAGCCATTCCTTAATTTCGCTATCTGTCATATCTTTTATATGAATAGAGGAGGTGCTATAATCTAAAAATTCTTGATAAGAGTCATCTTTTTGAACTAAAATGGCAATTCCTGTACAAACTTGATGAGTACTATTTTTTAGTTCATGTAACATTTCAAAAGCGTTTTCCAAATTTATAGGTTTTCCATACTTTTTTGATCCCTTATATACTAAAGTATCAGCACCTATTACAATTCTATCCCCTTTAGTTTCGTCAAAAACAGCTTTTGCTTTGGCATATGCTATTTGCTTTGCTCGTTCCTCCATAGATAAATCATTACTTAAGTTTTCGTCTGCATTGCTAACCATTATTTCATATTTTACATTTAATAAATTCATTAATTCTTTTCTCCTTGGAGATTTTGAAGCCAGTATTATTCTCATTTTTATTGCACCCTTTACATATTAATTTTATTAATGAAAATATTATAGCACAAAATTTATTTTTTACCTAGAACTATTGAAATTTCTCTTGAAATCTTTCCATGTGATACATTTAAAACTACAGTATCTTTTGGCTTTTTAGTATATATATATTGTTTTAAATCATTCATGGTATTAAGAGTAACTCCATCAATAGAATGTATAACATCACCTACATATAATCTACTAGATGAAGCAGGACCATTAAGCGAAATTTCGGCAACATATATACCGCTTGTAAAATTACTAGAACTAGAAGAAAGGTAAGGTATAACATTAGAATCATATGCAGAAATGCCAATATAGGCTTCCTCAAATGTGCCAGAGTTAATGAAACTATCAATAACAGGTTTTACTACATTTATAGGAACAGCAAAACCAATTCCTTCTGCAGAAGTTATTTTCACAGTGTTAATGCCGATAACCTCTCCACTTGGTAGCAAAAGAGGACCACCGCTATTACCAGGGTTAATTGTTGCATCTGTTTGAATTAAATCTGTCATATAAGAGACCGAATTTTCTTCTTCAAGTTTAATAGTTCTATTAACAGCACTTACAATTCCAGAAGTTACTGTACGCTGAAACTCAAAACCAATAGGGTTACCAATTGCAAAAACAGAGTTGCCAGATTTTACTTTGGAAGAATCACCTAAAATTGAAGCGGTTAGAGAATAAGCATTTATTTTGCAAATAGATAAATCTAAATCTACATCTGACCAAACGACTTTAGCGTTAAATGAATTACCATTTTCTAAGGTAACAAAACAAGAACTATACTTTTCACCAGTCACATGACAATTACTAAGTATATAGCCATTTGTAGAAATAATTACTCCTGTACCAGTACCAAGTTCGCCATTAAGGCCTAAAGAAAATATAGAATTATTATTTTTTTTGAATTTAGAAATTCCAACAACAGATTTAGAAACATGCTCAATCATATCTGTAATACTTGAACTATTTAAAATTGCATTTTCAACAGTTTGCATATCATTTGTGGAACTAATACTTTGCGATTCGTAATTTGAAGAATTAAAATTAGTGTTACCCCAATATGTAACATAAATTAATGACACAATAAATAGTATTAAAAAAAATAATAAAACTCTTTTTATATTATTTTTCTTTTTTCTCATAAAAGCCTCCAATTTTTAGGTTAAAATTATTTCTATTATATATAGTTTGTACGTAAATGATAAAAATAAACAGAATAAATAGTATTATTAGTAAATTAATATATATAAATACAGAAATTTTTATATACTATAAAGTAAAATTTTTCCAAAAAAAATTGCATTTTTCTACATATAAGTATATAATGTACATAAATTTTAAGTAGAGGTCGATAATATGAAAAATAATATTTATAATATGACAGCCCCACAAAATTCTATATGGCTTACAGAACAATATTATCAAGGAACAAATCTTAATAATATTTGTGCATCTGTAACAATTACCCAAAAGGTAGACTTTGCAAAACTTTCTGAAGCGATTAATATTTTCGTAAAAAATACAGATAGTTTTAAAATTAAACTTTTTTTGGACAATGCAGAAGTAAAGCAATACATAAGTGATTATGAGCATTTTGACATAGAAGTAATTGATGTAGCTTCTGAAGATGATGTAAAAGAGTTAGAGAGTACAATTGTTAAAAAAACATTTAATTTAATTGAAAGTTTACTATTTGACTTTAAAATATTTAGGTTCCCAAATGATTGTGGAGGCTTTATTATTAATGCTCATCATATTATTTCTGATTCGCTCACAATAGGTAATGCCATAAATGAAATTATTCAAATTTATTCTTGTTTATTAAACAATGAAAATGCAGAAGAATGTGCAGACAATTTTTCATATATCGACTATATAAAAACTGAAAAAGACTATTTAGAAAGTGATAAATTTTTAAAAGATAAAGAGTATTGGGATAATATTTATTTAGATATACCTGAGACTGCAAGTATACCTAGTACAAACAAAAATAAATTTAAAAAATTTTCTATCAATGCAAGTAGAGAATCATTTAACATAGAAAGAGAAACATTAAACAATATAAATACATTTTGCAAACAAAATAAAGTGTCAGTTTACAACTTCTTTATGACAATTTTTGCAATTTACTTAAGCAGAGTATCTAATTTAGATGATTTTGTAATTGGTACACCTATTTTAAATAGAACAAATTTTAAAGAAAAACATACTGCAGGTATGTTTATTAACAGTATTCCTTTTAGAATTTTAATTCAAAATAATGATTCTTTTATAAATTTAGTTTCAAAAATTTCAACAGATACTTTATCGATGTTAAGACATCAAAAGTATTCTTATCAATACATTTTGGAAAACTTAAGAAAACAAGATCCATCTTTACCTAATTTATATAATGTTGTGCTTTCATATCAAGTTACAAAAACAGTAGATAATAGCGATTCTATACCTCATATAACTAAATGGGTATTTAATGGAACTATTCAAGACGATTTAGAAATTAATCTCTATGAATTTAATAGTGAAAGTGGACTAAATATCTCTTATGATTATTTGACTGATAAATACTCAAAAGAAGATATTATTTCTATGCACAAACGTGTATTACATATTATTAATCAGATTATTAATGATAACAATATCGATTTAAAAAGTATTGAAGTTGTTACACCAGAAGAAAAAAAGCAAATATTAATAGATTTTAATAATTCAAAAGTACAATACCCAAAAGACAAAACAGTAGTTCAAATTTTCGAAGAACAAGTAAAAAAAGCGCCAGATAATGTTGCTGTAATATTTGAAAATCAAAAACTAACATATAAAGAACTAAACGAAAAAGCAAATATGTTAGCACATTATTTAACAATTAGTAAAATTAAAGAAAAAAGTATAATAGGAATAATGCTAGACCGTTCTTTGGAGACTATAATATGTATGTTAGCTGTTTTAAAGGCAAATTGCGCATATATGTTAATAGATGTAAATTTACCAGAAGATAGAATATTATATATGCTAAATAATGCTAAATCTACCTTATTAATAACTTCAAGTAAAATAAAAAATATCAAATTCGAAAATAAATTAATTTTAGATAAAGAAGATTATAGTAAATCAAGTAAAGATAATTTAAGAATAAAATATGATAATGACAATTTATCTGTAGTATATACATCTGGATCAACAGGACTACCAAAGGGTGTATTATTGAGACAGGAAGGTATGGTAAATCTAATACATGCTTACAAAGAATTTATAGATATAAAAAATATATCTAACTTCTTAAGTATTTGCTCTATTTCATTTGATATGTTTGCAGTTGAAGTATTAATAGCTTTATTAAACAATAAAAAGTTAATACTAGCAAATGAGGAAGAACATAAAGACCCTATAGCTATAAGCAAATTAATAAAATCAAATAATATAGAATTTATGATGATAACTCCTTCAAAAATTCAATTATTGTTAGCAAATGATAATACTGCTCAAAGTTTAAAATATTTAAAAAGTATTCAACTAGGAGGAGAGTCATTAAATAAAAATGTATTTGAGAACATAAGAAAATATACGAATGCACAAATATGTAATCAATATGGACCAAGTGAAATTACATCTTGTTGTTCATATAAAGAGATAACGTCTTCTAATAATATCAATATAGGTAGACCTATAAATAATGTACAAATTTATATATTAAATAAAGATATGAATTTGTGTCCAATAGGAATAGAAGGGGAAATATGTGTAAGTGGAGAAGGAATATCAAAAGGTTATATAAATAACCCAACTGCAACAAACGAAGTATTTGTAAAAAACACATATGGAGAAGGAACGCTATATAAAACAGGAGACATAGGAAAATATAATAGCAGTGGAGAGATAGAATACATAGGAAGAAAAGACTTTCAAATAAAAATGAGAGGCTTAAGAATAGAGTTATCTGAGATAGAAAAGCAAATATTAAATATAGAGGGAATAAAAAATTGTGCAGTAATATACAAAGAAGAGAAAGATAATAACTCATATTTAGTAGGATATTATACATCAACAGAGAACATAGATAACTCATATATAAGAGCAGAATTATCTAAGCATTTACCATTATATATGGTACCAAAATATATAATTAAGATAGATAATATGCCAATAACGAGAAATGGAAAAATCGACTTAAAAGCCTTAAGAGAATATAAAATTACAAATAAAGAAACATCAAATTATGTAGCACCAGAAAATGAGATACAAAAGCTATTTTGTGATGTATGGGGAAAATTATTAAAAACAAAAGTAGGAATAACAGACGACATATTTGAGTTAGGAGCAGATTCATTGCTTGCAATAAAGTTTAAAGTTGAAATGCTATCTTATAATATAGACATCAAATTTTCAGATATTTTTGAATATCCAACAGTAAAACAATTCTATGAAGCAAATTTATCTAGTAATTTAGAAAATGCAATAAAACAAAACCAAACTAATATAATACCAAAAGCAGAAAAACGCGAATATTATCCAGTTTCTTCTGCGCAAAAAAGAATATATTATGCATCTAGTTTAGATGGAAATAGTTCATTATTATA
>CANQCG010000031.1 GCA_947589645.1 uncultured Clostridia bacterium
AACAATATCATATGAGTCGTTCTCTTTCAATATTTTATTTTCTATTTATGTGTGACATATCTATTTTAAACCTATATATTTTATAAAAAATTTTATTTTTTATTTCATTAAAATTTTTTATAAACAAAAAACAATAATTTTTATAATAAAAATTTAACTCAAATATTAAAGAATAAAATATATTGTCTATTTTTTTGACATTTTATTTTTATATTGACAAATACCCCACTGGGGTATATAATACCAAAATAGAGGTGGAACAAATGGCAAAAAAGGAAGCAAAACGATGTTGCAATAATAAAAAAAGTACACACAGATCAGAAGAAGAAAAGAAAAAAATAACAAAGAGATTAAATGTAATAGAAGGGCAGATTAGAGGAATAAACCAAATGATTGCAGATGACAGATATTGTGATGATGTATTAATACAAATAGCAGCAGTAAGTAAATCTTTGCAGACTTTAGGCAATAGCATATTAGAAGAACACTTAAAAAGCTGTGTGGTACGAGATATAAAAAATGGTAATGTAGAAGTATTAGAAGAAGTAATGAATCTGATAAAAAAGTTGCAATAAATTATAAAAACAATAATACAGGAGAAATTAAAGTTTACACATACTAAAAATACTATAATAAGAAGGAGGAAAGCTAGTAAACTAGCCAAGTAAAAATGCAAGAACAATTTTCAAGAACAGAACTATTAATAGGAAAAGAAGGATTAGAAAAATTAAATAGGGCAAAAGTAGCCATATTTGGAATTGGTGGAGTAGGCTCATATACAGTAGAAGCATTGGCAAGAGCAGGAGTAGGAAATATAGTTATAGTAGATTACGATAAATATGATATTACTAACATTAATAGGCAAATAGGAGCTTTGCATTCAAGCCTAGGAAAATACAAAGTAGATGTAATGAAGGAAAGAATCTTAGACATAAACCCTAACGCCAAAGTAGAAGCATATAGACCAAGTGATATTGAAGGTGGGGAGACAAATTTAATAGATTCAAGCTTTACATATATTGTAGATGCAATAGACACAATAACAAATAAAATTAAAATAATAGAAAGGGCTAAAGAGCAAAATGTTAAAATTATTACTGCAACAGGTGCTGCAAACAAATTAGACCCAACTAAATTTGAAGTCGCAGACATTTATAAAACCTCTGTATGCCCAGTTTGTAAAATACTACGAAAAGAATTAAAAGATAGAAACATTAAAGATTTAAAAGTAGTATATTCAAAAGAGGTACCTATAAAAGTAGAAAATAATCAAGAAAAAACATTAGGAAGTATATCTTTTGTACCATCAGTAGCAGGGCTAATAATTGCAGGAGAAGTTATAAAAGATATCATAAATATGCCAAAATAACAGCATAATAATAAAAATATTTAGCATACAAAAAAGGAGGTGATAATATGAAAGAATTAACTTTTAAAGTAGAAGGTATGATGTGTGCAGGATGTGAAAATAGAGTAAAAAATGCTCTAAAAACAATAGATGGAGTAGAAGATGTTATAGCAAGCCATGTAGAAGGCACAGTAAAAGTTACATTAAATAATGAAATAGATGAAGCTATTATAAAAGAAAAGATAGAAGATATTGGCTATGAGGTAAAATAGTTACATGTATTAATTCTCATTTAAAACTTAAATAAGGAGACTTATATATGAAAAAAATAATTTTATCTATTGACGGAATGACATGTTCAGCTTGTTCAAATGGACTAGAAAAATATTTAAATAAGCAAAACGGAATAAAACAGGCTTCTGTAAACTTAGTAATGGCAAATGCAAGTATTGAATATGATGATAAAATTTTAAAAGTAGAAGACTTAAATGAATTTGTAAAAAAAGCAGGTTTTAAAAGTTTAGGTGAATTCAAAGAAATAAAGTTAGAGACAAAAAGCAAAAAAGAAAAAGTAAAATTTATAATTTTTACAGTACTTGCAATTTTATTAATGTATATTTCAATGGGACATATGATAAACTTGCCAGTTATAAAAATTCTTGAGCCACATACTTATAGCACAAATTATATGCTATGTTTATTAATTTTAAGCATAGCATTCCTTTGGTATGGCTTTGATATTTTAAAAAATGGTTATAAAAATTTAATTCATGGAACACCAAACATGGATACATTAGTAGCTATTGGCGTTATATCAAGCTTTTCATATAGTATTTACAATATGTACATGGTATTTGCGGGAAATACTCATTTAGTAATGAATTTATATTTTGAATCAGCAGCAATAGTTATTTATTTTATAAAATTAGGTAGATATATTGATGGAATAAGTAAAGATAAAACCAAAGAGGCCATACAAAAATTAGTAAAAATAACACCTAATTCAGCTGTAATTAAAGTAGATGGAGTTGAAAAAGAAGTTACATTAGACGAAATAAATAAGGGCGACATTGTAGTATCAAAACCAGGCGAGAAAATTGCAGTAGATGGAGAAGTGCTACTTGGTAAAGCACATGTTGATGAGGCTTTTATCACAGGAGAAAGCAAACCAGTTGCTAAAGAAGTAGGAAGCAAAGTTATAGCAGGAAGTATAAATTATGATGGCTATATAGAATATAAAGCAGAACGAATTGGAAGAGAATCTACAATATCAGAAATTGTAAGATTAGTAGTTGAAGCAAGTAATACAAAAGCTCCTATTGCGAAAGTAGTAGATAAAGTATCAGGAATATTTGTACCAGTAGTCATAGCAATTAGCGTTATATCATTTATAGCGTATTTACTATTAGGACTAGGTTTTGAAGCAGCACTTACAACATTTGTAACTGTTTTAGTCGTTGCTTGTCCATGTAGTTTGGGGCTTGCAACTCCTCTTGCAATAGTTGTGGCAGAAGGTTTGTGTGCACAAAATGGAATATTAGTAAAGAAAAGTGAAATATTAGAAAATGCCCAAAAAGTAGATACAATAGTATTTGATAAAACAGGTACATTAACTTATGGAAAACTAAAAATAGCACAAGTTATAAATTATAGCAATATGGAAAATAAAGATTTATTGCAAATAGTAGGAAGTATCGAAAGCAAATCTACGCATCCTATTGCTAAGGCATTTACAGATTATTTGGAAGAAAACAAAATTCAGCCTTTAGAAGTAAAAGATTTTGAAAATATTACAGGTCTAGGCATAAAAGCAAATATACAAGAAGAAATAATACTTGGAAATGCAAAAATTCTTTCAAAATATGAAATAGAAAATAGTCATGTAGAAGATGAAAAAAAGTTGGCAAGTGATGGAAATAGCATAGTTTATGTGGCAAAAAATAAAAAAGTAATTGCTATTATAGGAATAAATGATATACTAAGAGAAAATGCAAAAGAAATAATTTCTATATTGAACAAAAACAAGATTCAAACAATAATGCTAACTGGAGATAATTTGCAGACTGCTCAAAAAATTGCAAAAGATATAGGAATAACAGAAGTGCTTGCAAATGTTTTACCACAGCAAAAGTCTGAAACAGTAAAGAACTTGAAAAAAGAAAATAAATTTGTAATGATGTGCGGAGATGGAATAAATGATAGCCCTGCATTAACTGTAAGTGATATTGGAGTTAGTGTAAACACAGGAACCGATATTGCAATGGACTCATCTGATGTAATACTTACAAGAAATGATTTGACAAGTATTATAAATTTAATTAATATTAGTAAAAAGACAATTAGAAATATTAAACAAAATTTGTTCTGGGCATTTTTCTATAATTTACTTATGATTCCAATTGCAGTAGGCGTATTAAAACCTTTTGGAATTGCAATAAACCCTATGCTTGCAAGTTTGGCAATGGTATTAAGTAGTATTACAGTTATATTAAATGCATTAAGGTTAAAGAAAATAAAAATGAGCATTAAATATTAAGCATATTAGATATATTAAGAGGGGGATCTATTTAATATGGAAGAAAACGAAAAACAAGAAGTAACAAATGAAATCGTAGCAAACGAAGAAATAAAAGATGAGAAAGCAACCAAAGAAGAGATAACAAATGAGAATAGTGAAAATGCGCAAGTAACAAACGAAGACGTCAAACCAAAAAAGAAGAAAAAGAAAATAATCATAATTACAATTTTAGTAATTATAATTTTGCTAGTAATATTAGGGGTATGTGGAATTTTTTATTTCTTAAAGGAGCAAGAAAATATAATATCAGATATTAATAGTAGGCAAGAACAATGTTTATTAGAATTAACTGATAATATAAATTATGGGCAAGAAATTGCATATGAAGATTTAATATCTAAACTAATAAATGTAGATAATTTGCAAGAAAATACTAAAATCAGTATAGAAATTAATGGAACTGAATTAAATAATGAAGAAAAATATACATTTAATGAATTAGGCACATATACAATAAAAGCGCGCTTACAATACACATATAATTATCCATTTATAAAATCAATGTCAAAATTAATAGAAAATGAAAAAACTACAGAAATTACGATACAAGATACTGAAAAACCTGTTATAACAGGAGTATCAAACAAAGAGATAATAGAAGGAAATGAAATAAATCTATTAGAGGGAATTTCAGCAACTGATAATGTAGATGGTGAGATAGAAGTAAAAGTAGATGGAAGTGTAGATAATTCTAAGCCTGGTGAATACACCATAAAGGTGACAGCTACAGATAAAAGTGGAAATACTCAGGAAGAAACTTTTACTGTGACCGTAAAAGCAAAGCCTGTCGTTCAAAAGCCAGCTCAAAACACAAATAATAACAGTAATAAAAATAATTCAAACAATAATACTGTAGCTAAAAGAGAATTTACTAGAGAAGAGCTACTTGCAGAGGCTAATATTGCAAAAAACACATATAGAAGTCAAATAAATGCAGTACTTAATTGTACAAATACATATAGAAGAGAAGCGCAATCTAAAGATGTACAATTAGATGAGGAATTAACGACTGCTGCGTGTATGAGAGCTATAGAAATGGCATATTCAGGCAACTTTTCACACACTAGACCAGATGGAACAGAGTGCTTTACAGTTCTTGAAGGATTTAATATTTCTGGTTCTATATATACAGAAGCAGAAAATATTGCTTATGGACAAAGCACACCTGAAGAAGCAACAAGGTGGTGGAGAAATTCCCCTGGACACTATTTTAATATGACGATGCCATTGTTTGGAAGAATAGGAGTAGGGGCATTTAGACTAAATGGTGTATGGTATTGGGTACAACTATTTACAAACTAAAAATCAATATAATGAGGAGAAATTAATGAAAACAAAAACAAAAGAAATATTAATTATAGCATTGGTTTTAGTTATACAAACTATTACTTATATAATTTGTGGAATACAAAAGTCATATATACACATGGACGAAGCTTATTCTTTAGGCTTAGCAAGTTATGAAAGAACAGAAATACAAGATAATGAAGATTTTTATAACACATGGCACACCAAAGATTATTATGAAGATTATTTATCAGTGCAAGAGGATGAAATAGGAAAGTATAAGCAAGTATATGAAAATCAAAAAAACGATGTTCATCCTCCATTATACTATTTGATATTAAGATTTGCCATGGGCTTTAATGTAGGACATTTTTCAAAATGGCCAGGAATAATTGTAAATATTATAATATTTGCATTTATAACAGTATTTATGTACTTGATATTACAAAAATTGCTTGTAAATGAAACCAATGTGAAAGAAAAAGCTATTTTACTAGCATTTTTATCTTCTATAACTATGGCATCTTTAACAAATGTTATATATATCAGAATGTATGCTTTAGCAACTTTAAATATATTAATAACTACATTTTTACATATGAAGTTATTAGAAACTGAAGAAATAAATATAAAACTATTAGCATTAATAGGAATTTTAGCTTTGGTAGGAGTTTTAACTCATTACTATTATTTATTCTTCTTATTTATGTTATATATAATATTTGCAGTAAAATATATAAAGCAAAAACAATATAAGCACTTAGTTGCTTATACTCTAACAATGGCTATAGCAGGAATTATGTCATTAATTATATTCCCTTATTCAATAAAGCATATGTTTTTTGGTTACAGAGGACAAGGTGCAATGGATAATATGACAGATATATCTAAGTTTGTCACAAATATAGTATTATACTTGCAAAAACTTAATCGATTTGCATTTAATAATGTATTGTTACCAATTGCAATTTTGATAATAATTTTATGTATTTACAGATCAAAAAATAAAGTAGAATCAACGCAGAAAAACAAATATGAAAAATTAATATTACTTCCATGCACATTTTACTTTTTAGTAGTTGCAATAGCTTCACCTTGGATAGAATTAAGATATATTATGCCAGTATGTAGCTTAATATTTATTATGATTTTATACTATTTATATAAAATTTTAAAAAGCATATTTAAAGAAAAAACTAGTAATATAATAATTGCAACCGTTTTAGTAGTAACACTAATAATGCCATTTGTTTTAAAAATAGAGCCAGAAGTTTTATATAGTGATAAAAGAGAGATAGTAAAACAATTACAAAATGAATTAAATGTTCCAACAGTATTTTTCTTTAATTCAAATAATAATAGATTTCTTGATGATATATTACTATTTGCAACAGTAGATATTTCTTATGTAGCAAAAGATATAGAATATACTACGGATAATATACAAAGTATATTAGGAGATAAAGACCTTTCTAAAGGAATAGTTGTATTTATAAATGAAGGTCAAGAAAATGATACAATAATAGATGTGGTTAAAAAGGCTATGAATTTAACAAATAGTGAATACTTAAAAAGACTAAATGCATGTGATGTGTATTATATAAATTAATTGTATAAAAGGAAAAAAAGTGAGGTAAATTAAAAATAAGGAGGAATTTTTATGAGAAAATCTATAAAAACTACAGAGGCAATATTTCCAATGCCAGTATTAATGGTTGCAACATATAATGAGGATGGAACTATTGATGTAATGAATGCTGCATGGGGAATGATGTTAGAAAGAGACCATGTAGTATTAAACTTAACTGAAACACATAGAACTGTAAAAAATATTAAAGAAAGAAAAGCTTTTACAGTTAGTATTGCAGATAGTAAACATGTTGTAGAAGCTGACTATTTTGGAGTAGCTTCAGGAAATAATACAGAAAATAAATTTGAAAATAGCAAATTAACCGCTACAAAATCTGAGAATGTTAATGCTCCAATCATAAATGAATTTCCAATATGCATGGAATGTGAATTTGTGGAATATCAAGATAATGAGTATGGATGCGGAGTAGTTGGAAAAGTTGTAAATGTAACAGCTGATGAAAGTGTAATGAAGGGGGATAATGTTGACATTTCTTTGGTAGATGCTATCGCATTTGATCCATATACTCATGGCTATTATAGAGTAAGTGATAGAGTGGGTAATGCATTCCAAGATGGATTTAAATTAAAAGAAAATTAATAAATTAAAGCAAGTAATTAATTGATAATTACTTGCTTTTGTGGTAGTATTGGATGTGAAAAATAAAACAGACTAATAATAAAGGAAAAAAACATGAAAACATTAATTAATAATTTATTTAATAAAATAACCAATGAAAAAAATAAAAAATACATTATATATTTATATTGTCTTATAAATGCAATTATATTTTTATCTATATGTTCTAAGTGCTCGTGGTTTTATAAATTTAATAATTGGGATGATGCTAACTCATTTTTTACTATGGGAAAAGGAATGGCAAATGGGCTTGTAATATATAAAGATTTGTTTGAACAAAAAGGTCCTCTATTATACTTGATTCATGCAATAGCCTATATGATTTCTAATAATACATTTATAGGAGTATTTATTTTTGAAGTAATATCTTTTTCAATATTTCTATATTTTATAGGTAAAATAGTTTCTTTATACTGTAGAAAAATACATATATTATGGGTTGCTCCATTTATATCTTTTATAACACTTTCAGGCTATGTATTTATCGCAGGAGATAGTGCAGAAGAGTTTTGCTTCCCACTTTTAGCAATTACCATGTATCAAATGCTAAATTATTTTAAAAATATATATCCTAACAAGTTAGAAACAAAACAAGTTATAATAACTGGAATAACTGCAGGATGTGTATTGTGCATCAAATATAATTTATTAGGCTTCTGGTTTGGCTTTATGGCGTTTTTATGCATAGGACTTCTCATAAACAAAAAGATAAAAGAAGCATTTTTAACAGGAATTTATTTTTTCGCAGGAGTTTTAATTGTTGTTATACCTTGGATAATATATTTTGCGATAAATGGTGCACTTTACGATATGTTTAATACATATTTTATAGTAAATATATCTGCATATTCAACAAAATTAAGTATGATAGACAGAGTAGTTAGAGCATTTAAAGATGCATCTATGTATGCAAAAAATTTATGGCTATGCACTAATGTGACTATTATAGGGTATATTTATATAATGCTAAGTAAAAATATTATACCTAAGGTTTTTGGCAAAATTGCTTTAACTTTTGCAATAATGGTATCAATTCTAGGAGTTTATTACGGGGCAAACCATATTTATTATTTTCTTATTTTAATGCCATTTGCAGTTTTAGGACTAATATTTTTTGCAAGACTTATTGAAAAATGTATAAAAGGTAAGTACATAAATTATATGAAATTTGTTACGCCAATATTTTTAGCGATATTTATAATAGCAACTTGTAGACAAAGCAGTAATTTCGATTTTCATAAAGTTAGCAAAGACGATTTAGTGCAATATCAATTTGCCAAAGAGATTAACAAAAAAGATGATGCAACTATACTAAATTATGGCTTTTTAGATGGAGGCTTTTATACAGTAGCAAATGTTGTACCAAATATAAAATATTTTCATAAACCAAATATAAGTTATGAAGATTATCCAATAATAATGGATGAGCAAAATAGATATATACGAGAAAAAGTTATAGATTTTGTTATTATAAAAGTTGAAAAAGAAGAAAATAGTAGAGATATTCCAAATTTATATGAAAATTATGAAAATATAAAAAGTGTTTATGTGCCAGATGTAAATAGTTATTATATGCTATTTAAAACAAAATAAATATTTTATGAGGCTTGTTTACAAGTCTCTTTTTTATTTATAAAAAAATTGATAATATTTATTTATAATGATACAATAATACAAGAAAAAGGAGGTAAAGAAAATGTGTACAGCAACAACATATTACACAAAGGACCATTATTTTGGAAGAAATTTAGATTTGGAATATTCTTATAATGAAACAGTTACTATAACGCCAAGAAATTATGAATTTAAATTTCGAAAAGTAAAAAACATTGAAAAACATTATGCAATTATAGGTATGGCATATGTAGCAAATGAGTACCCACTTTATTATGATGCAATAAACGAAAAGGGAGTAGGTATGGCAGGGTTAAATTTCCCAAGTAATGCAGATTATAAAGAAGAAAAGGAAGACTGTGATAACATTGCACCTTTTGAATTTATACCTTGGGTATTATCACAATGTGCAAATCTTGAAGAGGCAAAAAATTTATTAAAAAGAATAAATATAGCGAAAATTAATTTTAGCGAGGAATTGCCTGCATCTCCATTACATTGGATTATTTCTGACAAAGAAGCATCAATTACAGTAGAAAGTGTAAAAGATGGACTTAAAATATATGATAACCCAGTAGGAGTGCTTACAAATAATCCTACCTTTGATATTCATATGTTTAACTTAAACAATTATATGAGTTTGTCTACAGAACAACCAGTTAACAATTTTTCAAAAAAATTAAACTTTGATACTTATAGCCGTGGCATGGGAGCAATGGGATTACCAGGAGATTTATCATCAGCTTCACGTTTTGTAAAAGCTACTTTTACTAAAATGAACTCAATATCTGGTACATCAGAGTCAGAAAGCATTAGTCAATTTTTCCATATATTAGGCTCAGTAGAACAACAAAGAGGATGTGTTCATATGGGAGAAAATAAGTATGAAATAACTATTTATAGTTCTTGCTGTAATATGGACAAAGGTATATATTACTATACAACATATGAAAATAGTCAAATAACAGGAGTAGACATGCATAAAGAAAACCTAGATGGAAACAGCTTAATAAATTATAAGTTAGTTACAGGTCAACAAATTAATATGCAAAATTAAATCTTTGAAATGCAATTAAAGAAGAGAGTAGTACAAAAAAATGAGAAGGTTATTGAATGTGAAACCATTCATTAACCTCCTTTTTATTTATTATCAAAAATATTATCTAAATCGAATTTTTTATTAATAAGATTTGCAATTAAATTACATATAACAATCATAGCAACAACTTTAATAAGAACAAGCGGATTGGTTAAACATTCTACTAAACTTGTGCCTAAGATACCCCAAAAGATGAGAACACAAGGCTTTCCTAAAAGCAATGCGTAAAAATATTTCTTTTTAGGAATTTTTGAAAGCCCTGCTGCTAAGTTAACGAAAAAAGATGGAGTGATTGGAATTGATATTATTAAAATAAGTTTTGAAAAAGACATATTATCAATAGATTTCATAAACTTATTTATTTTTGATTTATTTTTTATAAATCTTTGAAATAGTGGACTTAAACCAATTCTGCATAAGAAAAAGGCTAAAAAGTTTCCTGCTATAAGACAAACAAAAGATATCATGCTACCTAATATAGTTCCCATTGTAAGAATATTTATTGTTACAAAAACAAACAAAGGTAAAAAAGCAAAAGTTCCTTCTAAAAGTATTAATATACAACTAAAAAAAGGTGCCCACATACCAGCATTTAATAAAAATATATTTAATGTTTCACTTAAGCTATTAAATAATTCCATTTACATTTCTCCTTATATAGTACAAATAAATTTATAATAATTAAATAGTTCCTAATTTAGACATTTAAAATTATAGTTCTTTTTGATTAGATAATCAATAAAAATTTTCTTAAGAAAATTTTTATTTGATAATAATATACTATTATGTTATTATATAGGCATAAAAATATAATGTGAAATGTTATATTAAATTAAATAAAAGTTATAGGAGTAAATGTAGCATGAAAAATGTAAAAAAATATTTAGAATTTATTGTAAAAGGTATTTATGCAGGCATTATGATAGGAATGGGAGGAGTGGCTTATTTAGCAATTCCTAATAAAATTGTAGGATCATGTATATTTTCAATAGGGCTTCTTACAGTTTGTATGTATTCTCTTAATTTATATACAGGAAAAATAGGGTATATTTTAGTAAATAAGATAGATTACATATTTGAATTATTATTTTCTCTAATAGGAAACTTTATTGGAACATTTGTAGTTGGAAATGTAATGAGACTTACTAGATATGGAGCATATATAGAAACTGCTCAAAATATAGTTAATATCAAACTAAATGACAATATACTTAGCATTTTAATTTTATCAATTTTCTGCGGAATAATAATGTATATAGCGGTTAACAATTACAAAAAAGAAACAAGTGATATAGGAAAATATATAATTATTGTAATGGGAGTAATGGCATTTATTTTATGTGGCTTTGAACACTGCGTAGCAAATATGTTTTACTTTAGTATAGCTGGTATATGGAATATAAAAGTCTTCTTATATTTATTAGTAATGATTTTAGGAAATAGCATAGGATCCATTATTATAGCTTTTTTCTACAATAAATTTAACAAAAAATATTTGCCAGCAGAAAAATAGTGTATTAAAGATGAAAAATATAAAATGATTAGTAAGGCTGACAGTAAATGTCAGTCTTGTTTTATAAAAAAGGAAAGATAAAAAATGATAATAAATACAGGAATGAGAACTGATATACCTGCTTTTTATTCTAAATGGTTATTAAATAGAATAAAAGAAGGCTTTGTATATGTTAGAAATCCATATTATAAGAATCAAGTAACTAAATATAGTTTAAATCCAGATGTAGTTGATTGCTTGGCATTTTGTACTAAAAATCCACATCCATTAATTGATCATTTATCAGAACTAGATAAGTACAAGCAATTTTGGTTTGTAACAATTACACCTTATGGAAAAGATATAGAACCAAATGTGCCAGACAAAAAGCAAGTAATTAGTGATTTTAAAAAATTATCAGAGCACCTTGGAAAAAATGCAGTTGCAGTTCGTTATGATCCAATATTTATAAATGAAAAATTTGATGTAAATATGCACATTAAATGCTTTGAAAAATTATTAAGTGAGCTTAAGGGGTTTACTCAAGATTGTACTATTAGTTTTTTAGATATGTACGAAAAAGTAAAAAGAAATGCACCTGATTTAAGACCACCAACAGAAGAAGAACAGATACAAATAGCAAAAGCATTTTCAAAAATAGGAAAACAAAATAATATAAGAGTACATTCTTGCTGTGAAAAAGAGTTCCTAAAAGATTATGGCCTAGATATAACTGGTTGTATGAGTAAGGAGATAGTTGAAAAAGCAATAGGAAATAAATTAAATGCACCTAAAAATAATAGTAAAAGAAATATGTGTAATTGCTTAATGGGAAATGATATAGGCGCATATAATACTTGTATGCACTTGTGCAAATATTGTTATGCGAATGCTAATCAAGAAATGGTAAAAGAAAATATAAAAAAACATAATCCTAATTCTCCATTTTTAATTGGAGAGTTAGAAGCAGAAGACAAAATAACAGAGGCTAATCAAAAAAGTTGGATAAATATAGATAATCAGATTAGTTTTTTAGGTTAGTGGCAAATTATAATTTACCTAACAGTAATGTATCTTAAAATATATTTGACAAATATTAAAAAAAATGCTATCATATAATTACATTAAACAATGTACCTTCGTTCTGGCTGTGTATATTGTTTGCTCGTATGTGTACCTCAATACACATACTTTTTTTATGTTTAGTATGCTAATATAAAAGAACAGGAAAGCATCCTCAAATACTTTCCAATTCCGACTATGTATGACACATTTAGTCTTTACCTTTTTTGGTTTCTTCTAATTCTAATTGAAGTCTGATATTTTTTTCTCTTTCTGCTAATAACTGTTCAATTAGATTTTGAATAAGTTCTGGCTGTGTCATCTCATTTGCCCTCCTTTCCGTTTTTAAGTAAAAAACTACCTTTTGACAAGAAAGGTTGGCAATATATTATAACATTTTTCTATCATATTCAAGCGAACATACTCATATTATTCATTTTTATTACTTTTTCTATCTTATAGTCTAATGTAAAAAATTAAACAATCAAGAAAAACAAAAGGAACAATATAAAAAGTAACCTTACAAAAATGTAAGGTTATTTTTTATTTAACTGTGTTATAATCAAAAAAGGAGGTTCAAGCTATGCAAAAAATACTAATTGTAGAAGATGATGAAAAATTACGAGACCAATTACAAATATTTTTAAACAAAAATGGTTATGAAGCTAAAGTATTAGAAACATTTAACAATACAATACAAGACATATTAGAGCAAAAGCCAGACTTAATATTATTAGATATAAACTTACCAAATGCAGATGGAGAATACATTTGTAAAGAAATTAGAAAGCAATCAAGTCTCCCAATAATAATTATAACAAGCAGAGATAGTGAACTAGATGAACTATTAAGTATAAATTATGGAGCAGATCATTATATTACAAAACCATTTAATATACAAATTCTATTAGCAAAAATAGGCTCATTATTAAGGAGAACAACAAATAATAATTACGAAAAAATAGATGCAAAAGAATTTATTTTAAATACATCAAAAAGCACTATAGAAAAAGGAGAAAAAGAAATAGAACTAACCAAAAACGAATTTAAAATATTAAAATATTTAATGCAGTATAGAGGCAAAATAGTTCCAAGAGATGAAATAATGGACTATCTATGGGAAAGCGAAAGCTTTATAGATGATAACACTCTATCAGTAAATATAACTAGATTAAGAAATAAATTAGAAGAACTAGGTTTAAAAGAACTAATAGAAACAAAAAGAGGGCAGGGCTATATATTAAAGTAGGAGGAAAACATGAATTTTAAAAGTTTTATTAAAGACAAGCTATTACAAATAAGTTTAATATTATTTGGTCTTGCAACAATAGAAATATTTTTACTTGCGTATCCAGTTGGCAATTTTATTAAAATATATATTCCCATAATTATTTTTGGCTTATATTGTATTTCAGTCTTTATAGAATATATGCAAAAAAGAAAGTTCTATAAAAATGTTTATGAAATTTTAGGAGCGTTGCAAGAAAAATATTTAATTACAGAAGTAATGCCTAATCCTAATTTTTGTGATAGCAAAATACTAAAAGAAATTATGGAACAAGTAGATAAATCAATGCTAGAAAATGTCAATAAATACAAATATTTAACTGAAGATTATAAAGAATATATAGAGATGTGGATTCACGAAATAAAAATGCCAATAGCAGTAAGTCATATGCTTGTAGAGAATAATAAAACTGAAGTAACAAAAAGTATAGATGAAGAATTACAAAAAATAGAAAATTATATAGAACAAGCTTTATATTATGCCAGAAGTAATACTGTAGAAAAAGATTATTACATAAAGAAATGTAGTTTAAAAGAAATTACAGGAGAAGTTATTCGCAAAAATAAAGCCTCATTATTAGCAGAAAAAATAAGTATTAATACACATGATTTAGACTTATACGTAAATACTGATAGCAAATGGATTACATTTATTTTAAATCAAATTATTCAAAACAGTATTAAGTATAGGAAGCAAGAAGGACAGTCTATTATTGAACTTTATGCAAAACAAGGAAAAGAAAATGTTATTTTGTATATAAAAGATAATGGAATGGGAATCAAAAAGAGTGAAGTAACTAGAGTATTCGAAAAAGGCTTCACAGGAACTAATGGACGAATGTTAAACAAAAAGTCTACTGGGATAGGCTTATATTTGTGTAAAAAATTATGTGATAAATTAGGAATAGCAATAGAGTTAACATCTACCCAAAATGAGCAAACACAGGTAACACTAATTTTTCCAAATAGTAGCTATCTAGATATGAAATAGTAATACTTATGCAACTTTACCATCTATAAAAGCTTACAAAATCGTAAGGAAAATGTAAGATAAATCGATATGAACTATTAAAAACTGAAGTTATAATAATCTTAAGTTGAAAGGAGTTTTATTATGGAAAAAATCTTAGAGGTAAAAAACATTGAAAAATACTATGGCACAAAGTCAAACTTAAGTAAAGCAATAGATAATATTAGTTTTAATGTCGATAAGGGAGAATTTGTAGGTATAATGGGAGCATCAGGATCAGGAAAGACAACATTATTAAACTGTATATCTACAATAGATAAAGTTACTGCAGGTCATATAATTGTTAATAATGAAGACATTACAAAATTAAGAGGAAACAAATTAAACAAGTTTAGAAGAGAAGAGCTAGGCTTTATATTTCAAGATTTTAATTTATTAGACACATTAACTTGTTATGAAAATATTGCTTTAGCCTTAACAATTCAAAGAGTAAAGCCACAAGAGATTGATAAAAGAGTAAAAGAAATAGCAGAAAAATTAGAGATAAAAGACATTGTAAATAAGTATCCTTATCAAGTATCAGGAGGACAAAAGCAAAGAGTAGCGTCAGCAAGAGCAATTATTACAAACCCCAAACTTGTACTTGCAGATGAGCCAACAGGAGCATTAGATTCAAAATCAGCTAGACAATTATTAGAAAGTTTTGAATACCTTAATAGAAGCTTACAAGCAACAATACTAATGGTTACACACGATGCCTTTACAGCTTCTTATGCTAATAGAATTTTATTTATTAAGGATGGAAAAATTTTTAATGAGTTAATAAAAGGAAATGATACAAGAAAACAATT
>CANQCG010000032.1 GCA_947589645.1 uncultured Clostridia bacterium
CTATGCCAATATTGCGAATGTGTTGTTATACTCTTATGTAGTGGTAACCGCATTCACTGCGGTTATTCATTTCCTATTTCATTATACTTTATATTTTCAAAAATGTCAAATATGAAATTTTTCATACTTTCAAATTAAAAAACCCTAAAGTGCTTATGTTTCTGAGCATTTTAGGTTGTTCATTTATAGTGCTATTAACGAATACAAACTATTTTTGATTACTTTTTAGGCTTTTATTGTTTTCTTTTTCTAATTGTTTTAGACTTTTTTTAGGTGTAGGTAAGTCTTCTGGCATAGTACCTCCATTTTTAGCAATTACTTCTCTTATATTTTTGCCGATATTATAATGTGTTTTATTAGCTTCTTTTTCAGTTTTTATATTGTCTTTTTTTAATTTTTGTTCTGTTTGAGAAATTCTAAATAAATTAGCAATAAGCTCATCACTTCCCATATTATCCAAAATGTCTTCTCTATATCTTAATCCCTTTCTTTTAGCAATATCATCTGCTGTTTCTCCATTATATAAACCTTTATATCCATAATTATGAAATTTATCAAAGTTTTTAACTCCTGCTTTTTTTGCTGTTTGATTAAGTGAATAATTTCCTTTTCTTGTTAAATTTCTTTGATAAAATCTTTTCTCATCTTCTGTAAGCATACCATATTCCTTTTCAGTAATTTCCTGTTTTCTGGTTTGAACTGCAAAATATGTTTGTGCTAAAGCTATAACCTTTTTTCTACTATCTCCATTTTGTGCTATTAGATAACAAGCATAACGAGTTAATTTATAATCTTGTTGTTCTCTTTGTGCTTCAGAACCTATTTGTACCATTTTACTGACATCGGCAAAATGGTCAAAGATAGATATATCACTATTTTCACATGATTTTATTGCTTTAGAAATAACTTTTTTAAAATTACTCCATTTACTATAATTAAGACAAATCATAAGCTCTCTAGCATACCAAAATTCAGCTCCGTTTTCATCAATATGCTTAATATCTTCAAATTTTTTATTATTTTTATTTATTTCTTTCATTTACATCATCTCCATTTTAACATATTTTTATGCTTATAATTATAAAACAATTGTTTGTAATTGTCAATGATATTTTAAATTTTTATGTTATAAAATCTATATTTTTAAGCATATAATTGCAAAATTATTTCATAAAATATGCATTTTGAATTTGACTTTTTACTATGGAATCGTTTATAATTAAATTAATAAAACATTAGTGTCCGTTCTGAAAAGAACGTAATCATTATAATCCGATAGCTCAAAAGGCTATCGTTTTTTATTGCATATACTTTTTAATTTTTCATATACTATTATTACATTAGTGTCCACAGCTTTATGCTATGTTGGTCATTAGTAAAAGGAGAAAATCTAGAATATTGATTTTCTCCTTTATTGCATAAATAAAAACCTTGCTTTAAAAAAGCGAGGAAAGAACAAATTTATTCTTTTTTGCAACAATCTTAACCGTATTAAGCAGCTATATAGCCTTTGATAAATTCATCGATGAGCCTAACTGCTTCTGCATTACTATTGCATTACTTTTTAAAAAATAAATCTCTATAAATGTTGATATCTCAATATTTATAGAGATTTTATACATTGGTGCCTTCAACCAGAATCGAACTGGTGACCTCAGCCTTACCAAGGCTGCGCTCTACCGACTGAGCTATGGAGGCATAAATTTTATAATTAGTTTTTCAAAACATTATAATTTATTATACTACTTTTCTTTATTTTGTCAAATATATTGTAATTATTAGAAAATTATGATATATTCTCTACCATTAGGGGGGATGAATAAATGAGCTATAGGGAGTTAAAAGATTTAGAAGAGAGTAATAGAAATATATTGTTATCTATGTTTAATGGAATTTTATCCAATATAAAAAACACTTCTATGAGGAAAATGACAGATATTATTAAAGATATACCATCTATATGTAAAATGCATTATATTTCATATGAACATTCTCAATTAAAGAGAAATAGTTATAATAAAACTCATCCAATTGTTCCCATAAAAGGAGAAATATATAGTGCTTTTATCACAGTAGGTGTTGGAAAAGAACTTTGTGGAATGCATCCAGTTGTAATTATGCAAAACCAATCTCAAAATATACATGCAGATAAAGTTAATGTTCTTCCTATTGAAGGTGATGGAAATAAAATAAATCCAAAATATCAAGTTCCAATAACAAGTGACGATTTGGAAGGTGATGCATTTTTGGCAAAAGATCCTTCCAGAGTAATAATCTCTGACATCTTAACTATTGACAAGGCGAGACTGGGAATCAAAATAGGAAGATTAAAAGAAGAAAAAATACAAGAATTAAATAAAAAATTAAAAATACAATTGGATTTATAGCTGTTTTTAACTGTTTTATTCACTTTTTTTGAAAAAAATATTGACTTTTTTTAATACTAATGTTATCATAAATGTAGAATAGTTATCTTTTATGTTAACTATATCTGCCGAAAGGCCACGACTCTATAAGAGTATTTCTGAACTATGCAATCAAAATGCATAGTTCCTTTTTTGTTTTATGAATATTTTTTATTTTTGTGGATATATATATAATATCTGTTTATTAATATTAATAAACTTAGGCTTATAAGCATTTTGTGGGAATACCTTTTTTAGATATTCCCCTTTTTATTATTTTTATATACTTATATGTATATCGTCAATCCAATCTTCTCATATATTACTGCCAAATTTCCTCAATTTGATTGATTTTTTATTGAGTTTATGTTATTATGTATTCATCAAATTTTAGGAGGTTGTATGATGAACTCAAATCGGAAACAATTTAAGAAAGCATCACACCCAGTCTTGTCTCTAACGACAAAACCCATTAGTAAAGTAGCCAGTGGCTACAAACGTGGAAAATATGGGCTTAAGCCCAATAAGTCCAGGTTTAAACGCATGGAAAATATTGTTAGATCCCAAGATTAACCTTCTTCGGCTCCACTATAGTGGAGCTTTTTTTTGTTTTTTAAATTTGTAACACATTTTTTTTAAAGTCATATTATATACCATACTAATGATGTTTCAAAAGAAAAATCTAAAGATTGTACTTAAAACTAATCCTTTAGAAAATGTAACATTATCTAAGGAGAGGGGGGAAACAATATGCCAGAGAACAGAGGAGGATGCGGATGCGGTTTCGGTCTTGGAGACGACTGCTTATGGGTAATAATCCTTATAATAATATTATTATGCTGCTGCGGTGGTAACAGAGGATGCTGTTAGTTTTCCTAAATGTATAAACCATTTTTAAGCTTAATGGTTATTAAAAAGAACTGAAAAGGTTTTAAAAAACCCCTCAGTTCTTTTTATCTAATATAATTAATTATACTAAAAATATTTATTATATTTCCATCTGACTTCCTAAAAATGTAGCTGCTGATTGTGCTACTTTTGTTTCTACTTCATTCATTTTTACATTTGCATCTTTTGCAAGTAGTATTACTGTTCCTATTGTATCTCCATTTGATATTATTGGATATACTACTTGAGAATTATATTTTCTTTCGCTATTATCATTTCTTGTTATAGGCATAGATACATTGCTATTTTCTTTGCTTGTGTATATTTCTTTGTCTTCCATTAATTGCTCTAATTCTTCGCTTATATTTTGCTCTAAAAATTCTTTTTTAGGTCCTCCTGATACAGCTATTATAGTATCTTTATCTGTTATACAAGCAATATGTCCAGTAGTTTTTGATAGTGTTTCTGCGTACTCTGTTGCGAATTCTGAAAGTTCTCCTATTGGAGAGTATTTCTTTAATATTATTTGACCCTCTCTATCTGTAAATATTTCTAGTGGGTCTCCTTCTTTTATTCTTAATGTTTTTCTAATTTCTTTTGGAATTACAACTCTTCCTAAGTCATCAATTCTTCTTACAACTCCAGTTGCTTTCACGTTTTTCCCTCCTTTTTTGCCATGTTTAGTATTATTATGTCAATTAGGGAAATTTTTTATGCATTTAATTTTAATTTTTTCCAAATATATATTTTTTATTTTTTTAAAATATAGCATTTTTAAAAGCTTTGTTTGCACAATAGATGATGTTTTAAAAAACAAAAAAGCAAAAATATTTTTATTTAAATATTTTTGCCAATTGCTTAATTTATATTATCTAAATTATTTTTTGATTGATAAAATTTTGTATTTAATAACTCCATCTGGTGCCTCTACTTCAACTGTTGCTCCTTTTTTTGCTCCTATAAGTGCTTTTCCAATTGGAGACTCATTAGAAATTTTATTTTCAGCTAAATTAACTTCTGTTGAACCAACTATTGTATATTCAACATCTTCGTCAAATTCTATATCATGTAATTTAACTGTATTTCCAATTTGAACAGTTTTTGTATCTATATCTTTTTCGTCTATTACTTTTGCATATCTTAATTTGTTTTCTAATTCTGCTATCTTTACTTCGTTTTCAGATTGAGCATTTTTTGCTTCATCATATTCTGAATTTTCAGATAAATCACCAAAACCTAATGCTACTTTGATTCTCTCAGCTATTTCTACCCTTTTTTCTGTTTTTAAATATTCTAGCTCTTTTTCTAAATTATCATAACCTTCTTGTGTTAATATGACTTCCTTTTCTTCCATCTTGTTTTCCTTCTTTCTTGTTAAGTTTGTTATATATTAAAACATATTTGTGATTTTGTCAATGTTTTTAAGCAAATTTATAAATAGCTTTTTTCATTAGAATAAAAGCTATTTATATTTTTATATATTAACCTTTTTAGCAAAAAATTATTCTTTATTAGTACATATCAGGCATTTCTTGACCATGTGCTCCGCCGTTGCAGCATTTTTCTTCTGGCTTATCTGCTACTAAACTTTCAGTTGTTAATACCATTGATGCAACTGATGCTGCATTTTGAATTGCACTTCTGGTTACTTTTGTTGGATCAACAATTCCAACTTTTTTCATGTCTACATATTCTTCTTTTGCTGCATCAAAACCAAATCCTACACTTGCTTTTTTAACATTATCTAATATAACAGCTGGCTCTAGTCCTGCATTTCTTGCTATTTGCTTAACTGGCTCCTCTAATGCTTTTAAAACTATTTGAGCTCCTAGTTTCTCGCCTTCAGATAAATCTTTTACAAGTTTTTCTACTCTTGGAATTACATTTACATATGCTGTTCCTCCACCTGCTACAATTCCTTCTTCTACAGCAGCTTTAGTTGCTGATAAAGCATCTTCTATTCTTAGCTTTTTGTCTTTCATTTCGACTTCCGTAGCAGCTCCAACTCCTATTACCGCAACTCCTCCAGCCATTTTTGCTAATCTTTCTTGTAAGTTTTCTTTATCGTATTCGCTCTTTGTTTCTTCTATTTGTGCTCTTATTTGTCTTACTCTGTTTTCAATATTTTCCTTGCTTCCTGCACCATCTACTATTATTGTGTTTTCTTTTTGAACTTTAACTTGTTTAGCTCTTCCTAGTTGTTCCATTGTTGTATCTTTAATTTCTAAACCTAAATCTGATGTAATTACTTCTCCTCCTGTTAAAATTGCAATATCTTCTAACATTGCTTTTCTCTTATCTCCAAAGCCAGGTGCTTTAACAGCTACAACATTTAGAACTCCTCTTAATTTATTTAAAATTAATGTTGATAATGCTTCGTTTTCTATATCATCACAAATTATTAGTAATTTTCCTGATTGTTGCATTAAGTTTTCTAATAATGGTAATATTTCTTGAATATTGCTGATTTTTTTATCTGTTATTAATATGTATGGATTGTCTAAAATTGCTTCCATTTTTTCTGTATCTGTTACCATATAAGGTGATACATAACCTTTGTCAAATTGCATTCCTTCTACAACGTTTAACTCTGTGTTTGATGTTTTTGATTCTTCTATTGTAATAACTCCATCTTTTGATACTTTTTCCATTGCATCTGCAATTAATGTTCCTATTTCTAGGCTATTAGCTGATATACTTGCAACTCTTGCAATATCTTCTTTTCCTGATACAGGTGATGTTATTTCTTTTAAACCTTTTACAGTTTCTTCTACTGCTTTATCCATTCCTCTTTTTATTGCCATTGGATCTGCTCCAGCTGCTACATTTTTAACACCTTCTTTTATCATTGCTTGTGCTAAAACTGTTGCTGTTGTAGTTCCATCTCCTGCAACATCATTAGTTTTTGTAGATACCTCTTTGACAAGTCTTGCACCCATATTTTCGAATTTGTCCTCTAGCTCAATTTCCTTTGCTATTGTTACACCATCATTTGTTATTAAAGGTGCTCCAAAACTTTTGTCTAATACAACATTTCTTCCTTTTGGTCCTAATGTTACTTTTACTGTATCTGCTAATTTATTAACACCTTCTAATAATGCTTTTCTTGCATCTTCTCCATATTTAATAATCTTTGCCATATTGATCCTCTCCTTATTATGAAGCTTACCTGCTTCATTTATTTATATTTTATAAAATAATGTTTATTCTACTATTGCTAAAATATCATCTTGCTTTACAATTAAGTATTCTTCGTTTTCATATTTTACTTCTGTTCCAGCATATTTGCTAACTATTACTCTATCGCCTTTTTTTACATACATTTCTTCTAGCTTGCCATCTACTTTTGCTCCTGGTCCAACTTCTAGAACTTTTGCTATTTGAGTTTTTTCTTTTGCGCTATTACTTAAAATAATTCCGCTTTTTGTTGTTTCTTCGCCTTCTTCCATTTTTACTAGTACTCTGTTTGATAATGGTTTTATCATCGTAAATTACCTCCTTTAATTAGACTTTTTATTTGTCTAATTATATCGAAAATTAGCAGTCTATCTTTTAGACTGCTAATACTTTATACCCTTTTTAATAAAAAGTCAATAGTTATTTGTAAATTTTTACATATTGTTCACATTTATATTTTATTCCCTACTATATCAATATAATTGGAACAAGTCTTTATTTTACTGTACCATTGTTACTAATATTCTATCATTTCCATACAAATCTTTTTTGCAATATGTTCCTTGATAGCATTTTGCATTTTCTATTACTTCTATAACGTCTATTTTTTGATCATACCCAATTTCCAAACACAAGTAACTGTCAAACTTTAGATGTTCATATGCCTCCTCAGTTATTCTTTTATAAAACTCTAGCCCATCTATTCCGCCATCTAAAGCTATTCTAGGCTCTTTTTGCACTTCTGCATCTAATGTTTTTATTATATCTGTCCTTATATATGGAGGATTAGAAACTATTATATCAAATTTCATACCTTCCATTTTTTGAAACAAATCAGATTCTATAAACTCTATTTTGTCTATTACCTCATTATTTTTTGCGTTTATTTTTGCTACTTCTAGTGCTTTTTTACTTATATCAGACGCATATACTTTACAATTTGGTACATATTTTGCCACCGAAACTGCTATTGCTCCGCTTCCTGTGCATAAGTCCAAAACGGTTGGGTTTTTAAACTTTTTAGCAAGCTTTATTACTTCTTCTACTAAGACCTCTGTATCTGGTCTAGGTATTAAAACATCACTATTTACGAAAAAGTTCATCTTCATAAATTCTTGCGAATTTGTTATGTGTTGAAGTGGAATTCCTCTTAATAGTTTCTCCAAATTTTGCATATAAGCTTTTTCTTGAGCTACTGTTATTTCTTGATTATCATATATAATAAGTTGCTCCCTTTTTTTGCTTAATACAAATTGTAATAATAACCTTGCCTTTAATTTGGGGCTATCAATATTGCCTGACTTTAACATTATCATTCCTTTATTTAATGCCTGTTTTATAGTCATACATTTCTCCTTTAGAAAATGGTATTAGGAAAATAAGCTAAGCCTATTTTCCTATTTGCCTAATTTTCTTTTTTTATTTCTTCATATCTTTTAATTTTTGCTGTTGTTGTTTTTATCATTGGTTCATTTGTTAAAACTAAGTTTTTTACATATTTGTATTTTGGCATTGTTTTGTTAATTTCTTTTATGTCTTTCCAAACAATATCTCTAAATTCTTCTTCTGAAAGGTCCTTATAATTTTCTTTTACATAGTCTTCATTGTATACTATTTTTACTGATAACATTAAGTCATCATCTTTTTCTTTGCCAAATGCCATAATCTCTTCTACATAAGGAAGCTTTCCTATTACTGCTTCGATTTCTTCTGGGTATATCTTTTTACCATTTTTTAGAACTATAACATTTTTTTCTCTTCCAGTTATATAAAAATAGCCATCTTTGTCCATACGTCCTAAATCGCCTGTGTAAAACCATCCATCTCTTAGGACTTTCTGTGTTTCTTCCTCCATCTCATAGTAACCAAGCATTACATTTTTACCTTTTATTGCTAATTCTCCAATGCCATCTTCACTTGGATTATGTATTTTCATTTCTATTTCTGGAAGTGGCACTCCTATTGAACCGCTTCTTAAATGATATTCATTTTCTGCACATGATACTGGTGAGGTTTCTGTTAAGCCATAACCTTGAATTGTAAGTATTCCAAAGTCATTTAGTGCTTGCGCTACTTCTTTATCTAAGGCTGCTGCTCCACATACTATAAATCTAAGGTTTCCGCCAAGTTCATCTAAAATTTGTTTGAATAATTTTCTTCTAATATCTATATTAAATTTAAGCAAAAATCTACTTAATTTTCTTCCAAATTTTATTAATTTTGTCTTTCCTTGTTTTTCAACTTGTGCCATTATTTTTTTGTACATAGCTTCTAATAATAATGGTACACACACAAATAAAGAAACTTTATATTCTTTTAAGTTTTCTTGTACATGTCTTAGCCCATCACAAAATACATTTGTTACACCATGTGATAAATATAACAATAATCCTGTTGAACCAAATGTATGGTGAAATGGTAAAAATGCTATATTTACATCTGTTTCAAAAACTTTTTGTGCTCTATTCATATAATATAAATCACTTGCTATATTTCTATTAGATAGCATTACACCTTTTGCAAGTGATGTTGTTCCTGAAGTAAATACTATACTTGCCATCTTGTCTGGGTCTATTTTGTGCTCTTCAAATTTTCTGTTTTTGTTTTTTAGTCGTTCTGCTCCTTTTTTTATTAGATCATAAAAATAAAGGTTTTCTTCGTTTTCTTTTGAATTCATACATATAAAATATTTTATATTTGTACTATTTTCTGCTTTTATTTTACTCATAATGTCCATATAGTCTTTATCAAATATAACTGCATCTGCTTTGCTTCTTTGTAAAGATATTAATATTTCGTTTTCTTGAAGCCCCTTATCTAGTGGAACTGTTACTCCAACTCCACACATAATTGTTGTATAAGAAAGTGCCCATTCATAACTGTTTTTGCCAATAATCGCAATTCTTTTATTTTCCAACCCTATATTTATTAGCTCTGTTCCTAGGGCTTGCATTTGCTGATTAAATTTTTCGTATGTTATATTGGTATATGTTACTTTTTTTCCATCTTTGTTTTTTATTTTAAATGCGACATTTTTTGCGTATTTTTTTACCGCTATTCTCATATATTCTCTAATAGTTGCATATTCAACTGCTGAATTCAAAATTTCGTCGTTTTCTTGTTTTTTCATTTTGCAAGCTTATGTTAGCGTAATGCTAACATATCCCCCTTTCATCTTGTAAGTTTAATGCTTACGTAGTTTTCGATACTATGTTATCAAATAATTATTCTTTAGTCAATATATTGACTGGTAATTCAATTTTTATAAAATAATTTTAATAAAAGAGTGTTTCTTATGTGATTTAAGTAACACTCTTTAATTAGTTATGCGACTTTTATTCCTGTATTTATTACTTCACTTACAAAAGGATTTGAAACATTTTCATAATCTTCTGTAGTTATAGGATGTGGCTCTATTCTAGTGTCTATTTTCCAAGTCAAGCCTATTAGTTTTGCACTATCTTCAATAATATCATTAAAGTCACTTGAGATAATAGCAATATCTATATCACTGTTTTCATTTTCAGTTCCTTTTGCATAAGAACCAAATAATATTATTGCTTCTATTCTATAATATTGACTAATTTTTTCCACATATCTTGTTATTGATTCCATTATTTCTCTATTAATAGACTTTTCAACCATATATAAACCTCCTCTATATTTTTTACTTGTATAGCAGTATATTCATCTGTACATTTTTTATAAAAACTTTCTTTATAATCATCATATCTAGCACTTATATTAAATTGTGTAATTATTTGTAATTTTTCAAAATTAATATTATTATAACATTAATTTCAAAATTTTACCACATATTACTGAAATATTTTACTATTAAAATTGAACGAAGTATTTATATATATGAAAGTAAAATCGTCAAAGAATTGACTCCCCGCATATTTTGTGTTATTATAGCTTCGAGGTGAGCAATATGCCAGATGTTAATTTTGATGTTAATAATTTTCGTATTCCCAAATGGGAAGAATTACCTAACATAGATTTGTATATGGATCAAGTCCTTAATTATATAGAAAGCTCTCTAAAAAATTACATTGCAGTTGAGCCCAATGAAAAAATAATTACTAAAACTATGGTAAATAACTATGTAAAGCAAGACATTCTAAAGCCACCTGAAAATAAAAAATATAATAAACTTCATATAGCAGAGTTATTTGTAATATGTATTTTAAAACAAGTTTATAGTATTACTGAAATTAAAAACCTTATTAAACTTGCTTTAAAAACTTCTCCTGCTGATGTTAGTTATAATAAATTTTGTGATTGTCTAACCGATTCTTTAGTTTCTACTTTTAATGGAACAGAATATACCTCTAATACTAATTTAACTAAGGAGCAATATATTTTAAAGAATGTAGTACAATCTTTTGTTAATAAATTATATGTGCAAATGACTTATTTAAGTAAGTAATTTAAAAAAGACCTATAATTTAAAATGAAGTGAACCCAAATTGTTATACAAAAATGTTTAACAAGTGGGTTCACTTAAAATTTTTATGGGTCCTTTTTATTTATTGTTCTTTTGATAGCTTAAATAATTCTTTTATATTTAATCTTTTTCCATAATGTAATACTGCTCCTGAATATGCCTTAATAGAAATAATTGTGAGTAACACTGCTGTTAGCAATAATATTGCTATTGATGCAGTTATTTCTAATGAGGTAGCACCTCCTGCTAAAATTCTTCCTGGCATTGAAAATGCTGAAGAAAATGGAAACATAGATGCAAATTTACTTGCTGAGCTATCTGGCATTGTTGAAGTAAAGTATGCTAAATAAAAAGATACTAATGCTATTAGTGCAATTGGCGTTTGTGCTGATTGCAAGTCTTCTACCTTGCTTACTGTTGCACCTGTTACAGCATTTAAAAATGCATATACTGTATAACCTAAAACAAAATATACTATACATATTAATACTGAACTTACGCTTAAATTTATACTTCCTATTATAGAAGATATAAAGTCTAAATCTGCTGGTATAAATAGCTTATATGAAACTACAGCTGTTAATATTAGTAATAACATTTGTCCTAGTCCAATTAAGCCCATTGCAATTGTTTTTCCAATTATAATATTTCGTGGTGTAGTAGATGTAACTAATGTTTCCATTACTCTTGAAGTTTTTTCGCTTGAAACAGATACTGCAACTGAATTTCCATAAAAATATACTGCAAAGAATAATATAAATGATGCTGCCATAGCAATTCCAAAGTTATCGTTTTCATCATCTAAATGCTTTGTTTCAAATTCAATTTCAGAGTTTATTGCACTTATTTGCTCTATACTTACATTTGCTTGTATCAATGCATTATTTATTTGCATTCCCTTTATCATTGAAATAAACTGTGTAACTACACTATTATCATCTGTAAACATACTTCCATTTGAAGTATATCTTAATTTTATCATTCCTGTTTCTTCATTTTTTAGTATTTCTACTATTCCTTCTACCTCACCTTGCTTTACCCTCTCTATAGCATCTTCTATGCTTTGTTTTTCTGTTTCAAGATCCCAATTAATTAATTTTCCAGCTTCTACTAAGGCATTTAAATTTTCTGCCATCAAATCTTCATCATCTAATACTATAAATTTAGCGTTTTCTGGTACAGCCTCATCATCTTCAAAAAGATTTATTATATTAGGAATGTTACATATTATAACTATTAATAATACTAAAATTGCTGTTGTTATTATAAAAGATTTTTTGCTTATATTCTCTTTTATGGTATATTTTAATACTGTTAGCATATCTTTCATATTACTCACCTACCTTATCTATAAAAATTTCTTGAAGTGATGGCTCTTTTAATTCAAATTTTTGTATTCCAATTTTATTTTGCACTAAACTTTGTAATAATTTTTGTGCATCCTCTTCATTTTCTATTTTTAGTTCATAACCATTTGCTTTTTTATCAATTATTTTCATATTATTTGGTATGTAACTTTCGATATTTTCATATGTCTCAATAAGCAAATTATTTCTTCCATAAGCTCTTTTTATTTCATTTAAATTTCCTTGCAAGACAGTCTTCCCTTGCTTTAACATTACTATGTCTTGGCAATATTCTTCTACAACTGCCATTTGATGACTTGATAAAATAATATATGTTCCTTGTTTTATTAAGTCCATTATAATTTCTTTTATAATTTTTGTGTTTACAGGGTCTAGTCCACTAAATGGCTCGTCTAAAATTAATAATTCTGGCTTATGTATAATTGCAATCATAAGTTGCACTTTTTGTTGATTTCCCTTTGATAATTGTTCTGCCGGTTTATATAGATATTCTTCTAATCCTAATCTTTTACACCAGCTTATTGTAGCTTCTTTTGCATCTTCTTTTTTCATTCCTTTTAATGTTGCAAAATACATTAATTGATCATATAGTTTGGCTTTACCATAAATTCCTCGTTCTTCCGGTAAGTACCCAAATCTTACATTTTCTTTGCAAACCTTTTTACCATTCCATGTAATTTCTCCTTCATCTTTTTGGATGATGTTTAATATCATTCTCATTGTTGTTGTTTTTCCTGCGCCGTTTGCTCCAAGTAACCCATAAACTCCTGGTTTTTCCATGTTTATAGAAATGCTGTCTACTACTTTTTTATCTCCATAGGTTTTACTTACTTTATCTATTTTTAAGCCCATCTCTATTCCCCCTTTGCTGATATTATATCATTTTTATTTTTGTTTTCAATACAAAAAATGTGAAACATTTTTTCTAATTTTTAATTAGTTTTGTTTCACATTTTTAAATTTAATTAACATTTTTGTATCAATAGTATGTGCTTAATTATCCAACTTCTGTCGCAGTTACTGATAACGTTAGTTGACTCTTGCGTTTTGCTTGTGCTCATTTTTACTAGTTTGCTATTTATGCTTAATATGCTTTTATGTTTTGCTGTATTTCCTCTTGGGTTAAGGCTCTGTCGTATATTTTTGCTGAATATACTTTTATGTTTGCCAAAGTCCCTTCTGTAATACCACTCCTATATGGATTTGCTCCTATTGCCATTACTGTATTGTTTGCTGGTTGTCCTATTGTTCCTGGTGCATTTAGAGTGTCTTGTAATACACCATCTATATATAAATTTAAGGTCGTTCCATCATACGTTACAGATATATTATATATTCTGTCTTTATCTAATACATGGTTAAGAGTTATTTCCTCATATTTATTATTTATATAAGCATCTAAGAATGGTTTGCCGTCTCGTAAACCTATGCCTATTCCTCCAACTTCAAAATTGCACAATATGTGTACATTCCCTGATTGTATCTCATTTATCTTAATCTGTGCCTCTAAGGTTGCCGCTGTTGTTAAACTTACTTCTCCTAAATTTACCCAGTCATCTTCTCCATCTAGCTGTAAACAATTTTCTGTAAAGTTTGCTCCTCCGCCTACTATTCCGTCTTGATGTCCTGATAAATCTTTCCATGTTGTAGTGGTATCTGTATGCTTTCCATTTCCTAAGTTGTTTCTTGCATCATAATATCTCATTAAGCCGTTTGTTACAATTCCTGTTAATTCATACTTTTCGTTAAAGATTTTTGTTGGTATGCAGACGATTGGACGAACATAATAGATTGCGCTCACAGAACAAACATCCAATTTTCCTAAATAATCATTCATAACTATTAATGAAGTACTACCAAACTGTGCGGAAAGTGGAGAACTCAACCACCATAAATCTGAAAGGTTCTTTCTATAAATTCCGTAATTAAATGATGTCTCTAGCTCTTCATATACAGTAGCAAACTTATATCCACCGGTATCTGAATCTAAACCAATGTTTATTCCTCTTCCTTCTTTATTAGAAGTCTCATTACATGATTTTGCAAACAATTCTGCTGATGGACCTCCTATTGCAAATATTACATCTGATCCTTTATATTTTGTCCATTGCTCTGGGTCTGTTAAATATCCTGTGGCTTTTATATTTGCATTTGTATTGTCTGATGTAAATCCTCCTGCATTCTTAAGCATTGGGTTTAAGCCTTGTCCTACATCACTTACATCTGCTCCTGTTTTTTCTCCCCATCCTGCAGTTGTATACAAACTCTCTAGTGAGCTATTTATAGGAATTTTATTATCTGATATTAAATATGTATAAGCTGCGTTTTGGTAAAATAGCCTCCATGCCCCTGCTTCTGTTTGCGCTGCCTCATCTGCGCATTCATAACCTAAAACTTCTTCTCCATATTTATCTGCATTTATTGCTTTTCCTATGTAGTTGCTCTCTAGTGTTTCTTCATATTTTTCCTTGAATACTGTGGTTTTAATGCAGACTATTGGGCGATATTGGTATTTACTTCCAACACTGGTACTGCTAAATCTCTGCTTTTCTCCCCAAATTTGCATCATAACCGAACTATCAATAAAACCACAAGGCGAACTCAAGTAAGGATCATCCGTATAGTTTCTTATATATATTCCATGATTATACTCCATTTTTAACACACCATCAGTACCACCATAGGTATAACCTATATCGTTCGGTTTACTATTTGACAACATAGTCCTATTCTCTTTTTGAGCAGTTGCATTAAATGACTTTACAAATAACTCTATTGTTGGGCTTCCTATTGCAAATATGCTATCTTCATTATTATATTTTTCCCATTGTGTTGGGTCTGTTAAATATCCCGTTGCTTTTATATTTTCATTTGTATTACTTAATGTAAAACCTCCTGCTTCTTTAAGCATTGGGTTCAAATTTTGTCCAATACTATTTACATGCGCACCTGTTTTATCTCCCCAATTTGCTGCCGTATATAAATTTTGTAATGAATCACCTTTACGTATTAAATTATCTGCTTGTAAGTATGTATAATTTTCATCTTGATAAAATAGTCTCCAACATCCTGCTTCTTCTTGTGCTTCTGGGTCATCACATTCATACCCTATAACTTCGTCTCCATATTTATCTGCATTTATTGCTTCTCCTATTTTTAAGTCTT
>CANQCG010000033.1 GCA_947589645.1 uncultured Clostridia bacterium
AATTATATAATAAGGGTTGCTTTTTTGCAATATACAAGTAAAATGAAAGAGAATGGAAAATAACAAAGTAAAATTTTCAACAAGCAAATATATATCTCTTAGGATTTTTAAAAAGTGTCCGGATATAAGTAAACAACAAAAATAGCAAAGATTGTAAATTGTATAATAAACTGAGCAAATTTGTTCAAATTTATTTAATAAATTTTGCACAGTTAAATTATACAATTTACTTTTTTATATCAAATTTACAAATTATAAACAAACAATTAGTTGCATATAAAATATTAAAATACTTGCTTTTTTATAAAAACAATAATAAAATAGTTATATTAAAAATAATATAACTATTATGAGGAGGAATAAACGTGAAAATACTACTAGATGCAATGGGTGGAGACAATGCACCAGATGCTACAATAAAAGGCGCCGTACGAGCAATAAACCAAGTAGAAGCTGAAGTAATTTTAATAGGAAAAGAAGAAGTAATAAAAGCAAAAATAAAAGAATTTTTTAACAAAGAAATAGAAGAAATATCAAGTAGACTAAAAATAAAAAATGCAACAGAAACAATAGAAATGGAAGATGGACCAACAGATGCAATAAAACATAAAAAAGACTCTTCGATGGTAGTTGGTTTTAATATGCTAAAAAATGGAGAGGGAGATGTATTTATTTCTGCTGGAAATTCTGGGGCATTACTTGCAGGAGCAACACTATTAGTAGGAAGAATAAAAGGAATTGATAGACCTGCACTAGCTGGAATACTACCTGCATATCATGGCAGATTACTCCTAATAGATGCTGGTTCAAATACAAACTGCAAACCTATAAATCTTTTGCAATTTGCACAAATGTCAACTATATATTTAAGAAACACATTTGGAATAGAAAAGCCAAGAATAGGTTTATTAAATATAGGTACCGAAGAAACAAAAGGTAATGATCTTGTAAAAGAATCATATAAATTACTAAAAGAAAAATCTGGGGAATTAAATATTAACTTTGTAGGAAATGTAGAAGGAAGAGATGCCTTTTCAGGAAAAATAGATGCCATAGTAACAGATGGTTTTACAGGGAATGTATTTTTAAAAACAACTGAGGGTCTTGGAAAATTTGTAAAAGTATCATTAACAGAAGGAATAAAGAAAAATTTACTTACAATGCTATGTGCTGTACCATCACTTCCAATAATTAATAGCTTAAAAAAAGCAATGGATTATAAATCATATGGCGGAGCATTATTTTTAGGAGTAAAAAAACCAGTAGTAAAAGCACATGGAAGTAGTGATGAAACGCTATTTGAATTTACAATTAAGCAAGCAGAGCAATTTGTAAAAAACAAAGCAGTAGAAAAAATGATAGAAGAATTTGAACGACCAGTATAAAAAATAAATATTTTTATATTGTACTTGACAAATAGTAAAACATATAATATAAATGTTACAGATTTTAAAAATAATATAGGAAAAATATGGATAAACTTGAGAGGAGGTGAACTTATTATATGAGTTCAGAAGAGGTTTTTGAAAAAGTAAAAGGAATAATTGTAGAACAATTAGGAGTAACTGAAGACACAGTTACAATGGAAGCATCATTTATAGATGATTTAGGAGCAGATTCTTTAGATATAGTTGAATTAGTAATGGCTTTAGAAGAAGAATTTGACATAGAAATACCAGACAGTGATGCAGAAAAAGTAGTTACAGTAGGGGACGTAGTTGAATACATAAAAGAAAATGTATAAAATAAGTTTATAATTAAAAAAAATACAGTAAAAATACTGTATTTTTTTTAATTCTGTGATACAATGTAACAGAAAATAAAATAGATAGGAGTGATTTTTTTGGCAGAAATTAAATATAAAAGAGTTCTTTTAAAATTAAGCGGAGAAGCTTTAGCAGGAGAACAAAAAACAGGAATAGATATAAAAACATTAGGAGCAATATGTGATAAAATAAAAGAAGTAGCAGATTTAGGAGTGCAAGTTTCAATAGTTGTTGGAGGGGGAAACTTTTGGCGTGGAAGACGTAATGGAGAGCAAATGGAAAAAACCACAGCAGATTATATGGGAATGCTTGCAACAACAATGAATGCATTAGCACTTCAAGATGCTTTAGAAGCAAGAGGACTACACACAAGAGTGCAAACAGCAATTGAAATGAGAGAAATAGCAGAGCCTTATATAAAAAGAAAGGCAGCTAAACACTTAGAAAAGGGAAGAATAGTAATATTTGCATGTGGAACCGGAAACCCTTATTTTACAACAGATACAGCAGCAGCATTAAGAGCTGCAGAAACAGAATCAGAAGTAATATTATTAGGAAAAAACATAGATGCAGTATATTCTGCAGACCCTAGACTAGATAAAACAGCTGTAAAATACGACGAAATAACATATGCAGAAGTGTTAAACCAAGACTTAAAAGTAATGGATTCTACCGCAACAGCATTATGCAAAGATAACAATATACCTCTGCAAGTATTTGCAATTGCAGATCCAGAAAACATCGTAAGAGCTGTAAAAGGCGAAAAGGTAGGAACAATAGTTAAATAAATATAAAATTATCATAAAAAGTAAGTTAACTATTAAAATTTATAAATAGTTAATAAAGAAAGGAAGTTAATTATGGATTATTCAAAAATTAAAGAAAGAATGGACAAAACAGTAAGTGCTTACACAGAAAAATTAGGAGAAATAAGAGCAGGTAGAGCAAACCCTGCAATATTAAATAAAATTAGAATTGATTACTATGGGGTACAAACTCCAATAAATCAAGTGGCTGCAGTATCTGTACCAGAAGCAAGGTTAATAGTAATTCAACCATGGGACAGTAGTTGCCTAAAAGAAATAGAAAAAGCAATACTTGCATCAGACATAGGAATTAACCCTAACAATGACGGAAAAGTTATAAGACTAACTTTCCCAGAACTTACAGAAGAAAGAAGAAAAGAATTAGTAAAAGACATTAGAAAAATTGCAGAAGATGCAAGAGTTTCAATTAGAGGAGCTAGACGCGATGGCTTAGACGAATTTAAAACTATGCAAAAAAATAGCGAAATAACAGAGGACGACTTAAAAGTTGCAGAAACTGAAATACAAAAACTTACTGACAGCAAAATAGAAGAAATTGATAAAATATTATCAAATAAGGAATTGGACATAATGAGCGTGTAATATAATAATAAAGAATTATACGTTTCGAAAGGAGAATGTTAGATAAGCTAACATATTATAAAATATGGAATTTAAAGAAGAATTAAAAAAATATCAAGATTTAATAAATGAAGAACTAAAAAAATATTTAAGAACTGGAGAATGTCCAGAAAAAGTATTAAACAATTCCATGGAATATAGCTTAATGGCAGGTGGAAAAAGGCTAAGACCAATACTTATGGTAAATGTATGTCAAATATTTAGTGGTCAATATCAAAATTGCTTACCATTTGCAGTAGCTATGGAAATGATACATAATTTTTCATTAATACATGATGATCTACCAGGAATAGATAATGACGATTTTAGACATGGAAAACAAACAAATCATAAAAAATTTAATGAAGCAACAGCAATACTAGCAGGAGATGGGCTTTTAAATTATGCATATCAAGTTATAGCAAATGATTTAATAAAAGAAACAAACTTGCAGTTACAAAAGCAAAAAATGTCAGCATTTAAAGAATTAGCTGATGCGACAGATAGAATGATTGCAGGAGAATATGTAGATACCGAATTTGAGGGAAAGCCAATATCATCAGATTATTTGGAATATATGCACAACAATAAAACAGGAGCATTATTAAAGGCTTCAGCACGAATAGGAGCCATTATAGCAAATGCATCAGAGGAAGACCTAAATAAAATAACAAAATATGCAGAAATTATAGGGCTTACTTTCCAAATAAAAGATGACATATTGTCAGTTGTAGGAGACGAAAAAATACTTGGAAAACCTGTTGGAAATGACGAAAAAAGAGGAAAATGTACGTATGTTACCAAATATGGTTTAGAGCGTGCACAAGAAATGTTAGACGAATTAACTAAAGAAGCAATAGAAATAACTAAAACTTATAATGAAAAAGGTGCATTTTTAGAAAATCTTGCAATATATATACAAACAAGAAATAAATAGAAGGGGAGAATAGCATGCTAGATAGTAATCAGCCATTGCCAACACACATCGCCATAATAATGGATGGAAATAGAAGATGGGCAAAATCAAAAGGAAAACCAGTAGGTTTTGGACATAAAGAAGGAGCCAAAACAATAGAAAACATAGTAAGATACGCAAATAAAATAGGATTAAAATATATAACAGCATATGCTTTTTCAACTGAAAATTGGAAAAGATCAGAAGAAGAAGTAAGTGGACTTATGACTCTTTTGCAAAATTATTTAAGCGATTATGCAAAAAGAGCAGACACCGAAAACATCAGAATAAAGGTGTTAGGAGACATTTCGGCTTTTAAAGAAGGCACACAAAAAAGTATAAACAAATGTATAGAAAGAACTAAAAACAACACAGGAGTAACTTTTAGTATAGCATTAAATTATGGTGGTAGAGCAGAAATAAAAGAGGCAATAAAACAAATAGTAAAAGATGCAAAGGACGGAAAAATAAACGAAGACGAAATCACAGAAGACCTAATTAATAGCTATTTATACACAAAGGATATGCCAGATCCAGACTTAATAATAAGGACTAGCGGAGAACAAAGGTTAAGCGGATTTTTAGCATGGCAATCAGTTTATTCAGAATTATATTTTGTACAAAAAAATTGGCCAGATTTTACCGAAGAAGATTTAGATGAGGCAATAAAGGAATATAACAAAAGAACTAGAAAATTTGGGGCAAATTAGACTTCAAAATAATATTATAACCAATACACATTACAAAAAGAAAAAGCAAAAGGAGAATAAATATAGAATGAAACCAAAACAAATAACAAAAACCGTAAATAGTAGTTTGAAAAGGATAAGTTCAGCATTAATAGGATTTCCATTAGTTGCAGCTATAATTATAATTGGAAATAAATATGTAGTAAGCATAGGACTTGCAATAATTGCTATGCTTGCAATGAGTGAATATTTACATGCTGTATCAACTAAAGCAAATCCTGTAAAATGGTTATCATATTTATCTTGTATAGCAATTTCGTTATTAAGTTTAGTAACGCAAGAGCAATATGTTAATATTATGCTAATATCAATGTTTGTAATATTACTTATATTATTTTTTCAAATAATAGTTACTGGAATGAAGACAAACTTTAATGACATAGTATACACATTTATGGGAATCATATATATAGCATTCTTTACAGGCGCAATGGTAATGGTTAATGGTTTAAACAATGGAAAAATACTAATATGGTATATATTTATAGCAGGTTGGGGAACAGACATTTTTGCATATATTATTGGTAAAAGGTTTGGAAAACACAAATTTAGTTCTGTCAGCCCTAAAAAATCAATTGAAGGCTGCATAGCTGGAACAATAGGAGCAATATTAATTGCAATTATATATACATACTTTATAAATTTATATACAAGCTTACAATTATCTTATTTATACATTTCTTTAATAACAATAGCATTAAGCATTATAGGACAAATAGGAGACTTTGCAGCTTCTACAATAAAAAGATATGTTGGAATAAAAGATTTTAGTGAATTAATACCAGGACATGGAGGAATGCTTGACAGAATAGATAGTATAATGTTTATATCACCATTTGCGTATATGCTTTTATTACTATTATAGGAGGTTAAATTGATTTCATTTATTATAAATGCAATAAAAATAATATTTTTGCTAGGTCTTTTAGTAATAATTCATGAGGGCGGACATTTTTTAGTTGCAAAACTTTGTAAAGTAAAGGTAAATGAATTTTCTATAGGATTTGGAAAAGTTATATGGAAAAAGCAAACAAAAGAGACTCAGTATAGCATAAGAATGATTCCATTAGGAGGCTTTGTCCAAATGGAAGGAGAATCAGAAGAGTCTAATCATGAAAGGGCTTTTACAAATGTAAGTATTCCAAAAAGAATGGCAATTGTAGCTGCAGGAGCTATTGTAAATATAGTTTTTGGAATATTAATATATTTTTTACTAATATCTATAGTAGGCTTACAATTTGCAGACCCAAGTAAAGACACCATAATAAATAGAATATATTATGCAGGAATTAACACAGGAGATTTTATATTATCCATATTCGAAAGCATAAAAACTCTATTTACTGGAGGAATATCAATTGACCAAATGGCAGGGCCTGTAGGCATATCACAAATAGTAGTTCAGGCTTCAGGTTTAGCAAATTATATATACGTTTTAGCTGTAATATCAGTATCACTTGGAATAACTAATTTACTACCTGTTCCAGCATTGGATGGAGGGAAGTTAGTTTTGCTTATAGTAGAGGCAATTAGAAGAAAAAAGATAACAGTAGAAACAGAAGCAAAAATAACATTATTGGGCTTTGCATTACTAATAACCTTGTCACTCTATGTAACATATCATGATATAATTAATATATTTAAATGAAATAGATACAATAATGTATCTATTTTTTAAAATCTCATAAAAAATACTAATTTTCAAGAAAAAATTGCTAAACTAATAAAAATATGGTATTATATAGTAGTAATTTTAAAGCGTCTAAATGGGGAGGTATACAATATGTATAGAACACATAATTTAGGAGAATTAAACATAAAAAATATAGGAGAAGAAGTAGAATTATCTGGATGGGTCCAAAAGATAAGAAATTTAGGCAGTATGATTTTTATAGACTTAAGAGATGAATTTGGAATAACTCAAGTAGTTATAAATGATGAAGAACTTCAAAAGCAAGCCAAAAACTTAAATACCGAAAGTTGTATTCACATTTTTGGAAAAGTTGTGGAAAGAGCCAGCAAAAATTTAAAAATTCCGACAGGAGAAATAGAAGTTGTAGTAAGTAAGCTAGAGGTTTTAGGCGAATGTAAATCAGTATTACCTTTTGAGTTAAATACAGATGGGGAAGTTAGAGAAGATTTAAGGCTAGAATATAGATTTTTAGATTTAAGAAACGATAAATTGCATAAAAATATATTACTTCGTTCAAAAATTTTAAAAGCCTTAAGAGATAAAATGGATGAACTAGGCTTCCCAGAAATTCAAACGCCAATACTTGCAAATTCATCACCAGAGGGAGCTAGAGATTATTTAGTACCAAGTAGATTAAACCCTGGAGAATTTTATGCATTACCTCAAGCACCTCAACAATTCAAGCAATTATTGATGGTTTCAGGTTTTGATAAATATTTCCAAATAGCACCATGTTTTAGAGACGAAGACCCACGTGCAGATAGAGCACCAGGAGAATTTTATCAATTAGACTTTGAGATGTCATTTGCTACACAAGAGGATGTTTTTAAAGTAATAGAAGAAGTAATGACTTATATATATACAAAATTCACAGATTGGAAGGTATGCGAGGCTCCATTTATACGAATTCCATATAGAGAGGCAATGGAAAAGTATGGTATAGATAAGCCAGATTTAAGAAACCCTTTAATAATACAAGATGTAACTTTAGCATTTGCTAACACAGAATTTAATGCATTTAAAGGCAAAATAATTAAAATGATAAGATTACCAAAAGGCGCATCACAGGGCAGAAAATTCTTCGACAACATGACAGAGTTTGCAGTAAATGAATGTGGAGCTAAAGGTTTAGCTTGGAGTAAATTAGAAGAAACCGGAGAATTTACTGGAGGAATTGCTAAATTTATAACAAAAGATGTAGCAAAAGATCTAACATCAAAATATAATGTAAACTTAGGAGATGCAGTAGTATTTATAGCAGATGAAAAATTAGAGACTACTCAAAAAATAGCAGGACTCGTAAGAATTGAATTAGGAAAACGTTTAGAATTAATAGAAAAGAATGTTTATAAATTCTGCTTTATTGTAGATTTTCCAATGTATGAGCTTGCAGAAGATGAAGATGGAAACGAAAAAATTGATTTCTGTCATAACCCATTCTCAATGCCACAAGGAGAATTAGAAGCATTAAATACAATGAATCCATTAGATATTTTAGCATATCAGTATGATTTGGTATGTAATGGCTACGAGGTCGCTTCAGGGGCTGTAAGAAACCACAACCCAGAAATAATGGTTAAAGCATTTGAAATAGCAGGTTATAGCGAGGAAGATGTAAAAAATAGATTTGGAGCATTATATAATGCATTCCAATATGGTACTCCACCACATGCAGGAGCAGCACCTGGAATTGATAGAATGGTAATGTTAATTGCAGATTCTCAAAATATTAGAGAAGTAATAGCATTTCCAAAAAATAAAAAGGCAAGAGATTTGCTTATGAGAGCACCTTCAAAAGTATCAGAGCAACAACTAAAAGATGTTCATATTGCTTGCATTACACAAGAGGAGAAAAAATAGAATGGAACTCAGTTCCATTCTTTTTTGACGCTTTAATATTTGAAGGATTGTGACCTTTAAAGTCTGCTTTTATGAAAAAACTTTACAAAATCAATAAGTTTTTTCATAATTTTGAAAAAACTTGACTATAATATAAATTGAGAGTATAATTGTAATTAGGAGGGTATTTTTATGGAACGAATAAAAAGAGATAATTATTTGTCTATATTAAAAAACTTCAAAGATCAACAAATAATAAAGGTAATAACAGGAATAAGAAGATGTGGGAAATCTACCTTACTTGAGATTTTTCAAGATTACTTAAAAGAAAATGGCGTAGAAGAAAAGCAAATAATATCAATAAATTTTGAAAATGCTGATTATGAAGAATTGCTAGACAGAAAAAAATTATATGAGTATATAAAAGAAAGATTGGTAAAAAACAAAAAAACATATGTATTCTTAGATGAAGTTCAAAATGTTCCTGAATTTGAAAAGACAGTGGATAGTTTGTTTATAGATAAATATGTGGACATATATATAACAGGCTCAAATGCTTATTTATTATCTTCAGAGTTAGCAACATTGCTTACAGGAAGATATGTGCAGATAAAAATGTTGCCATTGTCATTTAAGGAGTATGTATCAGCCTTTGAAGATAAAACGGATATAACAAGAAAATTTAGAAATTATTTAAGATATAGTTCTTTCCCACAGGCTATAAAATTATATAACGCAAACCCAGATAATATAGATATGTTCCTTGATGGAATATATAATACTGTTTTAATTAAAGATGTAATGCAAAGAAAAGGAATAACAGACAAAAATGTTTTAGAAAAAGTTACCAAATATTTATATGATAACATAGGAAACAGAACTAATATAAAAAGTATAAGTGACAATATAGAAGGAGTAGAAAAAAATGCATCATATAATACTATTGCAAATTATGTAGATAGTTTGTTAGATAGCTATTTACTATTTAAAGCAAATAGATATGATATAAAAGGAAAGGAATATTTGAAAACTCAAGAAAAATATTATGCAGTTGATATAGGACTTAGATATTATATGTTAGGGCAAGGTTCTGGTAGAGATATGGGACACATATTAGAAAATGTTGTTTACCTTGAATTGTTACGACGAGGATATGAAGTTTATATAGGAAAATATGACGAGTTAGAAGTAGATTTTGTAGCAAAAAAACCAGAAAATACTATTTATTATCAAGTGGCATTAACAACAAGGGAAGATGCAGCAACCCATAGTTCAGTTTTAGAAAGAGAATTAGCACCGTTAAAAAAGATAAATGATAACTATCCTAAATACATCTTAACATTAGATGATGATTTAGATGCAGATTTCGACGGAATAAAAAAAATAAATGTACTAGATTGGTTACTTGATGGTTAATAGGCAAAAAGTCAAAAGAAGACAATATGTACAAAGATGTGAATATTGGTTCACATCTTTTTTATGTAGTAAAGCACAAAAAAATGTTTGCTAAAATATTGACAATAAAATAAAATTAGTATATATTAATTCCATAAATGGAGAAAGGAGAGCATAGCAAAGCTATGTAAAAATATAAATGTTAGCATACATAAAAGGAAATTTAGAAATAAAAACAAATGATTACATAGTAATAGATGTAGGTGGTTTAGGCTACAAAGTATACATGTCAAAAAAAGCCATAGAAGAAGTAGGAAGCATAGGAGACAAAATAAAAGTATACACGTATTATAGAGTTAGAGAAGACGATATAAGCATATTTGGTTTTAATACAAACGAAGAACTAAGAATGTTTGAGTTATTATTATCAGTTAGTGGAATAGGTGCAAAGGTAGCATTAACAATATTATCAAACATCGAAATTACAGAATTTGCTCTTGCTGTAATATGCAACGATGTATCTAAAATAGTAAAAATACCAGGAATTGGCCAAAAATCAGCTCAAAGAATAATTTTAGAATTAAAAGATAAATTAAAAGCAGAACAGCTTGAAGAAAATGACGAAGCTGAAGGCAAAAAGAATAAAAACAAAGAAGAAAATAGTAGTGCTTTAAATGAGGCAATATCAGCACTACAAATTTTAGGCTATAATAAAAAAGAAGTTGAAAAAGCTTTTGAAAAGTTAGCAAATAAAGATGTAAGTGTAGAAGAACTAATCAAAAAAGGACTAACAATACTTTCACAAATGTAAAATAAATAAATATCAATTATAAGTTGAGAAAGGGGTAAAAAGTGAATTCTTCAGAACCATTAGCATACAGAATGAGGCCAAAAACTTTAGAAGAATATGTAGGTCAAGAGCATGTACTTGGAGAAGGTAAATTATTATATAGAACAATAAAAGCAGATAGACTATCAAGCATTATATTATTTGGACCTCCAGGCTGTGGTAAAACCTCACTTGCAAGAGTAATTAGTGAAACAACTAAATATAAATTTTACAAAATAAATGCAGTAACCTCAGGAGTAGCAGACATAAAAAGAGTAATAGAAGAGACGCAAAACTATATGCTAAACCCAACAGGTAAAAGTATATTATTTATAGATGAAATTCACAGATTTAACAAACTTCAGCAAGATGCTCTGCTTCCATATGTAGAAAACGGAACAATTATATTAATTGGTGCTACAACAGAAAACCCATATTTTGAAGTAAACAAAGCTTTAATATCAAGGTCAATGGTAATTAAGCTAAACCCATTAACCGAAGAAAATATATTTACAATTCTAAAAAACTCAATAGCCAGAAAAGATGGCTTAGGCGAATACAACATAAGAATAGAAGATAAAACTTTAAAAAAGCTTGCACAAATATCAAATGGAGATGTTAGAACAGCTTTAAATGGGCTAGAAGTGGCAGTGCTTACAACAGCAATGGATGCAGAGGGGTATATTACTATAACAGATGAAATTATAAAAAACAGTATTCAAGAAAGAAAAGCGGTTTTTGATAAAAATGGAGATAGTCATTATGATAATATAAGTGCATTTATAAAATCAATGAGAGGCTCAGACCCAGATGCAGTGCTATTTTATTTAGCAAGAGCGCTAAAAGGTGGAGAAGATCCTGTATTTTTAGCAAGAAGAATAGCAATTTGCGCTGCAGAAGATGTTGGAATGGCAAACCCAAATGCATTAGTAGTTGCAACTTCTGCAATGCAAGCAGTACATATGATTGGCATGCCAGAGGCACGAATAATACTAGCCGAAGCGGCAACTTATGTAGCAACATCTAAAAAATCAAATGCAGCATATTTAGGTATAGAAAAAGCACTAGCAGATGTAGAAACCAAAGACACAGGTGAAATTCCAATGCATATAAGAAACGCACCAGCAGAAGGAATGAAAAGCTTAGGCTATAGTGAAGGGTATTTATACCCACATGATTTCCCAGGACATTATGTAGAACAACAATATTTACCAGATAAAATGTTAGGAACTAAATATTATATTAAAGATGATACAGTAGAATAAAATGTATAAGTTTTGGTAAGAAAAAGAGTAAAGTTTTGAACCTTTACTCTTATTTATAAATGATGGAGTCATTAAAGGTGTAACATAAATGTAACAAAAACTTAACACAACATTAATTGAAATTTGTATTAATAATAGTATAATAGATATGTAGTAATATGTAGAATTTTGACTTAAATATTAAACATAAAATAGTAGTATATAATTAATATACCAAAGGAGACAAAACAAATGACAAACGCTATAACCCTTGGGACTGTACACACACACACACACACACACAGATAATCGTTAGTAATAAAATAAAAAACCAAAAACACATAAGGCTATTTAGCAATATGTTTTTTAGCATTTCTAAAAAACATACTGCTAAGTAGTCTTTTTTGCGGTGCAATATTTTAAAGCACACATATATAAAACAGGAGATGAAAAAAGTTGAAAACAATGAAAAATGTAATAAAAAAATTAGCAATAATATTAATATTATTAGTATTATTAATGCCATTATTGCACTTTATATTAGGCACATATGCAAGATATATAAGTACTTTTACAGGAGATGCAAAAACATCAGTAGCAAAATGGTCAGTAAAGCTTAAAGGTGACGATACAGGAGAAAAAACAAAAATAGATAATTTAATATTTAAATTACAAAAAAACAAAAATGTAAAAGAGGGAAAAATTGCTCCAGGAGCAACAGCAGTTGCAGAAGTAGAATTTGACTTAACAGGAACAGAAGTCTCAGTAGATATAATAGCAGAAATAACAACAGACAATATAGAAAAAGTATTTAAAGAATCAGCAAAAAATGTAAGTCTTACAGCAGAGATAGATGGAACAAAAGCAGAAGTAACACAAACAACCATGAGAAAAACAATATCACTTCCAAATAATAAAGCATTTACAGCAGAAAATGGAACGAGGAAGCTAACTTTAACATTAAAGTGGGACAATACAGATGAAAGCATTAATGAGATAGATACACAAATAGGACGAGCAGGAGAAACGCTTGTAATACCAGTAAAATTAACAATACAACAACACATAGGAAGTTACATGGAAAATGCCATAAATGCAGATAAATACGGCGATGAAGTTATGGGTTATGAGTGTAGCGACCCAGAAGCACAAAAAGAAGCAGGAGCATGGAGATTATTCTACCAAAATGCAGATTATACATATTTAATATCAGACAATAAAATCAAATTAAGTGATACATTAGAAAATTTATACATAACTGCAGGTTATGAAGATAAAACAGGAGCAGATGTAAGTAGTATAGGACAATTATTAAATCCAATGTTTAAGGAAATAGGAGGATTTACATCAAGCAATACATATATAAATATAAAAGCAGTTGGATACTTAACAGACCCTGAGCAATGGTCAAAATATAAAAATGAAGACAGCATATTTGCAATAGGAGGACCATCAATAGAGTTATTTGTAAATTCATTTAATGCAACTTCTCAAGAACAAAACAGAGGAATAACAGTTGAACTTAAGTGTGACAAAAAACGGATACAAGCCATCAGATGGTGACGTTGATTATTTGAAAACAGAATACAACCATGGAATATATAGGAAAACAACAACTAGTATTGCTACATGGTTATCTTCACCATCTTCTCTATTGGATGATTCGAGAAATGTAGTTTTTATTGATGAAGGGAATGGCTATGATAGAGGAGTTTGGACTTATTATCCTTGGAAAGTTCGTCCAATAGTCTGCATCAAAACCCCAGTATTTGAAGAAAAATATGAAGCAACATTAGAGAGTAATTACATTGGCGAAGCAATAAATGCAGATAAATATGGAGAAGAAGTTATAGGATATGAATGTACAGATGCAGATGCACAAAAAGAAGCAGGGGCATGGAGATTATTCTATCAAAACAAATATTACACATACCTAATATCAGATAATAAAATCGAATTAAGTAATTTACAGAACTTATATACAACTGCAGGATGGGATGCAAAAACAGGAGCAGATGTAAGTGATGTAGGACAATGTTTAAACTCAATGTTTAAAGATGCAGGAGGATTTACATCAGAGAATACATATAAAAATATAAAAGCGACGGGATATTTAACAGACCCAGAGCAATGGACAAAATATAAAGGACCAGATGCAATATTTGCAATAGGAGGACCAACACTAGAACTATTTGCAGAATCATTTAAAGCAGCAGGAAAAGCAGCTAAAGATGGTAGAAAGACAATAGAAATATCTGTAGTTGATGCATATGGATATAAGGTCTCTATGGGTTCACATCTCGAAACGACCCAAAACCATGGAATTTACAGAAAAGAGGATGGGAAACCTTATTGGTGGATAAGTGCGCCTGGTTCTGGGCAGAGTGATAGAATACTTTTAGTTCAAGAATATGATGGTGTGGTTTGCCTAAGTTATTTGGGACAAGTGGAAAATATTCGTCCAATAGTCTGCATACCAACAAATACATTTAATGAAAAGTATAAATTAGCAGAAATTGTAACAGAAGGCTTAATGAGATATTATGATGCAACAAACAACTTAGGAAACGGAAAACATTCAGATACAACTACAACATGGAAAGATTTATCAGGACATCAAGACGGAATAATAAATGGAGGAGCAAACTTTACAGAAGATTGTTTACAGCTAGATGGAGAAGATGATTGGGTAAATCTAGGAGAAGTAAACACAAACTATATGACATGGGAAATAAATGTAGAAATTGTATCTTTTCTATTTAGTGATGAAAGTAATAATTGGTATCGTTTTTTAATTGGTAATTGGCAAATCGGAGGTGGAGGAATAGATACCATAAAAGGGAAAGCATGTGCAGAGATTTATATAAATGGTGGTAAACATACAGTATATTCTGATAAGATATTAGAGACAGGTAAAAAATATAATTTTACATGTACATATGATGGACAAAGCATAAAACTTTATATAGATGGAGAGTTACAATCAGAGGGAAAAGTTTCTGGCACAATTGACAAACCTCAAGATAGTACGGTAATGGGTATAGGTACAAATCCGGATGGAAATGTTAGACCTAAAAGTGAACCATGCTCAGCAATGAAAGTCTACTCCGCAAGAATATACGACAGAGCTCTAACCCAAGAAGAGATACAGCAAAACATAAAAGCAGAGAACATAATAAATTAGAAATAAACTTAAAAAAAAGAAAGTAAACTTATGAGGAGACAATATTTTAGTATATTGTCTCTTTAATAAACTTTACAATCATTTATTAAATTTTATTTAATGTACCATAAGCATTTTGCATAGTAAAAACATTTACTATTATAACTATAAAAATGTAACATAAATGTAACAAAAACTTAACACAACATTAATTGAAAAATATATTAATAAGAGTATAATAAATATGTAGTAATATGTAGAAATTTAACGAAAATACTATAAATTACATAGTAGTATATAATTAATATACCAAAGGAGAACGAACCAATGACAAACGCTATAAC
>CANQCG010000034.1 GCA_947589645.1 uncultured Clostridia bacterium
GCTTAAGCCCAGAAGTGCCAGTACAAAAGCCTTCTAGGCTAAGAACAAACCACCAGTTCTACTGGTGGTTATGATTTATGTAGTTGCTTATTAACCCAGTTCTTATACAGAACTATAGCCAAGGCAACGTTTAATGTTAAAGATAACATAAAGGATATTATAAAAAATAGTATCACTTTAACCATAAACATCACCACCTCTCCTACGAAGATTCGTATAATTGGTGGCAAAACCACATCTGCTTATCATCATTTCCTATGTTTACCAATATACAGTATTTTTAAATAGAATACAAGCGAACAAAGCAAACTTTTGGAAAAAGTTGCAGATAAGTACAACATTCGCTCCAATAAGTAAAATGGTCGCACTTTGGCCAAAATGATTAAATCAACTGTAAAAGGTTGATTTTTTAATGTTTATTAGTTCTAGTCTTTTATGCAAATGCATTTAATCTAATTTGTTGATTTATAAATACTAATTGATTTTCGGTTTTACTAGTATCATAATTAGTTATTAAAGCTTCTACCATTGCATTTCTATTTTTTTCTTTTGCACCCAAATGATAAAAATGTTCGATATTAATCTTATGACAATTATGCCATATTTTGTCGATATATTCGTTTTTTCTATATTGATTATAATCCCATGTTGATAACATAAATTTTGCATCAGTTTTAAGTAATAGTTTATTTAATTTAAGTTCATTTTCTTCGTTCCAACTATCATAATAATCAACATTTCTACCTATATATGGTGGATCACAATAAATAAACTCTTTACCATTACAATTTTCTATTGTTTCTTCAAAAGATTGACATATAAAACTCCAATCACATTCTTTTAATTTGTTTTCTATATATTTTATTTGATTTGTAATTTTAGTTATATAAGCTTTTGAAAATCTTTTAGGCTTATGTCCGTATGGAACATTAAATTCACCACTTCTATTAAACCTTATCATTCCATTAAAGCATGAACGATTCAAAAACAAAAAATCTAATACATTATGTTCTCTATTAAATCGTTCTCTTACTTCATAATAATATTCATCATCTTTTTCTTCTAATTTTTTTCCTTCATTTTCTAAAAAAGCTCTCACTTTATATGAATTAATATTTCCACTTTTTATTTTGTTATAAAACTCTATTGTATATGGATTAGTATCAGAAAATATAGCTTTATTAGGAGCAATATTAAATCCTACCACGCCAGAGCCCATAAATGGTTCAACCCATGTTGTGCCTATATCTAATATTACATTTTTTTTTATTACTGATACTAGTTTAGTTTTTATGCCTTGTATTTTTATAGGAGGAATAAAAATTTTATCTTTCTCCATATTATTAATCCTTTCTTTTTTTATTTATTATTTTATTGTTTAGACTTTCAGGTAACCCTCTATATTTTAAATATTCCTCAAATGAAGACAATTTTTTGTAATTACCTTTTTTGTCTTTTACTTGAATTTTACCATAATTTGCCCAATAGTCATCAAAATATTTTTCTCCTGCTTTAACAAATACTCCATTACCTTTTAATATATCTTCTATTCTTTGAATACTACCTATATTAGCTGTATTTCCGCTTCCACCTTTATCACTTGCAATTTTCCATTTTTCTTCTGCAAAAAATATAAAATCTTTTATAATTGTTGGCATGCTTTCTAAATCATTTAAATTATATATTTTCATTTCTTCAGATTTTGATATATCTCCTCTAGAATATATTATTCCCAAGCAAAAATGACCTAAATATTTATCATAGGGATATTGAATATTTTTAGTACTTGTTCTATCAACAAAATATTCACCATGGGAACCTAAAGTAAATCCATTACAAAATTCGGGCTTTTCTTCATTTCTATATGTTGTTTTCAAATCTACTGCAAATTTAATTTTTGGATTTTTCTTAGAAATAAAAGTTAAATCTGGATACCAATTTTGATAAGTAGCTAATTCTATTTCAAATCCATTTTTATTTGCAAAATTCAAAAATATTGGAAAAATGTGTAATTCTAGTATCTTTGATACTATTTTCGTATCAGCTGAAATGGTATATATATTTTTGAATATATCAATGAATCCACGAATTGTCCATTCATCATTTACAGCAATAAAAGTACTTAAATCTAAAGCAAATTCTTTTAATGCTTTTAAAAATTTCCCTTTTTCTAATTCTTTATCCATATTTTTCTCCTTTACATGAATCGTTAATTAATAATTAATATGTTCCCGCTTTATTTATAGCATCTTCTATTAAATCCTCATTATTTACAAAATAATATCACAAAAATCAGAAAAATGCTATATATTGAAATAAATATTTGATTTTTTGTTGAAAAAAATACAAAAAATATATATAATATTCTTATCAGTTGATTAATCAAATTATTTTTGAGCAAAAGTGGGAGGAAAAATTTTCACAAATAACCTCCTTAATCGCTCCAATGACGTATTATTTGACATTTATAAAATATATGTGTATAATAAACATAGGAAATGACAATTCCACAAACGTGGTTTTGCCGAATAGATTTGAGAAAACTCACACCTATCTTGCAAAAGAACAGATGTGAGTTTTTATTATTTATGTAGTTGCTTATTAACCCAGTTCTTATACAGAACTATTGATATGCACAAACAGATATTTTATTATATAGTATCATAGTATTAGCAGTAATCAAAAAAAGATTGCTGTGGGAGGAACGAAAGTTCCAGTTAATTGCTATGGGAGGCAACTAGTTAGAAATAATTAGTTGCCAGCTTTTTAGTTTTATGTTATAATTTATTACAACTTAGCGAATAAGCTAATCAATTTTTATAATCTCCTTTGGGAGTTAAACATAAAAAACACTAGCAACACAATAATTATTGTAAAGGAGGAATTTTTATGAAGCGGTGTTTTACTAAAGTAGTTAATGCTTTTATTCAATTGGTACATGGAATGTCGATTGTAGAAAAAATAGGTTTTGTTATAGGTACAATAGTTGCAATTGCTTTTGCCATATGTTTTTATGTGTTTACCGACACAGTACCGGCTACAGCAATGGATTATGAACCATTAGAAAAGCAAATGTATGCTATTCAACAAAATCCAAACTTATTATTGAAAACAGACTGTAATATAAACATAAATAATGATATTATTACAGTTGAACTTAGTAATGCTGAGTGTGGTCTTAATGTTGAATATGGCAAAAACTTTGAAATCTTATCGACTTCAAATTATGACAAGGGTTCATATTGGTTAGGTACATTAATATGGGCAATATCCATTGGAGTCGCAATATTTGTTTTGGTAAATTATTCAGTGATAATAATGGAGGATATCTATTGGGAGAATAAGTTAGCCCCAATATGTTAAGACAATTTGCGTTTCATAAAACGGCAATCACGATATGTGATTGCCGTTGACTTTCATTCATAAATTTGAATGTGGATGGTAAGTTTTTTTATTAACGAGAAAAAGTTTGCGAACAGAATAATTTAATATTATTTGCCATTTATAAAATATATGTTTACCAATATACAGTATTTTTAAAATGTTATATAATAAATTGTAACAAACTTGAAGGGATGATAATAATGGGGAATATAAAAAAATATTATGAGAATACAGAAGGTGCTGCACCAAATCCAATGGTTAAAAAATTCATAGATATGAATATTAACCCTACAAATGCTATTGACTTAGGATGTGGCGCTGGCAGAGATACTATATTTTTAATAAAAAATGGGTGGAATGTTTTATCAATAGATAGAGAAAATACAAAAGAAATTATATCTAGTAAATTAAATAATGAAGAAATAAAAAAATTTAGATTTACAAGTCAAGACTTTGAAGATATTAAATTAGAAAAAACTAATTTATTAGTTGCGAATTTTAGCATTCCTTTTTGCAGTAAAGAACATTTTAATAAATTTTGGAATAAAATTACTGATAGCATCTTAAAAGACCGGATATTTTGTTGGTAATTTTTTTGGCTTAAATGATTCATGGTCGGAAATAAAAAAGCAAATGGTATTTTTAACAAAAGAACAAGTATTAAATCTGTTTAAAGAATCATTTGAATTAATACATTTTAATGAGGTAGAAAAGGATGGAAAAACTGGGGTAGGAAAAATGAAGCATTGGCATATATATAATGCTATAGCAAAGAAAAAATAGAAATTATGCGGAATAAAAGAAAATAATACAATAAATTTGTTGAATTTAAAATATCGGTATGATATTATGCTAATCAGTTATAAATGAAATAAAAAAGCGAGAGGAGATTAAAAAATGAATATAAAAGTAATTGCATCAACAAAAGTAGGATATGTTTTACCAAAAGAAGAAGCAGTAGATTTTTCAGGAAAATCAGCAGGAATTTGCTATTTACCAGACACTGTAGAAACATTATTTGCAGAAGCACCAGAAAAAACAAATAAAAGGGCTAGTGGAAATATTAAATCTGGTCATCACAGTGTATTTGGACACCCAACATACAATTTATGCCTTGAAGGCATTCCAAAAATACTTGCCATGATTTTAAACAACGAAAAAATATATAACACATCTGAAAAATCTGCAAGATACACTCATATGCAGCCATCTCCTCAAGAAAAAGAATTATACGAAAAATGGATAGAAATATTTAAAACACAAATATCTTTAAAATACCCAAATTTTGATGAAAAAAGAGTTTTAAAACTAGCGCAAGAAAACGCAAGATACCTTATTAGTGTGTTTACTCCAGCAACAGTAATGGAATATACAGTTAACTTCGGGCAGTTAAACTATATTATTAACTGGGCAAAAGATTACATAGAAAATAGTAACAAAGATGCATTTTCATTAAAATTAAAAGAAGTTTTTAAAGAATTTCTTAAGGCTATGCCAGATCTAGAAGTTGAGGGACTAGATTCAAGAACTAAAAATCGTAGTTTTGCCTTATTTGCACAAAGAAAGACGAGAGCAGAAGAATTTGGCGAAAATTACTGTACTACTTATTTAGCAAGTTTTGCACAATTAGCTCAAGCACAAAGGCACAGAACATTAGCCTATGAAATGACATTACTTGATAATGCGCAATATTATGTACCGCCTATAATTAGAAATACCGAATTAGAACAAAAATGGCTTAAAGACATTTCTTCATTAGAAGAATTTTTTCCTCAAGGAATGCTTGTACAAGTAAATGAAAGGGGAACAATCGAAAATTTTGTATTAAAGTGTATGGAGCGTTTATGTGGAGCAGCACAATTAGAGATAATGGAACAAACCCAACAAACAATGCAAAAATATTTAGAAGCTACGAAGAATAAGCCAGAGTTGTATAATTATTTATTGCAATATTCTAAAGGAGCACGTTGTACTTTTCCTGGTTGGAAATGCAATTCACCTTGTATATTTGGCGGAAAAGATGCAATGAAAAGAATTATATAATTATATACAAACAATTATTAATTTTTAAAAGCTAATAGTTATTTTTACATTTTTATGTACATTTACCAAAAAATGTGATATAATAATTATATAATAATAAACCGCAAAGCGGGAAACTGGAGGAATTTGACATGAAACGGAGTGGAAGTGACGTACTTGTATCTATCATCTTTTGTCTGGGATTTGCTTTGATTGCTTTATTCAGTGCTATTTTTCTAACCAATGTTGGAAGATATGCTATTAACAGTATACGCATATCTTTTACTCAGCCTAATATTGAGAATAACGAGGGTGAGTTAAATTCCGTAAATGATAAAGTAGCAAAGCTTAGAAATCAGCAAGAAAAGTTACTTGCAAGTAGTGATGCAGCACGGTTTTGTCATTATAGTGTGAAAAGCACTATAGGAGTTATGGTCATGTGTATGACTGTTTTGGTAATTGTTTGTATCTTTTTTATAAGTCTAATTTTCGCAATAGCTGGCGGTCTAATGATATTTGAGCCTATCGAAGAAGATGCAAAAAAGAAAGAGCAATTATCATGATAAAACACATGGAAACTTCTAAAAGCCTCAAAAAAGCCCCCTAACAGTCAACTGACAGTTAGGGGGGCTTTTATATTTATTTAAATTATAAAATCATAAAATCTTAGTTCTCTTATATTTAAAATAGAAAATCCATTTTTTGCATTAGAATTTTGAATGCACATATAGCAAAATTCAAATAAAATTGGTAATAAATACTTGCCAAATGCTAAAATATATGATAAAATATCTCTGTTTAAAAATAGGAAAGTAATAATCCTTACTCACCAAACAAGTAGGTGGGTTGTAATCCAAAAGGAGGTGTAAAATAATGAATAAATACGAAAGTGTTATCATTATTAAACCAGGAGTTGACGAAGAAGGCTTAAAAGCTTTAGAAGACAAATTCACAGGTTTAATAAACAAAAACGGAAAAGTAGCAGAAACAAAATACATGGGCTTAAAGAAATTAGCTTATGAAATAGACAAAAACAAGGAAGCACACTATGTATTATTTAATTTCGAAGCAAAACCAGAGTTCATCCAAGAACTTGAAAGAATTTACAGAATAACAGATGAAATTTTAAAATTCATAGTTGTAAGAAAAGAAGATTAATTAAATATTAAGTAGACCTTATATTTGAAGTAAGAAAGGTATGTGATAAAATGAACAAAGTAATATTAATGGGTAGATTAACACGTGACCCAGAAACAAGATACACACAAACAAACAATACAGTAGTCGCTTCATTTTCTCTTGCAGTAAATAGAAGATTTGTAAGACAAGGTGAAGAAAGACAAGCAGATTTTATAAATATAGTTGCATGGAGCAAACTAGGAGAGTTCTGTAGTAAATACTTTAAGAAAGGTCAACAAGTAGGCATTATAGGCAGATTACAAACAAGAACATGGGATGATGATAAAGGAACAAAGCATTACATAACAGAAGTTGTTGCAGAAGAAGCATATTTTGCAGACAGCAAAAGAGATGGAGATGCATCATCAAGCTCATTTGAAAACACATTTGGAACAGAATTTAATTCTGGAGCACAAACTAGTGGTTCTGATTTTGATGTATCTGCAAGTGACGACTTACCATTCTAAATATAGAGGAGGGAAAATACATGGCAGACAAAAAACAAAACAAAAAATTTAACAACAATAAAAATTATGATGAAGATTATAACCCAAAATTCAGAAAACAAAGAAAAAAGGTATGTGTATTATGTAGCGATAAAAACTTTGAGTTAGACTACAAAAATGCAGATCAACTTAGAAAATTTATCAACGAAAAGGGAAAAATCTTACCAAGAAGAACAACAGGAGCATGTGCAAAACATCAAAGAGATATAACATTAGCAGTAAAAAGAGCTAGACATATAGCCGTTTTACCATATGCACAAGACTAATTAAAATATAAACCATTGCCATAACTTATTGGCATCTAGGTATAATTTAAGTAAAACAAAAATAATGTCGCAATGAATTACTATTGCGACATTTTTAAAATTTTTAATAAGGAGATTCAATTAAATGAACCCAATAAAAACAGAAGTATTAGAACTAGCACAAAAAGCAGAAATTGAGCTAAAACCAATTTTTAAAAGAGTAGAAGAAATATGCGAAAAAAACAGCCAGAAAGTTTTAGAGGCATTTCAAGAATGCAGTTTATCAGATGTACATTTTAATACATCTACTGGCTATGGAATTTGTGAACCAGGAAGAGATAAAATCGAAGAAATATATGCAAATATATTTAAAGCAGAAGATGCATTAGTTAGAATACAATTAATATCAGGAACTCATGCACTTGCTGTAACCTTATCTGGCATATTGCGTCCAGGAGATACAATGCTTAGCATAACTGGAGCACCTTATGATACTTTGCAAACCGTTATTGGAATAAGTAAAGAGGAAAGCAAAAGCTCATTAAAATCTTATGGAATAAAATATGAACAAATAGAATTAGTAAATAACGATTTTGATATTGAAAGCATAAAACAAAGGCTTTCAAAACAAGATATTAAACTTGTGGAAATTCAGCGTTCAAGGGGGTATTCAACAAGAAAAAGTTTGAATATAGATAAAATTGAAAATGCAATAAAGGCAATAAGAGAAGTAAATAAAGATGTTATAATAATGGTGGATAACTGTTATGGTGAATTTGTAGAAGAAAAAGAGCCAATAGAAATTGGAGCAGATATAGCAGTAGGTTCTTTAATGAAAAATTTAGGAGCTGGAATAGCAACTGGAGGAGCATATATAGTAGGAAGAAAAGATTTAGTTGAGCTATGTGCTGAAAGGTTAACATCTCCAGGAATAGGAAAAGAAATAGGACCATCACTTAATCAAAATTCATTAATATTAAAAGGTTTATTTTTTGCACCATCTGTAGTAGCAAGTGCTGTAAAAACAATGATTTTGGCAAGTAAAATGCTAGAAGATTTAGGCTTTGATACAGAGCCAAAGTATGATGAAATAAGAGCAGATATAGTTCAAACAATAACTTTAGGCTCTAAAGAAAAATTATTAAAGTTTTGCCAAGGAATTCAAAAAGCTTCACCAATAGATAGCAATGTAATACCTGAGCCAAGCGATATGGCAGGTTATGATGATCAAGTTATAATGGCAGCAGGAACATTTACACAAGGCTCTACAATAGAACTAAGTTGCGATGGACCAATGCGTGAACCATATATTGTTTATTTGCAAGGTGGGCTTACATATGAATATGGTAAACTTGGAATTTTAAGAGCACTAAGCGATATGTTAGATAAAAACCCAAATGGGAATTTTAATAATTAAAGTATTGAAAATATGTAATAAATTACATCCCTCCTAAATATATTTTGATAAAGATATATTTAAGGAGGGATTATTTATGGTTGTGGATGTTAGTAAAGAAAAACTAATATTAAACAAACTAGTATGTGAAAAAAAAGAAACAATAATTGTACAAGGTGATATGATTGTACCTGATTCAAAGCCAGATATATTAAGCACTTTAAATACAAGCGAAATTGTAAGTATTTACAAAAAGGAAGTACAAAATGGACGAGTAAGAATTGATGGTAATGTTAATATATATATTATGTATATGGCAGATAGCTCGGAAGATAAGATAAGGGGCTTAAACACAAGCTTAGACTTTTCAGAAAATTTTGTATTACCAGATTGCACGCAAGACATGAGAGCAGAGTTAGAAACTTGCATTAAACAAATAGAATGTAAAGTTCTAAATGGTAGAAAAATAAGTATAAAGGTTACATTAGATACAAGTATAAAAGTATATGCCAGTGAAGAAACTGACATAATTTGCGATTTAAAAGATAGTAATATTCAAGTTTTAAAACCTATGCATAAAATAGATTCTTTAATAGGTGCAGGGGAAACAAAAGCATATATTAAAGAAACAATAAATATTGATACCAAAGACAATTTAGCAGAAATACTTAAATGCAATTTGAAAATAGTAAATAAAGATGTAAAAATTAGCTATAATAAAATATTAGCTAAAGCTGAGGTAGAGATTAAAATAGTATATTTAACAGAAGATAATCAAATAAGAATAGTATCAGCTAATCTTCCAGTTGTAGGCTTTATTGATATGCAAAATGTTACAGAAAATAGTTTATGTGATACATGTTATCAAATAAAAAATATTATTGTTAAACCAAATTCTGTTGAGGAGCATTCAATATATGTAGAGATAGAAATGGAAATTTCAGCAGAATGTTATGAAGAAAAAGAAATTAGCCTAATTGAAGATTTATATAGCACATGTTCTAATTTAGACTATAACAAAAGAAGCGTAACAACTATTTCAAACAAAATGAAAAGAAGCGATACTGTTAATGTAAATGAAAAAGTAAATATTCCAGAAATAGTTGGAAATCAATTAATTGATGTGGATGTAACTCCTACAATTACAAAAACAACTAAGAGCAATTCAAAAATAACTTATGAAGGTGAATTAGGGCTAAATTTATTATATTCAGATGATAAGCAAGAAGAAATGAATTCTAAAACAGCTACAATACCATTTGCATTTACTTTAGATAATATTGAAAATGCAGAGAACTTAGAAAATGCACCAATAGTCGAGGTACAAACAAGCAATTGTAAAGTTGAAGGAGGAACAGTAAATTGTAATATAGATTTAATGGTTGATGTAGGTTTACAGCAAAATACTAACATAGACCTAATAGATGATATAGAGGAGGTAGAAGGCGAAGATTCTGGCCAAGACTACAGTGTAGTAATTTATATTGTTAAAAAAGGTGATACTCTATGGAAAATTGCAAAAAGGTTTAGAAGTACAGTTGATGATATTTCAAGGGTCAATGGAATTGAAAACCCAAATAAAATAAATGAGGGAGAGAAGTTATATATTCCTAAGACTGTTAGAGCAAGTGTAAATTATGTATAAAATCTATTCCAGAAAAAGATTTAAAATAAAAAATTTCAAAAACAAAGGAAAATTAACGAAAATTCTTTTAATATTAATAATTGCATTTGAGACTTCAAGTTTAATATTAAATTATATGAATCCAATTTTTGAGCAAGTAAGTACATATGAAGCAAAAAAATTAACAACTTTTATTGCAAATGAACAAACGACAAATGTAATGAAAAACTACAATTATGATTCAATGTTTTCAATTGAAAAAGATACAGAAGGCAAAGTTTCAATGATACAGATGAATATGTACAAGGTAAATATGATTACTTCTGACATAGCATATTATATTCAAGAACAAATGAAAAGCCCAGAAAATACTAGCATTTCGATTCCAATGGGAAATTTTTTAGGAGTAAACTTATTTTCAGGTTATGGGCCTAATATAAAAATGAGAGTAGTTATGCTTGGAAATGTTGAAACAGATTTAAAAAGTGAATTTCTAGCCAAGGGCATAAATCAAACTCTACATAGAGTTTACCTGCAAATAGATTGTAATGTGCAAATATTATCATCTTATAAAAAATTTGAAGAAAAAATACAAAATCAATTTCTTATAGCAGAAAATGTAATTCTCGGAGAAATTCCGTCAACATATTATAGCTTAGAAGGCTTTGATTCTCCTGAAAGTACAAGAGATACAATAAATTATAAATAAAAACTCGGAAATTAAATTTTCCGAGTTTTGTATGTATATATAAATTATCTCTTACTAAATTGTGGAGCTTTTCTAGCTTTTTTAAGACCATATTTTTTACGTTCTTTCATTCTAGAATCTCTTGTTAAGAAACCATTTGATTTTAATGCTGGTCTGTATTCAGCGTTTGCTTCATTTAAAGCTCTAGCAACACCTAAACGAATTGCTCCAGCTTGACCTGAAAAACCACCGCCAGTAACACTAGCAACTACATCAAATTTTTCTAAAGTATTTGTAACTGTTAAAGGTTGTTTAACAATAACCTTTAATGTTTCCTCACCAAAGAATTCATCTAATGGTTTACCATTAACCGTAATTTTTCCAGAACCATCAATTAATCTAACTCTAGCTATAGAGCTTTTTCTTCTACCAGTTCCATAATATATAACTTTTTTATTTGCCATTTTAACTTCCTCCTATTTTTTAAAAATTCCAAACTTCAGGTTGTTGAGCTGTATGCTCATGTTCACTACCTGCATAAACTCTTAATTTCTTTAATGATTGTCTTCCCAAAGAGTTGTGAGGTAACATTCCTTTAACAGCTAACATCATAGCTTTTTCAGGAGTATTTTGCATCATTGTATTTGCAGAAACTTCTTTCATTCCTCCAATGTAACCTGAATGATGTCTGTAAACTTTTTCATTTAGTTTGTTTCCTGTTAAAACAACATCTTTACAATTAATTATAATAACATTATCACCTGTATCTAAATTAGGTGTGAAAGTTGGTTTGTGTTTTCCTCTTAATAATTTTGCAGCTTCAGTAGCAACTCTACCAAGTGGTTTATTTGCTGCGTCTAATATATACCATTTTCTTTCAATTTCGCTTTTTTTAACACTATGTGTAGTATTATTCATGGTAATAAAACCCTCCTATTTTAAATAATATTTAAATAATATATATGAAAATTAAATACAAACCACCGGGGAGAAGTTTTATATTTAAATCATATTTTAACATAATACTGAATAATTTTAATACAAAAAAAGGAATTTGTCAATAAATTTTACCAAACTTCTTGATAAAAAAGTTTTTTAACATTATAATTAATCGTACAAAAGAATAAACAAAAATTAATGAATCAAAGTAGTAAAATATTATAAGAGAAAAAAAGAGAGGTATAGATGAAAGAAAAGAAAGAAAAGGGTTTTAAAAAAGAAAGTTTCATGCAAGGTGTAATAACCCTCATGATATCACAAGTATTAATAAAAATATTAGGATTAGTATATACTTTATATTTAACAAATAGAGATGGATTTGGAGATAAGGGGAATGCAATTTATGCAAGTGGCTATCAGATATATGCATTATTATTAACAATTTCTTCAATAGGAGTACCAAATGCAATATCTAAAATAGTTTCAGAAAAAGTAGCAGTAGGAGACCACAAAGGTGCAAATAGAGTTTTTAAAGTAGCATTTATAACATTTGCTATAGTAGGCTTAATAGGAACTTTATTACTATTTTTAGGAGCACATACAATTGCAAATTATTGGCTTCAAATTCCAGAAGCAGAAATGACATTAGTTGCATTATCACCAGCAATATTTTTTGTAGCTACATCTTCTGTACTAAGAGGCTATTTTAATGGTAGAAAAAGCTTAAAGACAACAGCTAGAGCGCAAACGTTAGAGCAAATTTTTAAAACAGTCCTTACAATAGTAGTTGTAGAAATAGTAGCAATAATGACTAGCACATCAACTAAACTTATGGCAGCAGGCGCAAACTTAGCAACAACTCTTGCAACATTTTTAAGCTTTTCATATTTGGTTTTATATTATAAAACAAGAAGAAAAGAAATAGGAACAGAAATAAAACAAACTATAAATTATAAATACGAAAAGGTATCAACTATAGTAAAAAAAGTACTAATGGTATCAATACCAATGACTATAAGTTCAGTTCTATCTTCAATAAATAAAAATGTAGATGCATTTACAGTAAAAAGAATTTTAGCAACATATTTACCCGCAGAAATAGCTATAGAAAAGTATGGAATACTAAGTGGAAAGGTAGATACATTAATTGGTTTGCCATTATCTGTTAACATTGCATTTGCTACAGCACTAGTTCCAGCAATCGCGGAGGCAAAAGCTAAAAAAGACATGGCTACTGCCACAAAGCGTACATCATTTTCATTATTAGTTTCAATGCTTATTGGTTTACCTTGCACAATAGGAATGTGTGTATTTGCAGATCCGATTTTAAAATTACTATACCCAAATGCAAGTAATGGGGCAGCATTATTACAAGTAGCAGCATTTACAATAATATTTTCAGTTTTAAATCAAACAATTAATGGAGCTTTGCAAGGCTTTGGAAAAGTAATGGTACCAGCAACTGCTCTTGGAATAGGAGTAGTAACTAAATTAATTTTAAATTTAACACTTTTAAGAATTCCAGCAATAAATGTTTATGGAGCATCAATAGGATCTGTTACATGTCACTTTGTAGCATTTATAATAGCATTCTTGGTATTAAAGAAAAATGTAAAGTTAAATTTAAATTGGAGCAATTTTGTAATTAAGCCAATTCTTTCTACTGCAATTATGGCAATTTGCTCTTATGCATTATATATTGTATTAGGAGGAATAATAAGTCCAAAAATGGCAACACTATTAGCAATATTATTTGCTGTAATTGTTTATGCACTAGCAGTTGTGGCACTTAAAGTATTTACAAAAGACGAGATTAAGATGCTACCATATGGCATTAAAATATACAACTTTTTAGAAAAAATGCGTATTTATTAGAAAAAAAGAGGGATTTTATCGAAATATGGCGTATAAAATTAAATAGTAGTGTAAATGCTACATATCACAAATCTTTATAGGAGGTAATGTATAATGAACAAAGCTGAATTAGTAGCAGCATTAGCTGCAAAAACAGGAGACACAAAAAAAGCATCTGAAGCAGCTGTTAACGCATTTGTTGACGTTGTAAGAGATGCATTAAAGAAGGGAGAAAAAGTTCAATTAGTTGGATTTGGTTCTTTCGAAGTAAGAAAAAGAGCAGCTAGAAAAGGTAGAAACCCACAAACTAAAGAAGAAATAAAAATACCTGCTTCTAAAGCTCCAGTTTTCAAAGCTGGTAAAGCATTAAAAGATTTAGTAAACAAAAAATAATTATTTGAGAAAAATAAATATATGATTAAAATAAGCTAGCTGTTGCTGGCTTATTTTATTCTCTAATAAAATCTTATAAAATAAAAAATCAATTCAGCAAAATGAATTGATTTTTTAATATTATTTTCTTTCCTTAGGTATTATAATATTTTTTGGCTTATTATCATCATGTTTTACTATATTAATTGTATCTGAAACGTCAGAAATATCTAAAGTAGAGCCATCATCAGAAACAATTTCTATTTCTTTTCTTTCATCTGTTACATCATTTTTTTCATCTTCAACATTATTTATAAATTCTTTAGACATAAATTCATTTATATGTTATAGAAAGATATAACATATGCTCCTTTCTTCTAATTTATATAAATTTATATTATTAATCAAAAACTATTTTAATAATATCATAAAACGCAGTGAAATTCAATAAAAAATTGTTAAAAAGTATTAAAATTGTCTAGGATACTTATATGTAATAAATGTGTAACTAAAATGTAAAGAAAACTTAACACGACATTAATTGAAATTTGTATTAATAATAGTATAATAAAATATAGGAATATGTAGAAATTTGACCAAATAATATAAATTACATAGTAGTATATAATTGATATAACAAAAGGAGAAAAAACAAATGACAAACGCTGTAACCCTTGAGACTGTACACACACACACACACACAGATAACCGTTAATAATAGAATAACAAACCAAAAACACATAAGGCTATTTAGCAATATGTTTTTTAGCA
>CANQCG010000035.1 GCA_947589645.1 uncultured Clostridia bacterium
AGTCAACAATATGTATACTTTAATTGTGATGTTAGGCAGACTGTTGACGGGCAGTCATGGATGGTGCGTCCAATAGTCTGCATCAAAACCACAGTATTCAAGGAAAAATATGAAAAAACATTAGAGAGTAATTATTACATAGGAGAAGCCATAAATGCAGAAAAATATGGAGAAGAAGTTATAGGGTATGAATGCACCGATGAAGCAGCACAGACAGAAGTAGGCGCATGGAGGCTATTCTATCAAAACAAAGTTTATACATACTTAATATCAGATAATAAAATTGCTTTAAATACGTCACTAGAAAGTCTATATACAACTGCAGGATGGGATTCAAAGACAGGAGCAGACGTAACTGACATAGGACAAGGCTTAAACCCAAAATTCAAAGAAGCAGGAGGTTTTACATCAAGCAATAAAAATAAAGGTATAAAAGGAGTAGGTTACTTAACAGACCCAGAGCGATGGGAAAAATATAAAGGGCCAGATGCAATATTTGCAATAGGAGGACCATCAATAGAGTTATTTGTAGAATCATTTAATGCAGCAGGAAAAACAGCTAAAGATGAAAGAAAGACACTTTCATTAACCGTAAATTCATTAGGATATAATAATGCAGGAACGACAACAGATTATTTTTTAACAAGCCAAAACCATGGAATCTACAGAAAAACGACAAGTAACCCTCACTGGTGGCTTGCTTCCCCTAGCAACGGCAGCAGCACCAACGTGAGGGGCGTGGACGAGAGCTACGGCTATTTCCTCAGCAACCGCGTGAGCGGCAGCAGTGCGGTGCGCCCCTTAGTTTGTATTCCAACATCTGTTTTCCAGCAAAATTATGAAACAAGCTTGGTAGATGGATAGAAACAAGAAAACCCATAGCGGTAGAATCTAAACTATGGGTTTACTTAGGACATATACTTTATAAAGAAATATTAGCCTATAAAAACATAAAAAATTTCGTTGCTATTATAAAAATGTAATATAAATGTAACAAAAACTTAACACAATGTTAATTGAAATTTTATTAATTAAGAGTATAATAATATGTAACAATATGTAGAAACTTGACGAAAACATTATAAATTACATAGAAGAATATATAAGAAGGAAAAAGTATGAATAACCAAAAAGAAAAAACAAAAAAGAGTAATATAATAGGCAATATAGGGAAAATAATAAAAGCAATATTTCTAATAGTAGCAATTTTATTACTAACAATGGCAGCTACCATAATGTACAAAGCTAACAAATATCCAGACAAAATACCAGATGTATTAGGCTATAAGCCAATGATAGTATTATCTGGATCAATGGAGTCATCAATAAAAACAGGCGATTTAGTAATAGTAAAAATGGTAGACGAAAATGTATTAAAGGTAAACGATATAATAGCATTTAGAAATGAAACAAACACAGTAACAACTCACAGAATAGTCGAAATAGTAGAAGAAGATGGAGAAACATGTTTTAGAACAAAAGGAGACAACAACAATATAGAAGATGCAAACTTAGTAAAACCATCTGCAGTAGAAGGAGTATATGTAGCAAAAATAAATGGGCTAGGAAATTTTCTAATGTTTATACAACAACCAATAGGGTTAGCAATAATGTTACTAATAGTATTAGTAATAGGTCTAATATGGCTATACATTGTAAATAGCATAGAAGAGAAAAAAATTTCAAAAGAATATGAAGCAGAAAGAAAAGAATTTGAAGAATACAAAAAAATGAAAAAAGCAATTAATGAAAACAACCAAAAAACAAATGATAAAAAGACAAGCGACAACAAAACAAGCAATAAAAAAGAAAACAACGAAAAAACTGACGGTTAAAAAACAAGCGACAAAAAAGTAAATAGTATAAGTTTATAATTAGCAAAAAAGCTTTTTATATATTAGTAAAACAAAGGAGGAGGTGAGTAAGAATGAGAAAAGGAACAATAAAACTAGCAATAATAGTATTGATGGCATTAATAATAGCACTATACTTTGTATCAGGTACATATGCAAGATATACAACAGCTTTTACAGGAAACGCAACAGCAACAGTAGCAAAATGGTCAGTAAAACTTAAAGATGATGCCGATGGAACACAAACTACAATAAAAGATTTAACATTTAAAGTACAAGAAAATGAAAGTGTTGTACCAGGAAAATTAGCTCCAGGATCAACAGCAACTGCAGAGGTAGAAGTTGTTTTAGATGATACAGAAGTAGCAGTAGACTTGATAGCCAAAGTAACAAAAGACTCAATAGCAACAGTATTTGGAAGTTCAGCCGCAAACGTAAAACTTACAATAGATGTAGATGGCACACAAGAAGATTCAGAAGATACAGCAACAAAAAACATTCCTCTTACTAGTAAAGCAGCATTTACAGCAGATAATGGAACAAAGAAAGTTACTTTAACATTAAAATGGGACAATGTTGAAAGCGCTAATACTTCAGATACAACAGTAGGTAAAACAGCACCAACCCTTACTTTACCAGTAACTTTAACAGTGCAACAACACATTGCTGGAGTATAACTTAAAAATGGAAGTTTTAAACTTCCATTCAAGCCTAGATACAAAAGTATGTAGGTTTGAATGATAGCTTAAGATCGAAAACAAACAAAACAATAGGTTTATAGGTAGCCTAAAAACCTAAATATATTATACAAGGAGAAATATAAGTAAGCATATGGAACCAAAGAAAGATAGAAAAAAAGAAAAGATAATAATAATGATGATATTAATACTAATAGCATTAATAATAATAATATTTTTATTATTAAGAAATATAGGAAAAATACAAAACCAACCACAAATGCCAACAGGAAATGTAGACATATTTGAAATAATATTTGGAAACACATCAAAAAATCAATGCAATTGTGGATGCGACTGTCAAAATGGTCAAATAGATGCAGGAAACAAATGCGACTGTAACAGACCAAACTGTATATGTAACCAAAATACGCCACAAAACACAGATAATAATGCAAATGCGGGAGTTAACAACAACGATAATAATGGCAATAATAACAACGATAACGATAATGACGATAATAATAAAGATAATGACAATGACGACAATGATGATAACGAAGAAACACAAAAATCAGGAATAGAAATATACGAAAATGGAAATACATATGCAGCAAGCAAAGATCTAGACATATTTACACAAACAGCATATTATGTAGTCGATGGAAAAATAGCACCAGGAAGTGAAAACACATATCAATTTATAGTAAAAAACAACAACGACTTTAATATAAAATACGACTTAGATATGATAGAAACAAACGAGCACAAAATAAACATGAAATACAGATTAAGAAGAAACGGAAAATATATTATAGGATCCGAAGGAGAATATGTAACAGCAGAAGAAATAATGCAAAAAGCAAGAGGCTTAAGCAATAACGGATATGACGTATATGAATTAGACTGGAAATGGGAAGAAAGTAGCCGTGATACAGAAATAGGAAAAGACATAAATGCAAATTACAAATTAAACTTAAAAATAACAGCAACCCAAGAATAACAATAAGCATAACATAAAAACACAAGTAAACAAAAGCATAACATACCCAACACAACAAACAAAAGAATAAAAAAGAAGGAGGTCAAGTAAAAAATGCAAAAAGCGAAGCACATGTTACAAAAAAAGCATGCATATAAAAAGTACAGAAATTTCTTAATATTTTATATGATAGTGTTTATAATAATATTTTGCAATTACACATTATCAAGATATACAGTAACAATGACCTCAGACGACACAAAAATACAAGTAGCAATACCAGTAATTACTTTAAGCAATGATGAGCAAACATATACAATAGAAGACATGGTGCCAGGAAAAATAGAAGAATATGAGTTTCAAGTATCAAATAAAGATGAAGTAGAACAAAAAATGAACGAAGTAAACTTAAAATGTTATTTTACAATAACGGATGAAAGTGAGATACCACTAACATTTGAAGTATACGAGGTAGTAGACGGAGCAGAACAAGTGCTACAAACAACAAATGCTGAAAAAACATGGACAACAGGTGATTTTAACATGACATTTGAAGAAGAGCAAACAAAGCAATTTAAGGTAAAAATAAAATGGGAGAAGCAAAATAATAGCTATGAACAATATTCAAGCAAACCACTTACATTTAATATAAAACTAGAAGCAATGCAAGTAATAGACTAAAATATTGAGGTAACTATGGAAGAAAAAACAAAAGAGAATGAAAATGAAAAAAGAATAAGTAGATCAAAGCGCAATCGTAAAGAAAAAAAGTCACAAAAAGTAGCAAAAAAAATCATAAAATTCATAATGAAAATAATAGTTGTACTACTTTTAATATATGCATTATTAATTGTAGCACAAAAATCGGTTTGGAGAGAAAAAATAAGCAAAATAATTGGTTACAAAAGTTTTATAGTAGTATCACGGAAGCATGAGTCCAACAATAGAAGTAGGAGATATAGTAATAGTAAAAGAGACAACAGAAATAGAAAAAGGAGACATAATAGCATTTAAAATAGATGGTGCAATAGTAACGCATAGAGTACAAGAAGTAATAGAAAACGAGAGCGAAAAAACATATAAAACAAAAGGAGACGCAAACAAAACAGAAGATAGAGAAGAAGTAAAAGAACAAGAAATAGAGGGAAAATACTGTTTTAAAATACCAAAAATAGGAAAATTAGTAATGCTTTTTCAAGGAAACAAAGCATTACTAATAATTATGGCCATACAAAGTATATTAATAGTATGCATAATAAGAGGTAATGTAGAAATTTCAGAAGAAGAAGTGCAACTTGAAAAAGCGAAAACAAAAAAAGCAAAGCCAGAAAAGGCAAGAAAAAATAAAAAAGGAAAGCATTTTAAAACATAGAAATAAAATTAATGGTTATACATTAGTACAAACAAAACAGGAGGTGAGCAATAGTGAAGCATAGCACACAAAAACTAGCAATAGTAATACTAATGTTATTAACGATAGTGCTGCACTTTGTAGCAAGTACATATGCAAGGTATGTAAGCACTTTCACAGGAGATGCAAAAACATCAGTAGCAAAATGGGCAGTAAGGCTTAAAGGTGATGAAACAGGAGAAAAAACAAAAATAGATAATCTTATATTTAAGTTGCAAAACAACAATAATGTAAAAGATGGAAAAATTGCTCCAGGGGCAACAGCAGTTGCAGAAGTAGAATTTGATTTAAAAGGAACAGAAGTATCAGTAGATATAATAGCAGAAATAACAACAGAGAATATAGAAAAAGTATTTAAAGAAGTAGCAAAAAATGTAAGTCTTACAGCAGAAATAGATGGAACAAAAGCAGAAGTAACACAAACAACCATGAGAAAAACAATAGTACTTCCAAATAATAAAGCATTCACAGCAGAAAACGGAACAAGGAAGCTAACTTTAACATTAACATGGGATAACACAGACGAAAGCTTTAATGAGATAGATACACAAATAGGACAAGCAGGGGAAACGATTGTAATACCAGTAAAATTAACAATACAACAACACATAGAAAGTTACATAGGAGATGCAATAAACGCAGATAAATATGGCGATGAAGTTATGGGTTATGAATGTAGCGACCCAGAGGTACAAACAGAAGCAGGAGCATGGAGATTATTCTATCAAAATGCAGATTATACATATTTAATATCAGACAATAAAATCGAATTAAGTGATACATTAGAAAATTTATACACAACTGCAGGATGGAATACAAAAACAGGAGCAGATGTAAGCAAGATAGGACAAGAGTTAAACCCAATGTTTAAAGAAGCAGGGGGATTTACATCAAGTAATACAAATGACAATATAAAAGGAGTGGGTTACTTAACGAATCCAGAGCAATGGGAGAAATATAAAGGACCAGATGCCATATTTGCAATAGGAGGGCCATCAATAGAGTTATTTGTAAAGTCATTTAATGCAGCAGGAAAAGCAGCTAATGATGAAAGAGTAACACTTTCAGTAAGTGCAACTTCAGCAGGATATGAACAAGTATATTCAACAAAAGACAATGATTTGCAAACAAAATATAACCACGGAATCTATAGAAAGAGCACAAGTGGAGCCTGGTGGCTTGTTTCGCCTCGAAAAGGGTTAAGCAACCTTGTGTGTAACGTGGTTGAGGACCACGGCTATTTGAACGAGGAGTTCGTCAGCGGCATAACTACGGCTCGCCCAATAGTCTGCATACCAACAAATACATTTAATGAAAAGTATAAATTAGCAGAAATTGTAACGGAAGGCTTAATGAGATATTATGATGCAAGAAACAATTTAGGAAAAGGAAAGCATTCAGATACCACTACAACATGGAAAGATTTATCAGGACATCAAGACGGAATAATAGGCGGAGGAGCAAACTTTACAGAAAATTGTTTACAGCTAGATGGAGAAGATGACTGGGTAAATTTAGGAGAAGTAAGTTTAACAACAGGAGCAACCGTAGAGGCACAAATCAAGATGAATAAAATACCTACAGCTAATTATTATATTATATCTAATTTTGAAGCAGGAGGTATTGGATTATACCTACAAAGCAAAGTGATCGGTGCACAGGTTTATGTGAACGGCTACCAATGTGCAGAATTAAATGAGGCTATAGATACAGATAAAATATATAATTTATCGGCAACATATGATGGAACAACCTTTAAATTATATGTAGATGGAGTATTGAAAGCAACTAAAGATGCATCTGGAACAATAGGACAACCAAAAAGCGGTACAGTAATGGCAATAGGAGCAGAAACTTGGGAAGGCGGAGTTTCACCTGGCACATTTGCCAACATCGACGTCTACTCCGCAAGAATATACGACAGAGCCCTAACCCAAGAGGAAATACAGCAAAACATAAAAGCATATTAAAAAATAAAAATGAAGGATAAAGCTTTAAAGTGCTTGCCTTCATTTTTTATTTTTTATATAAATAAATTTGCAAAAGAATGAAAAAAACATTTGACAAAACAACATATTTAAGAGATAATATCATCGACAAATACTAAAGTAAAAATGATGAAAAAACATAGGAGGAAATCAAAAAATGTACGTATTTAATAGGATAATGGTAAATTCACAATTACCAAAAAGAATATGCAAATTAGCAGAAATGTCAAATAATTTATGGTGGTCTTGGAACACAGAGTTTTTAAGATTATTTAAAAGAATTGATATTGATGTATGGTATGCGTCAAATAAAAATCCAGTAAAATTTTTAAAATCTGTTTCACAAGAAAAATTAGAAGAAGCAAGCAAAGACTTAGAATTTTTAAAAGACTATGATACAATTGTAGAAAATTTTGAGGATTACATGCAAAGCAAAAACACATGGTTTGCAAAAGAATATCCTAATAATAAAGACGACCTAATAGCATATTTCTCAGCAGAATATGGATTAGATCAAATTTTACCAATATATTCAGGTGGACTTGGAATACTTTCAGGAGACCATTTAAAATCTGCAAGCGATTTAGGAATTCCATTAGTAGCAGTAGGGCTTTTATATAAACACGGATATTTTCACCAAGTAATAAATGCACATGGAATGCAAGAGTCAGAATATTATGATTTAGACATGTACAATTTGCCAATAACAGCAGTAAAAAATGAAAATGGTGAAGATTTAATAATTAATATAAAATTCCCAAAAGGAAGAATATATTTAAAAGCATGGCAAATATGTGTAGGAAGAGTAAAACTATATTTATTAGATTCAGACATAGATCCAAATAGCCCAGAAGACAGAAATGTAACTTCAACTTTATATGGTGGAGACCAAGAAATGCGAATTCAGCAAGAAATTATTCTTGGTATGGGTGGAATAAATCTACTAAAAACTATGGGGTTAAACCCAACAGTTTACCATATGAACGAAGGACATTCAGCATTTTTAACTTTAGAAATAATAAAAAATATAATAAAACAAAAACAAGTTTCTTTTGATGTAGCAAAAGATATAGCAAGTTCAAAAACAATATTTACTACACATACGCCAGTCCCAGCAGGAAACGACATATTCCCAGTATCTTTAGTAGAAAAATATTTTAAAGAATTCTGGCCACGTTTAGGCTTAACAAGAGAGGAATTTTTAGAACTTGGAATGAAGCCGGGAGAAACCTTAGAGCCAGGCTTTAACATGGGAATATTAGCACTAAAAATAGCTGCTAAGAAAAATGGAGTAAGCAAATTACATGGATCTGTTTCAAGAGAATTATTTGGAGAGGTTTGGCCAGACATAGCAGCTGACGAATCACCAATTACATATGTAACAAATGGAATTCATACTTGTTCATGGCTTGCACCATCAATGAAAGAATTATACAATAAATATTTTATACCTTACTGGCAAGATAACATGCATTTAGATTATGTATGGGAAAAAGCTAAAAACATACCAGACGACAAACTATGGAAAGCACACATGGAAAGAAAAGAAAAATTAATGGAAATAGTAAAAGACAATGTTACAAAAAGACTAAAAAGAAATGGTATGAGTTATGATCAAATAAATGAAATAACCTCAGGCTTAAATGCAAAAGCATTAACAATAGGCTTTGCAAGAAGATTTGCTACTTATAAAAGAGCAACTTTAATATTTAGAGATTTAGAAAGAATAACACAAATATTAAATGATAAAGATAGACCAGTACAATTAATATTTGCAGGAAAAGCACACCCAGCAGATAAGCAAGGACAAGACTTAATAAAATACATACATGAAATATCAATGATGCCACAATTTAAAGGTAAAATATTTTTACTAGAAAACTATAACATAGAAATTTCAAAATATTTAGTGTCTGGCGTAGACGTTTGGCTTAACACTCCAAGAAGACCAATGGAGGCATCAGGAACAAGTGGCCAAAAAGCAGCAGCAAATGGCGTTATAAACTTTAGCGTATTAGATGGATGGTGGGCAGAAGGTTATAATGGAAAAAATGGATGGCCAATAGGAATAAATTCAAATTACCCATCTTATGAAGTTCAAGACATAGCCGATAGTAATAGCATTTACGAAACACTAGAAAAACAAATAGTTCCAGAATATTATGATAAAAACAAATATGGAATATCTGAAAAATGGTTAAGCATTATGAAAGAATCTATTGTAACAAATGGCGGAAGATACAGTACAGCAAGGATGTTGGTAGATTATACAAAAAATTTATATATACCACTATGCAATTTAACAAAAACTTATTATCAAGATTTAAATCAAGTAACAGCATATAATACATGGAAACAAGAATTGATAAACAATTGGAAAGATATAAAAATTAGTCAAGAAAACAATGTTAATGATATTACTCTTGATGCTGGAGCAAAAATAGAGGTAAGATGCCAGGTTGAATTACCTAATATTAATTCTAACTCTGTAGAAGTTCAAGCTTATATAGGAAAGCTAAAAGAAGATGGCTCATTTGAAAAGGTAAGTAGCACTCCTATGACATTAGAAGAAGTAGATTTAGAGGCTAAAAAATACAAATATGTTGCTACAATAGAATTTCCATCAGGAGGAAACTATGGCTATACCTTTAGAGTTATGCCAAAACACGAAATGCTTTTAGATAGCGAAAACTTAAATTTAGTAAAATGGATAGTGCAATAATATAGCGAGCATAAGATTTTCTTAAAATAGAAAATCTTATGCTCACTTTTTATACTAAAATATTATTATTTTGGTGTAATTATTTTTTGAGTATAATCAAGGCCTGCCCAAGAATCAAACTCAAAGCCAAGAGAGTAGACATCAGTTGCCCAAATATCTTTAGAAAGCATAATTTGTAAATTCTTATTTTTATTAGTTTCTACAAACTTCTTAACTGAAGTAACAAGAGGAAGTTTTGGGTTAGCATGAGAAATCATAGAAAGTAATTTTTCTCCATTTTCATTGAAGCCAAGCACTCTAACATATGGTAGAGTAGTTCTTGATAATTGTATGTCTTTTTTGGTAATTCCTAATAGAGCGCAAACCAAAATTCTTGAAATTCTAGTTTTAGGGTATCTTTTAGAACTTATAATGTTAAATAGTTCAATTAAACTATTACAAGAATTAGCGGCCTCTTTTATTTTATATTCTAAACCTTCAGAAACGTCTGGTAATTCGGCAATTTCTGCAATAGACATTTTACGCAAAGTAAAAATAATTTCTTTTTCGTAATTTGTTAAGCCATTTATAACATGTCCTTTTTTGATATTATCTACTAAAATAGAATGGCTAGAAACAGGTAGTAATCTTCTAAAAGCAAGACTATCATACTCATTTGCAGAAATTAAACTCCTAATAGTAGTTGCGTTTGCGATGTTTTTAGAATAAGTAGTATCATTATGGCCAGCACCAACTCTAGGAATGCAAATAGGCAATATGTTGCTTTTTGATTTTCTTAAAGCCTTTAAATATTCAATACCTAAAATATTATTAGGAGCAGATAAAACATTAGCAAATCTTCTAACATCATTTAAGTAAATCATTAAAGCATTTTCGCGAGCTTTTGGGTAAGAAACCCCTTTAGAAAGTTCATGTGAAAGAATAGTTTGATAATCTTTAGGCTCATTACATAAAACTTCTGCAATTCTATCTAATAAGTTTATATCTTTTGTTTCAGCTCCAAAAGAAATATTATTTACAATTTTTAAGGAATTTAAAATTTTAATAGCTCCATCGGCAAAATTTTCGGCACTTGAAACAGAATATAATACAGGAAGTTCAATTACTAAATCTACACCACTAAGTAATGCCATTTGAGCTTTAGACCACTTGTCAACTATAGAGACATCACCACGCTGTGTAAAGTTTCCAGACATTATAGCAATGGTAAAATCAGCACCACATGCCTTTTTAGATTGTATTATGTGGTACAAATGTCCATTATGAAATGGGTTGTACTCACAAACAATTCCAAGTACTTTATTCATTGAAAATCCTCCAAATATTGCATATTAAAAATATTATGGTATAATCTTATCATAAAATAAAACAAAAAACAATGTTTTGGAGGAAAATATGGAAAAAGTAGTTATATATACTGATGGAGCTTGTTCAGGGAATCCTGGTCCAGGGGGATGGGGAGCAATTTTAATGTATAAAGAAACCAAAAAAGAGATTTCTGGGGGAAATAAACAAACTACCAACAATATTATGGAATTAACTGCTGTAATCGAAGGGCTTAAAATGCTTAAATTTCCTTGCGAAGTAGATTTGTACAGTGACAGTGCATATGTTGTAAATGCTTTTGAGCAAAAATGGATATATGGCTGGATAAAGAAAAATTGGAAAACCGCAGGGGGAGAGCCGGTTAAAAATAAGGAGCTATGGCAAGAATTGTATGAATTAACCAAAGTTCATAAAGTAAATTTTATTAAAGTAAAAGGCCATAGTGATAACGAATATAATAATAGATGTGATGAGCTAGCACGCTCAGAAATAGAAAATTAATATTTTAAGCCGTTAGATAAAATTGGTTTTTCTGACGGCTTAAAATTTATCTATAAATGTTAGATACAATTTGTTTTTCTGGCGGCTTAAAATTTATTTTAAAATGTTAAATTTTACAAATATTACAACCGAGTTACAGTTTTGTTACATTTATTAAAAATTGTTGAAATAGGTCAATAAATTTTATATAATGAAATAAATTAGAGTAATTAGTTGAAAAAACTTTATTGTAAAAATTAGGAAAAAAGTAAAATTTTGTAAATGAGAGGGGAAGCACTCATGGAGACGTTTGCAGACTACATTTTAGATGAAGATAAAGATATGGAAGAAAAAATGATAATAATGTGCTATCTAGAAAAAAAGTTTAGAGACGATCCTGAAAAGCGTATCTTTTTTGATAAAAGTATAATTTTAAAAACATCAATTATGAAGATGTTCATTGAGACAATGAAACTAGATGTAGACGAAAATTTACTTATAACGGCAACACTTCTATGCAATTGCAAAAAAGGTTCTGAACCACAGAAAATAGGAAAATTAAGAGTATATGCTAAAGAAGGAGCAGATTATTTATCAACATTAGGATTCGATAAAAGATTTTGTAAAATTTGTGAAGAGTTAAATAGATATAGTGGAAGTAATCCTAGAGAAAAAGAGAGTGACATACTAGAAGTTGTAGACCAATTTGGAGGAATGATTTTAGATAGGCAAGAAAGACAAGGCTATTCTCCACAAGATGCTTTGTTACAAATAGAGCATGCGAACTTAAAGGATGTATTTAATAGATATTTAGGAACATTTAGAGAATTTATAGAAAAAATGGAAAATGTTACTATACTAATGGAAGAGAACAATATGAGAGTCAATGCATTAAAGGCATTAGCAAGAAAGATTAATGTAAATTATTAAGCAAGAAAAATTCATGTAAATTACTAGAAATGCAAAAATAATATATGCAAATATAGTAAGAGGAGGAAAAACAGATGAGTGTAATAAGCGGAGGAGACAAAAAAACAGAAAATCTTTTAAAATGTGTTAATTTTGCAAGTAAGCACACAAATAAAACAATTATGCAAGCAAATCAAACAAGATTATTTAATGAACAAACAGTAAAAGAAGCTATGGATGGAGAAGAAAGGTAGAAAAGGATGTACGAAGTATTTGCAGATTTACATGTACACATAGGAAGAACAGAAAGTGGAAAACCGGTCAAAATAACTGCTGCAAGAAGCCTAAACTTTGCAAACATTGCAAAAGAATGTGCACAAAGAAAAGGAATAAATATAGTAGGAATAATAGACTGTGGTTCACCATATGTAATTGAAGATATAGAAAACTTTTTAAAGACAGGAGATGCATACGAGTTAGCAGATGGAGGAATCATCTACAAAGATAAAGTATGCATTCTTTTAGGTAGTGAGGTAGAAACTTCAGAAGTAGGAAGAAACGGAAAATGTGGAAGTGCACATAACATATGCTTTTTCCCACATTTGCAAGACATAAAAGGCTTCTCTAAAGAAATGAGTAAGCATATAAAAAACATAACTTTAAGCACGCAAAGATCAAATGTATCAGGTTATGAATTAATAGACATTGTAGAAAAATATAATGGAATATTAATACCTGCGCATTGTTTTACGCCACATAAAAGTTATTATGGAAATTGCACAGACAGATTAGAAAACATCTTTAAAGAAAAATTTAATAAGATATTTGCAATAGAATTAGGTTTAAGTTCTGATACATATTTGGCAGACACAATATCAGAATTAGAAACAAGAACATTTTTAACAAATTCAGATGCACACTCACTTCCTAAAATTGCAAGAGAATACAACAAAATGTTAGTAGAAGACATAAACTTTAAAGAAGTTGTAAAAGCGTTAAAAAATGAAGATGGAAGAAAAATATTAGCCAATTATGGTTTAGATCCAAAGCTTGGCAAATATCATAGAAGCTTTTGCGAAGACTGTAACAAAACAATAGAAATAGACGAGGCAGCAGTAACATGCCCAGAGTGTGGTGGTAGCAATATAACTTTTGGTGTTTATGACAGAATAGAATTAATAAAAGATAAAAAAACCACAAAAAGCCCAGCATTTAGGCCACCATATATATACCAAGTACCGCTTACATTTATACCAGGGGTAGGCGGAAAAACTATCGATAAATTATTAGAAACTTTTGAAACAGAAATGAACATATTGCATAAGTTATCAAAAGATGACCTAGAAGCAGTAGTAGGTGAAAAAGTAGCAGACACAATAGATAGAGCTCGTAGTGGCAAAATGACAGTACATTCCGGCGGTGGCGGAAATTATGGGAAAATTGAATAAAAACTAAAAGATGATAGTAAATTGAACTAAATTTACTATCATCTTTAATTCTTATTTATTATTTTTAAGGACGGTTTAGATATTCTTCTACTAAATCAATCAATTCTTGGGCTGTTTGTAGTTGATTTTCTGTTTTCTCAAGAGAAGGTTCATATTCATCATCGTAATCACTATCTTCTCTAATTCGTTGGGCTTGAGAAATTTTTCTTCCAATCATTTTAGGAAAGATTCCATTATTTACATATTGTTTATTGAAATAAGATAATACATCTTTATGTCTTTTAAAATCTATTTCTTCTATTGCTAATATAGCTTTAATAGCATAAAAGATTGCATAATATGCTCTATTATTAGCACTAGATAAATCTTTTCCAGTAGAAAAAATCATTTTAGCAGTTTGTAAAGTTTCTTTAGCTTTACTTAATCTATATTTTGAAAGACTTTTGGCTGATTCTTCATTCATTAACTAATACAACTCCTTCCTTTTGAACATTCTTATAAAATGGTACAAAATTTACCTTTGAATTGTATTTATCTATATTTTTTATTATAGGTGATAAAATAATACCAGTATCTAACTCGATGTCATAAGCTATATCGGAAATTTTATCTCTATAATCCTCAATTTCTGCATAAGACAAATCAGTTAAAATCATAATATCTACATCTGATTTTTTATTATAATCACCTCTTGCATAAGAACCATAAAGAATAATTCTTTTTAGCCTTGTTCCTAAAAGTTTTTGAATATTTTTTACGAATTTTTGAATTTCACTTTGTACATTGTTAGGCATTTTCATCCCTCCATTTTTATCATACTCATATTATATACTTTTTTGCCTTTTTTTTCAATAGTTTCAAGGAATTTTGTCATAAAATTAATATAAAAATTTCATTAAATGTTCTAAAAAAAATATTATCGAATAGACATTATGTAGTTACTAAAATCGATAAGGAGTTTACTATGAACTTAAAAGAACAGATGAAAAAGCCCAAAAACATATCTAGAAAATATAAATATGAAAACATAAGAAATAATATAACGCCCTAGTTTGACACCTAATTAAATAAATAAAATCTTGCTAGAGCCTGAGCCAAGTCAAATGCAGGCTAAAATTTTTG
>CANQCG010000036.1 GCA_947589645.1 uncultured Clostridia bacterium
TAGAAAAAGAATTAGGTGAACTAAAAACAGAATTATTCAAATTAAAATTTAGTTTAGCTACAAATGGATTAGATAATCCTATGAAAATAAAAGAAGTAAAAAGAGATATAGCAAAAATAAACACTGTATTAACAGAAAGAAAATTATTAGAGACAAAAAAATAGAAGGAAATAATTCCTAAAACGAAAAAGGAGGATTAAAACCTATGGAAGAAAGAAATCTTCGTAAAGTTATGATAGGTACAGTTACTTCTGACAAGATGGATAAAACAGTAGTAGTAGCAGTTGAAGGAAGTGTAAGACATAACGTATATGGAAAAACAGTTAAAAGAACATACAAATTAAAAGCACATGACGAAGAAAATAACTGTAAAATAGGAGATAGAGTAAAAGTCATGGAAACGAGACCACTTTCTAAAGATAAAAGATGGAGAGTAGTTGAAATCCTAGATAAAAAAGGAGGAGAATAAATCATGGTACAACAACAAACTATACTAAAAGTAGCTGACAACACAGGAGCAAAAGAAATTATGTGTATCAGATGTTTAGGTGGTTCTTTTAGAAAAACAGCTAACATAGGAGACATAATAGTAGCTTCAGTAAAATCAGCAACACCAGGTGGAGTTGTAAAAAAAGGTGATGTTGTAAAAGCAGTTATAGTTAGAAGCAAAAAAGGATTAAGAAGACAAGATGGATCATATATAAAATTTGATGAAAATGCAGCTGTATTAATAAAAGAAGATAAAACACCAAGAGGAACACGTATATTTGGACCAGTTGCAAGAGAATTAAGAGAAGGGGAATACATGAAAATTCTTTCATTAGCCCCAGAAGTTCTTTAAGCCGTTAGCGAGGTTTGCTAAAAGCAAAGCGAGCATTACGGATTAAAGATGCAAAAATAAAAAACGAAGAAGGAGGAGAGCCTTACGATGAAAATAAAAAAAGGTGATACAGTCCAAGTTTTATCTGGAAATGATAAAGGCAAAAAGGGCGAAGTATTAGAAGTTATACCTAAAACAGAAAGACTTGTTGTAAAAGGTGTAAATGTTAGAAAAAAACATATAAAACCTAGAAAACAAGGAGAAGAAGGCGGAATAATTCCAGTAGAATGTTCTGTTTTAGCAAGTAAAGTAAACGTAGTATGCCCAAAATGTGGAAAAGCAACAAGAATAGGATATAGCGAAGAAAAGGGAGAAAAAGTTCGTGTTTGTAAAAAATGTGGAGCTAAAATAAAATAATAGGGAAGGAGGAAATACATAATGGAAAAATTAAAAGAGCAATATGTAAAAGAAGTAATTCCAGCATTAATGAAAAAATTCAATTATAAATCAACTATGCAAGTTCCAAAACTTGAAAAAATAGTTATAAATATTGGTTTAGGAGACACAAAGGAAAATCCTAAAGAATTAGAAAATGCAGTTAATGACTTAGCATTAATTACAGGACAAAAGCCAGTAATAACAAAGGCTAAAAAATCAATTGCAGCTTTTAAATTAAGAGAAGGAGCAAATGTAGGTTGCAAAGTTACTTTAAGATCTGGCAAAATGTATGATTTTGCATACAAACTATTTAATGTAGCTCTTCCAAGAGTAAGAGATTTTAGAGGAGTATCAAAAAATTCTTTTGATGGCAGAGGAAACTATTCAATGGGTGTTAAGGAACAATTAATATTCCCAGAAATTGAGTATGATAAAATAGATAAATTAAGAGGTATGGATATCATATTTGTAACAACAGCCGAATCAGACGAAGAAGCAAAAGAGTTACTTACATTGTTAGGTATGCCATTCCAAAACTAAATAAGGAGGAAAATTTAAAAAATGGCTAAAAAATCATTAAAAGTAAAACAACAAAGACCACAAAAATACGCTACTAGAGAATATAATAGATGTAAAATATGTGGAAGACCACACAGCTTTATTAGAAAATATGGTATTTGCCGTGTATGCTTTAGAGAATTAGCTCATAAAGGAGAAATACCAGGAGTTAAAAAATCAAGCTGGTAATTGCTAAAACTGTTAGCTTTAGCTGTTACAGTTTAGTAAAATTCAAAACCTAAAAAGTATTTAAGAAGGAGGAAAGTAAATTGAATACTACAGATCCAATAGCAGATATGTTAACAAGAATAAGAAATGCAAATACATCAAAGCATAAAACAGTTGATATACCTGAATCAAAGATGAAATTAGCAATGGCTGAAATATTATTCAAAGAAGGATATATCAAATCTTTTGAAGAGATCAGCAATGAAAGTCAAGGAATAATCAGAATTACTCTAAAATATGACGAAAAAGGAAAAAGAGTAATAGATGGAATAAAAAGAATTAGCAAACCTGGATTAAGAGTATATGCTAGTAGAGATGAATTACCAAAAGTATTAAATGGCTTAGGTATAGCTATAATTTCTACATCACAAGGTTTAAAGACAGACAAAGAAGCAAGAGCTTTAGGTGTAGGTGGAGAAGTTTTAGCATACATTTGGTAAAATAAAGTATAAAAATATAGTCATAAAATAGTGGCAAAGGGAAAAATTAACCTGATACTATCAGGCGAACGCCCTAAATGAAAGGAGAAAATAAAATGTCTAGAATAGGAAACAAAGCTATTCAAATACCACAAGGCGTAACAGTAACAGTTGATGGAAATAAAGTTACTGTACAAGGACCAAAAGGTACATTAGAAAGAGAAGTAAATAAAAACATTGCAGTAACAGTTGAAAATAATGAAGTTAAAGTTACTAGGCCAAATGATGAAGCTTTAAACAAAAGCTTACATGGTTTAACAAGAACTTTAATAAATAATATGGTACATGGTGTATTAAATGAATACACAAGAGAACTACAAATAAACGGTGTAGGTTATAGAGTTCAAAAACAAGGAAATAACTTAAATTTAACTCTAGGATATTCTCATCCGGTAATATTTGAAGCACCAAAAGGAATCACTTTTGACGTTCCAAATCCATCTACTATTATAGTAAAAGGAATTGATAAAGAATTAGTTGGTCAAACAGCAGCAAATATAAGAACAAAGAGACCACCAGAAGTATATAGAGGAAAAGGAATTAAATACGCTGAAGAAGTAATCAGACGTAAAGAAGGAAAAACAGGTAAAAAATAAACCTTAAATAATCACGGAAAGGAGTAAAGTTTAAATGATTAATAAAACAGATAGAAAATTTGAAAGAACAAGAAGACATGTTAGAGTAAGAACTAAAATATCTGGTACACCAGAAAGACCAAGACTATGTGTATATAGAAGCAACAGCAATATATATGCTCAAGTTATTGATGATGTAGCAGGAAATACTTTAGCTAGTGCTTCAACTCTTGATAAAGAAGTAAAAACTAAACATGCAAATAAAGAAGCTGCAAAAGAAGTAGGAGCTTTAATTGCAAAAAGATGTAAAGCTAAAAAAATCGAAGAAGTAGTTTTTGACCGTGGTGGATATATATATCATGGTGTAGTTAAAGAATTGGCAGAAGCAGCAAGAGAAGGCGGACTAAACTTCTAATTAATGAAAATTCGTTGTACTTAATAGTACATAAAAAACAAAAAGGGAGGGAAAACAAACTTAAATGGAAGAGAATAAAGCAGAATTAAAAGAAAAAGTAGTAGCTCTTAACAGAGTAGCTAAAGTAGTTAAAGGTGGTAGAACTTTTAGATTTAGTGCTGTAGTAGTTGTCGGAGATGGCGCTGGACATATAGGTGTTGGAAACGGAAAAGCAGCAGAAGTTCCAGATGCAATCAAAAAAGCTATACAATCAGCTAAGAAAAATCTAGTAGAAGTTCCAATTGTAGGAACATCTATACCACACGAATACGTTGGAAAATTCGGAAGTGCTCAAGTTGTCTTAAAACCAGCAGCAGAAGGTACAGGACTTATTGCTGGAGGTAGTGTAAGACCAGTATTAGAGCTTGCAGGATATAGAGATATTCGTACAAAAGTTATTGGAACAAACAATCCAAGAAACGTTGTATATGCTACAATAGAAGGACTAAAGGCAATGCAAACAGTAGAACAAGTAGCTAAAAAAAGAGGAAAAAAACCTGAAGAAATTCTATAATTTAATTGCAAAATTAAAAAGAAAATTATAAAATACAATCAAATAAATAGGAGGTGCAAGCGAGAATGAAACTTGGAGAATTAAAACCAGCAACAGAAAAAACAAAGAAAGCGAGAGTTGGACGTGGAATCGGATCTGGTCTTGGAAAAACATCAGGAAGAGGTCATAAAGGACAAAAAGCAAGATCTGGTGGCGGAGTAAGACGTGGTTTCGAAGGTGGTCAAACACCATTATATAGAAGATTACCAAAAAGAGGATTTACCAATATTCATGCTAAAAATTATACAGAAGTAACATTAACAATGTTAGAGAAAAGTAAAGCTACAGATGTTACAGCTGAAAGCTTACTAGAAGAAGGAATAATCGGTAAAATCAATGATGGAATCGTAGTTTTAGCAACTGGAAAATTAGAAAAGAAATTAAATGTAAAAGCAAATAGATTTACAGCTTCTGCAAAAGAAAAAATCGAAGCTCTAGGCGGAAAGGCAGAGGTGATTTAATTGTTTAAAACTTTAATAAACGCTTTTAAGACACCAGATGTAAGAAAAAGAATATTATATACATTGCTACTTATTGTTATATTTAGACTTGGATGTTATATAACAGTACCAGGAGTTGATGCTGTAGCATTAAGTCAAGCAACAGCAACACAAGGATTAGCAGGTTTTATAAACCTAATATCAGGTGGAGCATTTGCAAGATTTTCAATATTTGCAATGTCAATAACTCCATATATCACTGCTTCAATTGTTGTACAATTATTAGCAATGATTATACCTGCTTTAGAGAGATTGACTAAAGAAGGTGGAGAAGAAGGAAGAAGAAAAATAAACAAATATACAAAGATTGTAACCATAATATTAGCCTTAGTTGAGTCTATAGGTATATATTTATCATATCAATCAACAGGTATATTTGTTAATCCAGGATGGTTAACAGGAATACTTGTAGTTGGAACATTAGTTGCAGGAACTGCATTCTTAATGTGGCTTGGCGAACAAATAGATAGCAAAGGAATTGGAAATGGAATATCTATGATAATATTTGTCGGTATAATATCTGGATTACCTTCAATGCTTGTAACTATTTGGAATCTAATGTTCACAATAGTAGGATTTAGCACTACTGGACTAATTACTGCAATAGGAATAATTATAGGAGCACTTATATTAGTAGCAGGAGTAGTATTTGTACAAGAGGCTGAAAGGAGAGTACCAGTACAATACTCTAAAAAAGTTGTAGGAAGAAAAATGGTTGGAGCACAAAGCACACATATACCATTAAAACTTGTAATGGCTGGAGTTATGCCTGTAATCTTTGCTTCATCATTTATGACATTTCCTGGAATGATTATAACAATGTTTGTAAAAGATCCTTCATCATTAACAGGATTTTTAGGAGGACTATATAAATTTTCAATAGCAACCTCTACATCAAATGTTGCACTAGGCTATTCAATATCAAATGCAATTGTATACTTATTATTAATATTAGGATTTACATTTTTCTATACTTATGCTACATTTAATCCAGCAGAAGTATCAAATAATATTAAGAAAAATGGTGGATTCATACCTGGAATCAGAGCAGGAAAGCCAACAACAGATTATTTATCTTCAATATTAACAAAATTAACATTATTTGGAGGTCTATTCTTAGCAGTAATAGCAATATTACCAATGTTACTAAGATTTACATCTTTAAATGTTTCTTTTGGAGGAACATCAATATTAATCGTTGTAGGTGTAGCTCTAGAAACAGTACAGCAATTAGAATCTAGATTAGTAATGAGACATTACAAAGGCTTCTTAGAATAATATAAATAAATAGCATAAGTTGGAGATTGAAACACAATCTCTGACTTTGCTGTTTACAAAATTAGTATAACTTTTTAAATATCTAGTTAATAGATATTTAAAAAATTATATTAAAAAGGAGTGTTATAGCATGAACATTATAATGTTAGGAGCTCAAGGAACAGGAAAGGGAACTGTAGCTGGTTTCATCAGTCAAGAAACAGGTTGGCCACAAATTTCGACAGGAGAAATTTTTAGAAAAAATATTAGTCATCAAACACAATTAGGAATTGAAGCTGACAAATATATATCAAAAGGAAACTTAGTACCAGATGAAATAACAGTACCTATGGTAAAATCTAGACTATTACAACCAGATGCACAAGAAGGTTTTATTTTAGATGGTTTTCCAAGAACATTACAGCAGGCAGAAGCGTTAGACGAAATGCTATCTGAAATGGGTAAAAAGGTTGAATTAGTAGTAAACTTAGAGACACCAAGAGAAGAAATAATAGATAGAATGATGACAAGAAGAGTATGCACTAACCCAAATTGTAAGGAAACTTATAACACTAAATTACACCCACCAAAAGTAGAAGGAATATGTGATAAATGTGGATCTCCTCTAAAACAAAGAGAAGATGACAAAGATCCAAAAGCTATAGAAAGAAGATTAGAAATTTATGAAGAAAAAACAAGCCCATTAATTGATTTCTACAAACAAAAAGGAATATTAAGAACAGAAACAGTAAGTATAGCAATTAATCATTTAGGAAAAGATGTGGCAAGTGAAATAGTAGCAGATATTAATGCGAAATAATTTAAAGCTACAAGAAAGGAGATAGGTTAGCCTCTTTAAGCCTAACAATAAAATAATGGTAACAATAAAATCAAAAAAAGAAATCGAACTTATGAAAGAAGCGTGTAGAGTTGCTGCACTAGCACATAAGGCAATTGAAGACAATATAAAGCCAGGTATGACAACATGGGAATTAGACCAAATAGCAGAAAAAACGATGATAAGTCTAGGAGCAATACCGGCAGAAAAAAACTACCCATCAGGCTTTAAAGATGTGCCTAATTTCCCAGCATCTACATGCATATCAATAAACGATGAAGTAATTCATGGTATACCTTCTAAAAAAAGATATATAAAAGAAGGAGATATAGTAAGTGTAGATTTAGTAGCTTTAAAAAATGGCTTTAATGGAGATGCAGCAAGAACAATAATAGTTGGAAAAGCATCTTCTGATGCAGAAAGGCTAGTAAAAGTCACAAAACAAGCATTTTTTGAAGGAATTAAATTTGCAAAAAAGGGCAACCGAATTGGAGATATATCTCATGCAATAGGAGAGTATGTTAAAGCGCAAGGTTATTCAGTAGTTAAAGAATTTCAAGGGCACGGAATAGGAAGACAAATGCATGAAGACCCAGGAATTCCAAACTTTGGAAAAGCAGGAAAAGGAATAAGACTAGAGCCTGGTATGACATTAGCCATAGAACCAATGGTAATACAAGGAAAACCAGACATTTTAGAATTAGAAGATGGATGGACCATAATTACAGAAGATGGTAGTCTATCTGCACATTATGAAAATACAATTTTAATTACAGAAAAAGAGCCTGAAATATTGACAATTATTTAAAAATGTTATATACTATATGAGTTAATGCCAGTTTTGGCAAAAAATAGGAGGTAGAAACTTGTCAAAGGAAGATGTAATAGAAGTAGAAGGTACAGTAATAGAGACTTTACCAAATACAAATTTTAAAGTTGAACTTGAAAATGGGCATCAAATATTAGCTCATATTTCAGGCAAATTAAGAATGAACTATATAAAAATATTACCAGGAGATAAAGTTAAAGTAGAACTATCTCCATACGACTTGTCAAGAGGCAGAATAACTTGGAGAGCAAAATAGATATATAATTAACCCAAATATATAAAAAATAAATTCGGGAGGTGCTAGAAATGAAAGTAAGACCATCAGTAAAACCAATATGTGACAAATGCAAAGTAATAAAAAGAAAAGGTGTAATTAGAGTTATATGCGAAAACCCTAAACACAAACAAAGACAAGGATAATAAAAGATATAAACAAAGTTTATAACACAATCATGTAGCGGCTGTGAGATAAAATCTCATATCATGTTTGTGTTTATTATATAGTCCGAAAGATTTAAAGAGACTAGAGTAAACGCTAGTGCATTTCACCTTTAAATTAATAGGACAAACAAAATAAAAATTTGGAGGTGCAAACATGGCTCGTATAGCAGGAGTAGATTTACCTAAAGAAAAAAGAGTAGAAGTTGGACTTACATACATTTATGGTATAGGAATAAAAAGTTCACAAAAAATACTTGCAAAAGCAAAGGTAAATCCAGATACTAGAGTTAAAGACTTAACTGATGATGAAGTAAGTAACATCAGAAAAGCAATTGACGAATCATATAAAGTAGAAGGTGACCTTAGAAGAGAAGTAGCATTAAACATTAAAAGATTAACAGAAATTGGATGCTACAGAGGAATTAGACATAGAAGAGGACTACCTGTAAGAGGACAAAGAACAAAAACTAATGCTCGTACAAGAAAAGGTCCAAGAAAACTAGTAAGTAGAAGCAAAAAAGCTGAATAGTATATTTAAAGATTCCAATTAAGGAGGGAAATTAAGAGAAATGGCTAATAAGACTGTAACAAAAAAACCAGTAGCTAGAAGAAATAGAAAAAACATTGAAAAAGGTGAAGCACATATTCACTCAACTTTCAATAATACAATAGTTACAATAACAGACACTAACGGAAATGCAATATCATGGGGAAGCGCTGGCGGATTAGGATTTAAAGGGTCTAGAAAAAGCACACCATTTGCTGCAGGAGAAGTAGCTGAAAAAGCTGCAAAAGCTGCAATGGAACATGGCTTAAAATCTGTTGAAGTATATGTAAAAGGACCAGGTTCAGGACGTGAAGCTGCAATAAGATCATTACAAGCAGCAGGTCTTGAAATAAGTGCAATAAAGGATGTAACACCAATTCCACATAACGGATGCAGACCACCAAAAAGAAGAAGAGTTTAAGATAGTTGTTAGCAAAAATTACTATGTGATTTTAGCGTTACAGCTATCTAATGAAAAAACACAAAATGTTTTTTCATATTTTATTATAAAAATAAATAAAACCAAAAATTAATGAAAGAGGTGTAAATACAAAATGTCAAGATATACAGACGAACAATGTCGTATTTGCCGTAGAAATGGGGAGAAATTGTTCTTAAAAGGTTCAAGATGTTATTCTGATAAATGCAGTATTTCAAGAAGAAATTATGCTCCAGGACAACATGGACAAAAGAGACCAAAACTTTCTGAATACGGCACACAATTAAGAGAAAAGCAAAAAACCAAATCATACTATGGAGTTGGAGAAAGACAATTTAGAAAATATTTTGAAATGGCATCTAGCCAAAAAGGTATCACTGGTGATAACTTATTACAAATACTAGAAAGTAGATTAGATAATGTTGTATACAGATTAGGATATGGTTCTTCAAGAGCACAAGCTAGACAACTTGTAAACCATGGAATTTTCGAAGTAAACGGAAAAACAGTTGATATTCCTTCATACTTAGTAAAAGCAGGAGATGTTATAGCTGTAAAAGAAAATAAAAAGGATACAGGAGCTGTAAAAATTAATGTAGAAGTAAATGCAGCAAGACCAGTTCCAGAATGGTTAGAAAAGAATAGTGAAACTTTAAGTGGTAAAGTAATAAGATTAGCAACTAGAGAAGATATTGACATTCCAGTTGAGGAACATTTAATAGTAGAGCTTTACTCTAAATAGTTTTTAAAAAAAATTAGGAGGTAAAAATGATAGAATTTGAAAAGCCAAATATTGAATGTCTAGAAGTTGATAATTCAAATAACTATGCAAAATTTGTATGTGAGCCACTAGAGAGAGGATATGGTGTTACAATAGGAAACTCATTAAGAAGAATCTTATTGTCATCACTTACAGGATGTGCAATAACAAGTGTAAAAATCGAAGGCGTATTGCATGAATTTTCAAGCATACCAAATGTAGTAGAAGATGTACCAGAAATCATCGTTAATCTAAAAAGTGTTAGACTAAAATTTGACGAAAACCAAGAGAAGGTATTAAAAATTAACTTCAAAGGCGAAGGCGAAGTAACAGCAGGAGATATTGTAACAGATGGAACAGTAGAAATACTAAACCCAGATTTACATATAGCAACAGTATCAGAAGGTGGACAATTAGTAATGGAAATGACTGCAGATATGGGAAGAGGGTATACTCCTTCTGAAAAAAATAAAAAACCAAATCAGGACATTTCAGTTTTACCAATAGATTCAATATACACACCAGTTACAAAGGTTAATTATCAAGTTAAAAACACTAGAGTAGGTCAAATGGTTGACTATGATAAATTAATTATAGAAGTTTGGACAGATGGTAGCTTAAAAGCCCATGAAGCATTAAGTCTAGCAGCAAAAGTAATGACAAGCCATTTAAATCTATTTATTGACTTATCAGAAGCAACAAAAAATACACAGGTTATGGTAGAAAAAGAAGAATCACAAAAAGTAAAAGTTCTAGAAACATCAATCGAAGAATTAGAATTATCTGTAAGATCATTCAACTGCTTAAAGAGAGCAGGAATTGCAACAGTTGAAGACCTAATCAGTAAAACACAAGCAGATATGATGAAAGTTAGAAATTTAGGAAAGAAATCTTTGGATGAAGTAACAGCAAAATTACATTCATTAGGATTAGATTTCGCTGAAGAAGAATAAGGTTAGGAGGAGAATAAATTGGCTACAAATAGAAAATTAGGTGTAACTACAGACATAAGATTAGCAATGCTTAAAAATTTAGCTACTGATGTTATTATGCATGGCAAAGTTGAAACAACCGAAGCTAGAGCAAAAGAAGCTAAGTCTATAGTAGATAGTTTAATAGCTCTTGCAATAAAAGAAAAAGACAACTTTGAAGAAGTAGAAGTAAAAGTACAAAAAGCAAAGTTAGACTCAAAAGGAAATAAAGTTACAAAATTAGTAAAAAGCAAAAATGGTAAAGAATATTTAAAAGTAGTAAAAGAAGAAACTACTGAAAAAAGACAAAAAGATATGCCATCAAGACTAAATGCTAGAAGAAAAATGATGAGAAAATTAAACAAAGTTAAAGATAGTGATGGAAACAATATAGATTTACCTAAAAAATTATTCACAGAGTTAGCTCCAAAATATGAAGGAAGAGTTGGAGGATATACTCGTATAGTTAAAGCTGGTCCTCGTAAAGGAGACGGAGCTGAAAAAGCTATATTAATGTTAGTTTAATAAATAAAAAAAGCGGAATTTATTCCGTTTTTTTTATGTTGTAGGAAAGTTATCACTGTGCGAAAACTTTCTATACAACATAATTATGAACAGCCATTTTATATTGTGTTTTCACACAAAAAAGTAAGTAGCATATAATAGTCATAAGGAGAAGCAAAAATGTTAAATTTTTTATTAAATACATGCATTTGGACATTAGCTCTTTATGGCTTATTTGAAATTATTAAAAACATAATATATGTTTGCACATATGTAAATTATAAAGAGGATGGAATATACATAATAATAGCGACTAAAAATCAAGAAAACAAAATAGAAGGTTTTTTACGCTCATGCCTTTTTAAAATATTTTATGGCAAAGAAGAATACATAAAAGATATAATTATAACTGATTTAGGATCCAAAGATAAAACACAAGAAATAGAAGAAAAAATAGGAGAGCATTTTCAAGGTATAAAAGTGCTTAAATGGGAAGAATGCAAAGAGATTATAGATAATATTGAAATAAACAATTAATACTTAAAAACCAACTTAATGCTAAGTTGGTTTTTTATTATGAAACGAAAAATTAAAATTTATTGACAAACCCACAAAAATTTAATAATATAAAAGGCAAAAAAAGGAGAACAAAATTAAAATGAGCAGAGATGTAATAATAGCATGTGACTTTAAAAGCAAGGCAGACACTATGCAATTTTTAGACAAATTTACTGGAGAAAAATTATTTTTAAAAATTGGAATGGAATTATTTTATGCAGAAGGCCCCGAAATAGTAAGAGAAATAAAACGAAGAGGTCACAAAATCTTTTTAGATTTAAAATTACATGACATACCAAACACAGTAAACAAAGCAATGAAAGTATTATCAAAATTAGATGTAGATATGTGTAATGTACATGCGTCAGGAACTATTGATATGATGAAGTATGCATTAGAGGGACTAAAAAGAGAAGATGGATCAAGACCATTATTAATTGCAGTTACACAATTAACTTCTACAAGTGAAGAAAAAATGCAAAAAGAATTACTAATAGATAGACCAATAGATGAAGTGGTAATTAAATATGCTCAAAATGCAAAAGAGGCAGGACTAGATGGGGTAGTATGTTCACCATTAGAGGCAGGAAAAGTAAAGCAAAATTGTGGTAATGAATTTTTAACGATTACTCCTGGTGTGAGATTTGAAACAGATGATGTAGGAGACCAAGTAAGAGTTACAACTCCAAAGAAAGCAAAAGAATTAGGCTCAGACTATATAGTAGTTGGCAGACCTATTACAAAAGCTGAAAACCCAGTAGAAGCATATAAAAGGTGCGTTCAAGACTTTTGTGGTTAGATGTATGCGCATTTGCCTTGAAAACATTAAATTTATAAAAAGAAAGGAATATAAAAATGAAAGAATTAGAAAACAAAATAGCAAAAGAATTATTATCAATAAAAGCAGTATTTTTAAGACCAGAGGAACCATTTACTTGGGCAAGCGGAATAAAAAGCCCAATATATTGTGATAATAGATTAACTCTTACAGCACCAGAAGTAAGAACAAAAATAGAAAATGCACTTGTAGAAGTTATAAAAGAAAATTATCCAGATGTAGAGGTGCTAATGGGAACAAGTACAGCAGGAATACCTCATGCAGCAATTATTGCTGATAAATTAAATCTACCAATGGGTTATGTTAGAGGAAGCAGTAAAGATCATGGAAGAAAAAATCAAATAGAAGGCAAGTTAGAAAAAGGACAAAAGGTTGTAGTTGTTGAAGATTTAATATCAACAGGCGGAAGTGTAATAGATGTTGTAAATGTCTTAAGAGAAGCGGGAGCAGAAGTGTTAGGAATTGTAAGTATATTTACATATAATATGCAAAAAAGTATAACAAATCTGCAAGAGGCACATGTTAAAAATGTAAGTTTATCAAACTTTGATGCATTAGTAGAAGTAGCAGCTGAAGAAGGGTATATAAGTAAAGACGATATTCAAAGGTTAATATGTTTTAGAAATAATCCAAGTGATGAAAGTTGGATGAAATAAATATAATAACTTTATTTTATGGAGTTTAAAAAAATATTTGACATTTTATAATAAAGTGTGTATAATAATGAGAGAAAATGAGAACCACAGATGTTGTGGTTACCACTTATAAAAGTAATAACGACACATTCCCTTCGGTCAAAAAGTAGAATGTGCCGTTATTTTTATTCCTTATCTATAAGCTTATTAATATACTGTATGTATATAACTGTTAATAAGGCTACGTTTATGGTTAATGATATTATTAAAGTTAATGTTAAGTAAAATATAAAACTCATAAACACCACCAAAAAAAACTTAAAACAACTGAAATCAACGGGAGGAAAGGACTGAGATTAAATATGGAAATAAATACTGATTTAAAAAATTATATTGAAGAAAATATATTTCCTGAGTATTCTAAAAATGAGCCAGCGCATAATATCGAACATATAGAATATGTAATAAATAGAAGTTTTAAATTTGCTGATACTGTACCAAATATAAATTATAATATGGTATATACTATTGCTGCTTATCATGATATTGGACATCATATAGATTCTAAAAAGCATGAAATCATCTCAGCTGAAATAATGTCCAAAGATGAAAATTTAAAAAAGTTTTTTTCAGAAGAAGAACTAATAGTTATTAAAGAAGCAATTGAAGAAATTTGTTCTGTTCGCTTGTATTTTATATAATAATGTTGTATAGTTGTAATCATAGAAAATGAGAATAAGCAGTGTGGGTGCTACCACTTTACATACACAGTTTTGGCTGTGAGAATGGGGGTGGTGCTATATGGTAGAACAAGCTATGTTGTTAATAATATACTTACTTTTCTACGGTTTAGTAGAAATGACTATTATAGCATTTGCCTTGATTATTGCAATAGTAGTAATTTTGAGCAAATAATAAAAGCACCACATTATGCTTTGCCGAGCTATGTGGTGTTTTATCATAATTTATATGGTAGCACACATTTCTGTGGCTCTCATTTTCTATCTTTATTATACATTCATTTTTTTGTTTTGTCAAATGCAAAATTTCACAAATAAATAAAAACAGTACGACAATTCTTCCTACGCTTGGTTCGACCAACTTGACAGGCAGATTATTGGGTTGACTTCTCCTATACGCTTCATCACGTGCACGTTCTCTTCCTTGATTAAAACCTTTGGAAAATGAATCAAATATTCCCATATTGTTTCCTCC
>CANQCG010000037.1 GCA_947589645.1 uncultured Clostridia bacterium
ACCTAAATTCGGGATATATCCCCAGGTATTACTGTCTCCAAAACATAAAATCTTTTTCATAAATTGCCTCGGCTCTTATTTTATTGTATTATAACTGAAAAAAATTTGTTATAAAGGGGCGCAATAATGGAAAAGGAAAGCATTCAAACCACCCAAATAACCCAAAAACCTTTAACACAGAGTTTAGAAAAATATTTGCTTGCAATTTATGATATTTCAAAAAGTAATTCAAATATAATAGTTAAAGATGTATCAAAATATTTGGGAATTGGCGGTGCCTCTACTGCAACGGCAATAAGAACTTTAGCTAAAAAAGGGCTTATAAATTATGTGCCTTACGGCAATATTACTCTGACTAAAGAGGGCATAAATCTAATTCAATTAAAAATCTACCGCCATAATACAATCTCAACTTTTTTAAACCAAGTTTTAGAAATAGAAAAAACTTCGGCTGATAAAAATGCAAGTGCTATTGAATATTCAATGACAGAAGATGTTCTGATAAAATTTGTGCATTTTCTCGATTTTATGAAACAATGTTCCTGCAAAGAGCCTAAATGGTTAAATAGCTGCAAACATAGCCTTAAGAATGGACAAATTTCAGAGAAATGTACAAATTGTGTTTCGGGAAAGGGCGGCTGCAAGAGCTGCCATTCAATAACATAAAATTTGTAATTAACTTGCAGAAATAATCAGCTAACGCATACAGGCTCAGCCATCCTCACTTCGTTGCGGTGCTTCGTTTTGTAAAACTACCCGTTTACAAAACGGTCTTTTTGGACTTTTTTTGGATGAACGGTTAGTATGATTATTACGGAAAGTTGAATTAAAACGCTTTCCCTCCCTGCATTTCGGCTGTGTGTTTGAATTGTACGTTTAGTTTTACAAAGCGAATTATTGAGCCGAAAGCGAAATCAATGAGCCTGTATGCGTTAGCTGAGTATTTCGGAAAAGTCCAATTTGAAAATTAGCAAAAAAATTAACACTAAGTTTTGGAAAAATTAACACAAATTTCAGAAAAAGTAACACAAATTTCAGAAATTTTTAATTGATACAAAACAAAAATACATTCATTCTTGGCGAGAAGAATTCGAGCCTTAGAATAATGGATGCAAAATTCTTACATACAAGCAATCTGTTGATTGCATAGTTATGTAAAGAATTTTTGCCAATACTTGGAAGTGGTGTCCCAATGCTTTATTCTTCTACTTGCCAATATCCATTTTTATCGGCACCGATACGTTTTATTAATCCGTTTTCTTGGAGTTTTTTCATATTGGCAATAATATTTTTTCTTACAATTCCAACAATATCGGCAAGTTCTTCTTGCGTTACATACGGATTGGCCTTAATTGCATCAATAATTTTTTGTTGATTTACAGTAACTTTTACAGTAACTTTTTGAGTAACCCTTTTTTCTGTTGCAATAATTTCTTCTATCGTATTCAAAATTAAAGAAAGCATAAATTCTATGAATTTGGTGCTATTTGCTTCGCTATCACTTGTTCCGAGGACTTTATAATATTCTTTTTGATTTTCTTTGATTAAAGTTTCAACCGGTAACCACGCAAAAATTTCTTTCCATTCTTTTAAAATTACAGTCTGCCATAAACGCCCCATTCTGCCGTTCCCGTCTTGAAAGGGGTGGATAAATTCAAATTCATAGTGGAAAACACAGCTTTTTATAAGTGGATGAACATCACTTGTTTTAAGCCATTCAAATAAATCTCCCATAAGCTCGGGAACTCTATTAGCAGGCGGAGCCATATGAACAACTTTTTCACCGTCAAATATGCCGACACCATCTGTTCTATATTTGCCGTTTCTTTCAACTAAATCCTGCATCATAAGTTTATGAGCTTTTAGTAAATCCTTCTCGCTATAAGGGTTTAGAGATAAAAGCAAATCATAAGCCTGAATAGAATTTTTTACTTCTTTTATTTCATTCAGGTTGCCTAAAATGCGTTTGCCGTCAATAATATCTGTTATTTGTTTAAGACTTAAACTGTTGTTTTCAATAGCTAAAGACGAATGAATGGTTTTAATTCTGTTTTCTTTCCGTAACTGAATATGATACGGACTATTTTGCAGATAATTTACTTCTCCGATTTTTTCCGAAATATTGGAGATAAGTTCAATTATTTTTGATGTAATTTCAAACGGTGGTATGTACAACTTTATACATCCTTGTGTTATTATTACCTCTTAACATCCTTATTTTACCATAAAAGGATATCTTTCTAAAGAACATAAATAAGAGTAATGATTTTATTTTTTGTCATAGTCTTAAAAATAAGTTTTATTATAAAATCATTTAATTATATGTTTTAAGTTTTTTTAGCTAATTTATTATAATATCTATATATGGCTACAAAATCAAAAATAGAATGGACAGAATCAACTTGGAATCCTGTAACCGGATGTACGAAAATTAGTGCGGGATGTAAACATTGTTATGCAGAGAGAATGGCAAAACGGTTGCATGCAATGGGGCAAGAAAAGTATAAAAACTGTTTTAATGTAACAACCCATGAAGAATGTCTTGAGGAACCTTTAACATGGAAAAAACCACAAATTATTTTTGTTTGCTCTATGAGTGATTTGTTTCATAAAGACGTTCCTGATGAATTTATAATTAAAGTATTTGAGGTTATGAACAAGGCTTCTTGGCATACTTTTCAAGTTCTAACAAAACGTGCAGAAAGGCTTGAAAAAATTGCTTCTAAACTTAACTGGACGCCTAATATATGGCTTGGTGTAACTGTTGAATCCAATAAACAAAAAAAACGAATTCCTTATCTTATAAATACCCCTGCATATATAAAATATCTATCAATAGAACCTATGATAACCGAAATTAAAGATTTATCATTAGAAAATATTAACTGGGTTATCGTTGGAGGAGAAAGTGGACCGGGAGCAAGACCAATTATGGAGAATTGGGTTACTTCCATAAGAGATAATTGTCTTAAAAATAAAATTCCTTTTTTCTTTAAACAATGGGGCGGAGTAAATAAAAAAGTTGCTGGATGCACACTTCAAGGTCGCAAATGGAAAGAATTACCTGTTTAAAATAATGACATTTGAGAATTTATTTCCGGTACTTTTTGAGTACTATAAAAGTTTATAATATCTCCTTCTTTTACAGTTGTTTTAGATGTTATGTGTTGAATATCTAAAAATTCTTTATTCATACTTTTTATTGCTTCTCTTATATGTCTTTCTAAATAAATTGTAGAATCTAAATATTTATCGACAATTTTACTATACTCTATTGTTTGATTTTTATAATCTTCCCATATTAATAATTTTAAGCTTTTAATTTTTTCTTGGTTAAAATCTATAATATTAAGTTGTTCCGGCCGAGGTTGATTAGGTCCAAGAAACTCAACATTACCAAAATTAATTTTAGCAAAAGCATCTTTCATAATAGAACAGCCCTCTCTATTATTTGTTGCATGAAATAAATAATAGTAAGTTCGTTTGTCATTAGGGAAACACATTCTATATTGGTAAACATAATCAGAACATGTTTTTAATTGCTCGCGATAAAGTTCTTTTAAAGCATTTTCTTTCGCTTCTAATTTATAATCTTTATAATTCATCCATTTTTCAGTACCAAAAAGATTAGTTAAATTAGTTTCAACGCTACTTTTTGTTGTAAAACGTCTTGGGAAATTATACATAAAATTAAAAAATACTTCTGTTTTGGGAATATTCATTATTTTTTCAATTGTTTTAAAACTAACATTAATACCGTAAGGGTCAATCATAAAAAAAGTTGGAGTAGGGTTCTTTTCTAAGGTCTCTAAAAAATGTATTATATTGGTTTCAAAATCACCTTGTATGTAGTTGACATTATTAGAAGAAATTCCTGCATGCATAAACACTTTTTTTAGATTATCAATGTTACAATTTTGCTTTTCGTTAAAATAGAAAGTACTTTTACTATCACGTCTTGCTTTTGAGAATTGTTGTTTAGCTATAATTGGAGAACCATAATTCAACTCATTGTCTGTTGAGTTGTAATATGCACCACAACCACTAAAACCATCATAATAAATAATGTTATTAGCTGAGCCTAATTTTGTCGCCCAAACAAATAAATACTCTTCTATAACTTCGTGTTTAATTTTTGTTTGCTCTTGATAATCCCACATATAAAAATCAAAATCATCATATGTGTATTTTTCTATTTTAGGTTTTTTATTAGATCCTGAGTTTTTATAATGAATATGTAGCTTACTTGTATCTAACACTTATTATCCCTCTTGCTATCTTTCTTGTAATCAAAAGCTGCTCTTATAATGTTCCAATATTTAGGTAAACTATCTTTTGAATAACCGTTATTCAAAGCTATAGTATCAAATAATTCAACTAATTTTCTATCATTTGATAATGTATAATCATCATACTCTGCTATTTTTTCAATTATTTGCTTTATACTTGGGCGATTAATATTAAATTGATATACACATACAAGTGGATTGTTGATTTTTACATCGTTAACTAATGAAGATTTTTTAGGAGCAGACTCATCAGCTTTTATATTGTTATCTTTTTTATAATTGTAAATCGCTCTGCCAATAGACCAATAAGGTGGCAATTCAAATTCTTTATATCCATTATTTAATGCTATTTGGTCAAAGAAATAACAAAATTGCCTATCGTTATCCATTAAACTTGGATTAAATAGAGCAAGTTTTTCAACTATTTGTCTTGTTGTAGGCTTTGAATCAAACATTCCTTCAAATAAATGATTGTCAATATTATTCATTTGAAAATTATAGCATAATATTGGATATGTCTTAGTTATGTAAATGTTTTTTTAATAATTCAAGTTGACCGTTGGGAGTGGCATAAGCAATGTGGATTTCATCTGCTATTTGGGCAATGTATTCATTGCGTTTTACACAGGTTTCTTTGGTTTGATAGGTTACATCATCTGGGAAAAAGAACAGGAATAATAATCTGCCGTCATCTACCATTTGTTGTTCTTCAAGTGAAATATGCTTGTACTTACCTCTTGCAGGAACTTTGATTATCGGTTGGGTTCCTTTCTTTAAGAAGTTGAATACATCTTGTTCAATTTTGGTGTGGAAACCGGATATAACACACCTACCCTCATTCTTCATTTTTGTTGCCCAGTCATAAGACTGAATAATAATATCGGCAGGGCACTTGTGAGAGCATAGAAAAGCTATTTTATGTTCTTTGAGTATATTTTTATTACCTATATATGAAACAAAATTAGACATTTATATCTCCTATAAAATAACGTTTTAAGAGGTTTTCACTATTTCCATATACATATCTATCTGTATTTTTTATTAATAACTTATTGTATCTATCAACTTCTGCTATGTTATCAATCTCTAAATCATTAATATCTTTGTATATTGTATTATTTGTCAAAATAAATGCTTTATTTGAGCATAGAGGGAAATATATCTCTAATTCTTCCTTTTCATAATGTTTTTTATTCAATTCAGAATACAAGTTAAAACAAGGATTGTCTGAAATTATAAAACTTACATCTGTTTTGTTGTTTAATAAAACAATATGAAAATTGTTAAGCAAAAGGTTTTTTGCTAAATTTATCGGCATAATAAGTGTATATAAATAATTAATATTTTCACTATTATAATGAACATTATTACCATATACTTTTTTAATTAATGATTTTGTTGAATCGGAATTGATAATACAATTAATGTTTCTTAATAATTTTTGAGTTCTGAAATACTGAGATAGTATGTAATGTAGTGTATCAAACAATGGAAGTTTTACCTTACTTAGTAAGTCAATTTTGTACTCTTTTGGCATACATAAGTTATATGCTAAATCTTCAAAAAAATCTTGGTGGATAAAATGCAAAAGTTTTTCATACAAATATATGGATATATTTTCTTGAGTTATATTCTGACAAAGTTCTGGTGGTAAAATGTTGTTCATTAAAATATTGTTATAAATAGGTTGAAATTCATTTTCTATGTATGTATAAATGGTTTCTTGCTTACGAGAAAATTCATCAATATTTATGGTGGCTTTTATCCACTGATTAGTTATTTTTTCAGCAACTTTATCTTTCTCTACAATCATATTGATAAGTTCACCAGTTTCACCATTAAGCATTTTGGATAAACGAAAACAAAAATCAAAATCAATAAGTGTTTTTTCACCAAATATATCCATAAAAAAACATATTTCAAAGTTAGAAATTTTATTTTTAATTAAATATAAGTTATTTTCACTACATTCCTTTTTTAAATTATCGAAAGAATAATAATTATTCTTTTTTATATCATATTTATGCAATACAGCATTCTTATCAAGAAAATTCTTTAAATAAAATTTAGGAACAAAATGACTTTCTTTAGTTTTTTCTCTCATTCAACCACCTTATTCCCCATCATTATTATCATCTTTAAGAGAATCACCCATACGATATTTAATATCATAGTTAATGATATAGTCTAATTCATCATCTGTAAAACCGTAATGTTGGGCAAGAACTGTATCTATTTTGTCTATAAGGAACTTTGATTTTCTTACATAATATTCACGATATTTAATTTCTCCGGTTGATTTATATACAACAGTTTTATATATAGAATTCTTATACAAGTCCTCTTGATATTTCTTGTTTATTGATATTAAAGATTTTAAATCTTCTATATCTATTGGAAAGTTATATATTATATGTTTTGTAAAGTTATGAGCATCACTTGTTACAACATAATACCAATAGAAAAGTGAAGATGACAGTGTTGCAATAAGCTTATTTTTATCTATTTCATCAAATAAAGAAAGTTCTTTTTCTCCAGTAGATTTAGTAGCATTTGTACCCTCAAATTCTGTTGAGTTATTTAATACTTTTGCCCAATATCTATAGCCATAGGAATAATACAATTTATTGTTTGAACCATTTTCAGTTACATATTGCCCTACTTTATTCTTCTGTGAATATAATTTGTTATAAATTGATATTTCAATGCCAGCTTTAAGTTTAGGTATTAGTAAATAATCTTTCTCAATATTTTTTAATGATTGGTATTGTAACTTCTTAAATAGAATATCTCTTTCTTCTGAGAAGAACTTCTGTAGATTAGTAACATTATGTTTTGCTTTTTGTTTAATCGGTGGAGTTAATAGTATTATTGAGACTCTTATATCAGCACCTTCAAAAAGTTTTCCTGGTCTACATTCATAACTTGATATGTATGAACTATAATTGTTGATTAAGTTTATAGCCGTTTCCATTCTTGGCGTACTGATAATTGCAAGTGGAACAATAAACCCCAGATATCCTTTATCAGATTTTACATTACAACTTCTCTCTAGTGTAAAGGCATGAAGATTACTACATTCTTCAGTTGTATAATTCTTGATAGTATAAAGTTTCTTAATTTTATCATTATATTCAACATACGGTGGATTTCCGATTATTACATCAAACCCACCACGGTTATGTACTACATCATAGAATTCTACAAACCAATTAAATGGTTCATGAGTTAATAACCATTGCTGGTATGCTTCTTTTTTGTTCGTATCAATACCATATTTTTTAGCCATGTATTGATTTAATTCATTATTAAGTTCCTCTAATCTATTTTGTAAGTCTTTTTTAGCTGATAGGATTTCTTCATGCGTACCGGAAACTATTTGAGAATTTTTGAATCTCTTGTATGCTAATGCTACTTTTTGAGCATTTTCATCAATAATATCCATTGTATTTCCAGATAATAGGTTCATCTGCCCACTCAATGTATTATGTTCAACAGCAAACTTTACATCTTCATAGTTAGCAAAACCAACTAAAGAATTACCGGCTCTTATATTAAAATCTATATCAGGCAGAGCTTCTAAGCCATAGTTGTCTTTTTTGTAATCTACCTCTGCACAAGAAGCAAGTTTTAAGAACAATCTTAATTTAGCAATTTCGGTTGCTTCTTTCATAATATCTACACCGTAAAGGTTGTTTAAGATTATTGATTTATAGATAAAGTATTCTCTATTTGGGTGTTTTTCAATATCCTCTAAAATGCTATCAAATTCTTTGTATGAATCTGGTTTCTCGTGTTTAAAGTCATACATTTTATCAATACAAGCATCATACAAGGGTTCAAGTATATTCAGACCTGCAAACAGAAATGCTCCTGAACCACAAGTAGGGTCAAGAATACTCATTGCAGGTATGTCTTTTTCATTTGATTTTTCACCAATATGACCTGCTATTGTATAGTAGAATGCTTTAATAACATCTGAGCTTTCAGCATTGGTAATAATATCTTCAACAAATTGCCTTATATCCAAATTATAAGTTATGAAATCATTTATAGAATTTATTTCACAATTTTCAAGTTTAGATTTTACTTCAAAATATCTGTTCCGTCTTTCGACAGTTTCTCTCCATATTTCAGTTGGCAAAGCATATTCTTCTGTTGCGGGTGTGTTCCATTCTTCTCTTTGCGAAACATTATCAATACCCTTTGAGATATAGTCTGGCAGGTCTTTATCACAACCTTTTCTAACAGCTTCATATATGTATTTATCGGGATTATCTTTTAACATTTGCCAGATATATGAATTTTCTTTGAATGCAATTTCACATTTCTTTTTAGCTTCTTCAAACAGATAAGGAATAATAGTGTTTTTACTAATATATTCAGTAATATCTTCCTTAGTATAATAAGCCCCCATTTGTTTTTGGTTGATATATTTTTCAAAGATATGACCGATTACGTCCGGGTTGATTTGTTTATCATCTGAAACCGGTCTATCGTCTAAGTGCCAGTCATACTTGTCAAAAAAGTCAAATATTTTTTCAAATGCAGAATCCGGTATTGCAATATTCGGGTATTTTCTTTCAAGTTCATGAACATCAAACAAACCACCATTCAGATAAGGAATTTTACCTATAATCTGCATAGTTTGAGCAGAACGTTTATCAAGTTCTCTTGCAAAACCTTCATGGAATAATACCAACAAGAATTCACGATAGAATGAATAGAACTTGTTATCACCACGTTTTTCTTGAATTTCATTGAGTTTGTTTCTCATGTAATTCAAATCATTATTTAAGAACCCTTTTTTCTGAATGAAGTATATGAACATTAAACGGTTCAACATCAAAGAACTGTACCATTCTTTATCAACAGTTTCTTTTATACCTTCAATGAATTTAGAGAAGTTATCCTTATTCTTCTTAAATTCTTCATAGAATTTCTTTGTAACCTTATCTTTGTTTAGTGAGTCGTTAATTCTTTGTGTAACATCTGTGATTGTATAATCTTCCCATCCAAAAAACAGTTTTTCTAACTTCTGATACAGTTTTTCACCAGATTTTTTTGCAGGGTTATAAATTTCTGAACGTGTAACGGCAGGTGAATTTTTGGTTGCTCTCTTTATCCATTGCCAAATCTGTTCATTTTTTTCAGTAAATACGATTAAATGTTCAAGTTGGGTCTTGGCAAGTTTATTACTAATTTTCTTTCTAAGATCATATTTAATTGGTTCCGAACCTCTGTTAATAAGTTCGTATATAGCAAACCCTTCTTTCTCAACAATGCCATTGAGAGTGTATGTTATACCTTCAACCTGTACCGGCATTGTTTGATTAAAGTTATTCCAACCCAAATGTTGCGTGAATAATTCCTTTAACTTATTCTTTGATAGCAGTTCCAGTATTCTACCCTTATTCAATGTGATAGTCATTGCCATTTCTAACCCTCATTTAATCCCATAGAACATATTATTCTTGGCGGTTTTTCAGTTATTTCTTCCGTAGTCAAACACAATGTACCGTCAAGTCTTAATTCATTTGTCATTAAAACTAATGAATAATCATCAATTCCACTTTTAAGTTGTCGGTTAAGTTTCTCTTTTGCTTTCTCAGTAAGTGGATATTTATAGATTAGATCAATAGTTCTATGTAAATCTGGTGTATCAAATAACTTACCTTTGTTTTCCTGTGCAAAAGTATTAAGTCTTTGATATGTTCTGTATCGTGCACCTGTCTTTTTACCTAATTGACCACCTATCAACTTTTCATTCTTAACAATATTTTCAACACCATATTTAACAAGGTCAAAATGGTCTTTAAGCCTTTCTACTGGTTTTTCAGTAGCTAAACATTCAGCCATTTTTAATAGGTCAAATTGAGAATACTGTATCGGATTACCTTTTTCATCTACATATGTAAGTATGTCATTACCGTATGCAGTCTGTGTATAAACAATTACACCTTTTCTCTCGGTTGATTGCTTTGTTGAATAAACTATATCTGGTAAACTCGGTATAATGTCTTTCAGTTCAGCATTTTCTTCTATTGCATTTTGCCAAATCTGATAAGCATATGAAGATAAGTCAATGTCATTTGAATCTTCTTCATCAAGAACCTGTGAATTTTCATTATATAAGTCTTTTAACTTGATACTATCTTCATCATCAAAGAACCGTTCGTCTGTTCCTACTACTTCGGCATTTTGTTTAAGTCTTATTTTTAAACGACTTCTTAATAATAAGATTTTCTCTACACCTTCGGCAGGTAAGAAGTTATAACACAAAATTTCTTCTGATTTCTGACCTATTCTATCCACACGACCTGCTCTCTGAATGAGCTTAATAATAGCCCACGGCAGGTCAAAGTTTACTATAATATGACTATCTTGTAAGTTTTGACCTTCACTTAATACATCTGTAGCAATAAGTATTCTTGTTTCTTTATCATTGCCAAATTGGTATTCGTTGCTTACTGGACTGAAACGGCTTGCAAGTAATGTAGGATTTTCGCTTCCACCAGTAGCACACGCAACGTCTTGAATATTATGTGCTTGGAGTTGTTCATATAAATACTTTGCCGTATCTGCATACTGTGTAAAGATTAAAACCTTATCGTTTTTGTGTTTGTCAGATATAAGATTGATAAGTTCTTTCAATTTTTCATCATTTTCACTTTGCCATTCACCAACTTTTTCAATAATTTCTTCAAGTGCTTTATTATCTTTAATTAAGTGTTCTTTTAATGTTGGCTTGAAAAACTTAGAGTCAATCCACTTGAAACGTGTTTTATACTTATTTTGGTATAATTCATATGCTTCATTTGCTCTCATATACAAACCTTCTGACAATGTAGGTTCTGTTTCATTATCTTCTTCTATGTCAATAAAAGATTCTTGGTCATTATCTGAAACATTGCTATCGTCATCTATGAATTCAAAACTTTGTGAACCTATTGGCAGAGGTAAACCATTTTCATAAGCATATAAGAAAATATTGTTCCTTAGTATATGACGTTTCAATGATAAAATAAATGCATAACCACTACTTTCAAGACGTTTGAATAAGTTTGTACGACAGAAACCAATAATTTCTTTACCTGCACGAGAAAGATTTTTTATAATCTGGTTTTCTTCCCCTGTTATATCCATATTTTCTATGGTTTTCTTATCAACTAACTTACCTGCAAGACCGTAACGAGGGATTTCAAGGTCATTTATGGTATCTACAATATCTTGTGAATATAACATTGCATACTGATCTTTTTTGTTTTTACTATTAACATTGAACTTTACACTCTTTGCAATTCTCTCCGGGAAGTATGATTTCGTTCCGTCAAAGAATTCTAAGTATTTTCTGTTATTAGTTTCGTCAAGTTTAGCATAATTTGCTTTAATAAAACTTCTTGTACGTCTTACCATGTAATAACGTAGTAAGTCTTGCCAGTCTTCAGCATATTCACTCTTTTCAAATGCCAATATTGAACGTGGTGAAACTTGAACGTCATTCACAAATTGTGCTTCCGGCTGTTCTGCAAGCATTCTTTCCGGTCTTACCGGTAAATCTTCATCATCTGATATAAAAAATCGTAACTGGGTTGAAATATCCTTATAGCTTTTATTATATGGTGTTGCAGTTAAAAGAATTACTTTACTGTCATTTCTTTGAATATAGTCTCTTATAGCATTATAACGCTTGCTTTCTTTGTTCCTTAAATTATGGCTTTCATCAATTATAACAAGTCTGTATCGTTTTAAATCTGCTAGTTCTCGCTGAACTACCGCTGATGACATAATTCTTGCTCTCAAGTCATATCTTTCTACATACTTTTCCCACATAGGAATCAAGTTCGCAGGACAAATAATTAAGCAACTTGTATCTAAGTCATTTTCAAATATCTTGGCAACAGCACATGCAGTAATTGTTTTACCTAAACCTACAACATCACCTATTAACACCCCGTTTCTTGCATTAAGATATTTTGCTGCCATTAAACACGATTTAATTTGAAAGTCTAATAGTTGGTTCTTAAATACCTTTGGAACTCTGAATTCTGTTAAACCTTCTCTTGCTTCTTGTGCCATATGATATGCCATTTTTAGGTATATATGTTGTGGCGGCAGTTGTTCTTCCCTACACCAACTGTTTTCAATAACTTCTATTAAGTCTTGTGTAATATCAACACACCATTGCTCATTCCATCTATCCTCAAACCAGTTAGCCAGTTTTTCTGCTGAATCTGTATCCAAAACATCAACATTTAATTCACCCTGCCTGCTTAAACCTGCAAAAGTAAGATTACTACTACCTATGTACGGTATTGTAGGATTAATGTTATCTTTTCTGTATGCAAGATATAGCTTTGCATGCAGGTCTTTTAAATAGAACTTCACTACTAATTTTTTAGACTTAAGTTGTCTTAAAAGTGATTTTAATGCCTTTTCTTGTTTATTATCCGGTATACCTATTACAAGCTGTTCTCTAAATTCTTTAACCATATCTTTTCTGAGTTTTTTTGCTTGTTCCATATCCATAAATTCATTATTAACATTAAATGAATATAGGTCATTCAGTAATGCTTTAGGTGTTTTTTGCATACCTATAAGTAAACGGCAATTATTATTTTCACCACCTTCAAACTTATCTATGTAATCATCAATAATATGCCAACCTCTTAAATTGAAAAAGCCAACACAGAAGTCAGCTCGATATGATAACTCAAGGCTTTCTTTTAAGGCTTTCTCAAGTTTTAAGTTAATATTATCAAAGATTCTTGGCATACTTTACCCCTTATGTAACTATATTAGCATGAAAATATAAGATATATTGTTCGGTATATTTATCTCTGATTTTCAATTTATAAACCAATTAGCGAACAAGGATAATAACGGATGGTCGGAGTCAAAGAACAAAAAGCCTTCATCAACTTCTTGATATACGGGTTGTTCCATTACTCTTTTATTATGTTCTAAAACTCTTCTGTTGTGTTCTTCTATTTCTTTAAACATCCTTTCTCT
>CANQCG010000038.1 GCA_947589645.1 uncultured Clostridia bacterium
AATCTTAAATCGCTGAGAACATACGCCGATGTAAGAGATGCGGTAAGGGCTTACTATATGCTTGTAACTGTGAACCCTGTTGCGGGAGAGTATTATAACATAGGCGGTTCATACACTTGCGAGGTGGGAGATACCCTTAATACGCTTATATCCTATTCAACAATGAAAGATAAGATAGAAGTTGTGACCGATCCCGAAAGACTGCGTCCTATAGATGCAGACCTTCAGGTACCTGATTGCAGGAAGTTTAAAGAACATACAGGTTGGGAACCGGAGATAAGTTTCGAAAAAACAATGCACGATTTGCTTGATTATTGGAGAGATAGAGTTGGTAAGGGAGAAGTATTTTTAACAAGATAAGAAGGGGAAAATAAATTATATACAGGGTGATAGGAATATGAAAAAAATTCTTCACATTTCAAAATATATGTATCCATTTATAGGAGGTATTGAATTAGTTGTACAGACAATGGTATCTGCTTTAAAGGATGAAAATATTAAACAAAAAATTATATGTTTTAATGAAGATGCTTCAGATGGTAATTATGTTTGTAAACGAAATGTAACCACTCATGAATATATTGGAGACGTTGAAATAATTAGATGTGGTTGTTTTGGAAAATTTGCATCTCAGTCTTTATCACTTATATATTATAGTGAATTAAAAAAGCTAATGAAAAATTTTAAACCCAATATAATTATATTTCACTATCCAAATCCGCTGGTTGCTGCTTATTTATTGCATTATAAAAAACATGATTTTAAATTGGTTCTTTTTTGGCATTTTGATATTACAAAACAAAAGATACTTGGAAAGTTATTTTATAATCAAAATTTTGCACTTTTGGAACGAGCAAATGTAATAATAAGCACATCTCCAAATTATGTAAATGGGAGTCCATTTTTACAGAAATATAAAGAAAAATGCGTGATTATACCTGTTTGTATTGAAGATTCAAGTTTAGAGGTAACAAGCGAAATTATTAAAAAAGCTGACAATTTAAAAAATTCCTTAAAAAATAAAACAATCTGCTTTGGTCTTGGCAGACATATACCTTATAAAGGTTTTAGTTATCTTATAGAAGCCTTTAAGAACCTTGATGATAATTTTGTTTTATTTATAGGAGGTCAGGGACCACTGACAAAAGAACTTATGCAACAGGCAAAAAACTATCCCAATATAGTATTTCTTGGCAAAATAAGCAATGAAGAGAGAATTATTCATTATCTTGCTTGTGATATATTTTGTTTTTCATCTGTAACCAAAAACGAAGCTTTTGGTCTAGCATTGGCTGAGGCTATGTATTTTGGAAAGCCTGCTGTGACATTCAATATACCTGGAAGTGGTGTGAATTATGTGAGTCTTAATGGAATTACAGGAATAGAATGTAAAAACAGAGATGTAAAAGCATATGCGGATGCAATAAAAAAATTAGCAAACGATAAAAAGCTTGCCAATGAATATGGTACAAATGCAAAAAATAGAGTCCTTGAAAACTTTATGTTTGATACATTTAAGAAAACGATTATAGATTTTGTAAATAACTTATAAGTTTATTTTATATTTCTAAAAAATTGAAAGGAAATATATTTAACAATCTTAGAGAAGTTTAATACTTGAAAGGTTTTAATAAATATGTATGATGATTTTTTATCAATACTGAATGCATATATAAACAACAAAATATTTTCTCAAACAAAAAAAATCAACTGGGAAAGAATATATCATCTTGCCTCTATACACAGTGTGCAGGGAATAATTGCGGCAGTTGTCAGCAATAATAACAAATTATGTGTACAAGATGAAGTAAGGAACAAACTTCAAAAAGATTTTTATTCAACGCTTATGTTTTCCGTAAAGCAAGAAGATGAAGCGAGAAAATTGTTTAATATTCTCAATAAGGTCTGTATACCCCATGTATTGACAAAAGGTTATGTTGTAAGGAATTATTATCCTGATAAAGAGCTTCGGACAATGGGAGATATTGATATTTTTGTGTCTGGAGAAAACTTTGAAAAAGCAAAAAAAATTTTGAAAGAATATAACTATACAATAACAGATACCTATTTTAATGAAGTAAGTTTTGACAAGAACAATGTTCATTTTGAAATTCATAAAAGCCTTTTGAACGAAGATTTGGGAAATGGTTATGATTATGGAAAATACTTTGATTTGTTATGCAACAAGGCTGTCAAAATAAAGGATTATACATATGAATTGGATGTTGATGACCATTTGATATATCTTATAGCCCACATTGGCAAACATTTTTATAATGAAGGCTGTGGAATAAGAATGATAATGGATATAGCTGTTTATGTAAATAAATTTACAGATAAATTGGATTGGAACTATTTATGGAATGAATTTGAAAATATAAGATTAAAAAAGTTTGCGGAAAATATTTTTTATATATGCAATAAATGGTTTGATACAAAAATCAATGTTCCGGATATGGATATTGACTTATACAATGAAATTGAAGCATATATACTTGAAGCAGGGACATTTGGTTTTTATGAAAGAAACAATGGTGTAAAACTTTTGAGAAAATCCTATGGTTCGGGAAATCAAGGAAATGTTATGACATGGTTTTTTCCAAGTGATAAGGATATGAGAGAATTAAGTGAGTGGTACAGAAACAAATCTGTTCTCCTTTTACCTGTAGCGTGGATAAAGCGCTGGATAAACTCTTTTGTTAATAAAAGACAAAATATAATTTTAAAAGTTTTTGGTATATTTTGTGGCAAAAAAGAAGCAAAAAAGCAATTTACTCTTCTACGGAAATTGGGAATTTATCAAGATTTAAAAGAAGAATTCAAGGAGTTAAAATTATGAAGTTGGTATTTGTACACGATGGTCCTTTGTTTTATGATAAAGATGGAAATTATTATGAATTTGCGTATAGAGGATTATATGAAAGATATTCCTATCTTGCAGATGAAATTACATTTCTTATAAGAACAAAACCTGTTGATAATAATAGAAAATATACAAAGGTTCCCAAACAAATTAATATTATTTCTGTTCCGGAATTTAAAAATATTAGATGTCTTAAAAATATAAAATATGCTAAGAAAATAATTGAAAAAACTATAAAAGAAACAGATTATGTAGTGTTTAGACTTCAAAGCTCAATAGCTTATTTTGGTTTGAAATATGCTAAAAAATATAATAAGCCCTATATTATTGAAAGCGTTGGTTGTCCATTTGATAGTTATTGGAATCATAGTTTATTTGGAAAAATTGTAGCCCCATTCTCGTATCTATCAAATAAAAAAGCAATAAAAGAAGGAAAATATATTTATTATGTAACATCTGAGTTTTTGCAAAAAAGGTATCCGACAAAAGGAATTTCAGTATCCTGTTCAAATGTGGTTTTACCGAATACAGATGACAGCGTATTGGAAAATCGTTTAAATAAAATAAAAAATATGAAAAACAGAAGTATTGTTTTGGGAACAGCAGCAGCAATTGATGTACGTTACAAAGGTCAGGAGTATGTTATCAAAGCTATAGCACAACTTAATAAAGAAGGTTATGATTTTGTATATAAATTGGCGGGTGGATTTACAGGACAAAAAAACGATACATATTTGGCTGATCTTATAAAAAAATACAAGGTTGAAGATAAGGTAATTTTTATGGGTAGTTTATCAGCTGATAAGATGAATGAATATTACGATAGTCTTGATATCTATATTCAACCAAGTAAACAGGAAGGTCTTCCAAGAGCTGTTATTGAAGCTATGAGTCGAGCATGTCCATGTATAGGAACAAATATTGCAGGTATACCAGAGTTGATTAGGCATGATTTATTATTTCCAAAGGGAAATTATAAAAGTGTTGTTAAAATTTTAAAATACATTTTATGCTGTGATTTAAGTGAAATATCTAAAGAGAACTTTGAAAAATCCAAACAATATGAAATAGTTAAACTTACTGAACGAAGAAATGACTTTTATGATAAATTTTTAAATGATTTATCAAATAATCCGAGTTTATTTAAAAAATGAATTATGTTTTCTCTTTTTAACAATTGTGCTTTTAATAATAATTTCATATTTGAGGTATGGGTATTTATTTTGGCAGATATTGTTTGTTGTGTAAAATTACGGTATTTAAGATAATATAATAATTTTCTATAATTGCAAACATTAATATAAATATATGATAAAAACGGAGGGAGTATGTCAAATATTAAGCTATACATATCAAAATTACATGATGCTCCGGAACCTGTAAAAGCAGCATTTTGGTTTACTATTTGTAGTATAGTCAATAAGTGTATTCAGTTAATAACTGTTCCTATATTTACACGCTTGTTATCTACTGCTGAATATGGAGAATATAGTATTTTTGTTTCCTGGCAAAACATTTTGTTGATTATTGCAACTCTTAACATTTATTCTAATGTATTTAATAATGGAATGATTAAATATGCAGATAGGCAAGATAAATTTCTTTCATCCATGCAAGGTTTAACCACTGCAATTACAATTGCTATTATATTGTTATTCTTGACATTAAAGAAAAGTATATCGGATTTTATTGGATTACCACCTTCTCTTATTTTAATTTTACTTGTAGAAATAATGTTGACGCCTGGATATGAATTATGGGCAGCAAAACAAAGATTTGACTTTAAATATAAAAAAGTTGTTGCTACGACATTACTTTTGTTAGTTTTAAATCCCATAGTCGGGCTATTTTTTGTGCATTATGCTAATGAAAAAGGATATGCAAGGATTTTATCGGTTTTAATTGTACAAATCGGAATTTATGGATATATATATATAAATAATTTAAAAAAAGATGTAACTTTTTTTAACAAAGAATTTTGGAGATATGCCCTATTTTTGGCTATTCCTTTGATTCCACACTATATATCGCAAACATTACTAAATCAAATGGATCGTATTATGATTTCAAATATATGCGGAATTAGTCAAGCAGGTATATATAGTGTTGCATATTCAGGAGCAATGATATTGCAAATTATTGGTAAGTCAATACAAAATTCATTTACACCATGGATTTACAAAAAAATAAACTCTGATAAAACAAAAGATGTAATGAATATTGTTAATGCTTTAGTTATGTTGGTTGGTGTTATGAATTTTCTGCTTATTTGTCTCGCTCCAGAGTTTATTACCATACTAGCCGGTTCAAAATACAAGGAAGCAATTTATGTTATACCTCCGGTAGCATGTAGTGCGTATTTAATTTTTTTGTATAGTATGTTTTGTATTATTGAATTTTATTATGAGCAAACAAAACCAATGCTAGTTATTTCTGTCTTGGGTGCATTTATTAATTATATTATGAATGTATTCTTTATAAAAAAAATTGGTTATTACGCTGCTGGATACACAACATTGTTCAGTTATTTATTTTTTACAATTGCTCATTCATTTATTATGAAATCAGCTTTAACTAAAAATGGTTATAATAGCAATATCTATGATATGGCATTTATATGGAAATTTACTATTTTGTTTATATTATTGGGAATTACTATTTCCATATTTTATTCAAGTTTATCTATTAGATATCTAATTTTTATATTAATATTATCTGTATTTTTTATAAAAAGAAAAACGCTGTTACATTATATCGATACAATTGTATACAAGAAAAATATGTGATTTTAATGTAAATGTTTAGATATGATTCCGGTAAATAATAGGAGGTTTATATGAATGAAATATCCAATAATCAAAGATTACATAGCATTGATATATTAAGGGCAATAGGTATTATATCAATTGTAATTGGTCATGCATGTAATGAATATAATTTTGCCGTTTCAGAATTAATTCATAACATTAAAAATTTTGTTTATACGTATCATCTTATGATTTTTGTATTCTGTTCAGGTTATTTAATTAAATATGATAAGGAAATTGGTGCAATAAATTATCTTAAAAAAAAGCTTAATGGATATTATAAAAAATTTTTATTTTTTTCTATAAATTTGTTGTGGATTAAAATTCTTTTTAAATTTATGGGAATATATGATTATAATATTGTTGATCTTGTTAAATATTTTGTTAGGAGTCTTTTATTTGTTAGCAATGGAGATATAGCAGGGGCATTATGGTTTCTTCAATTATTATTTATTGTTTCAATTATTCATATGGGAATTACAATTTTTTTTAATAAAATAGAGGGATCTACCATAATAAGATTTGTTACAATAATCATTCTTGGATTTGTAGGTTTACTATTGAATAGCAATGAAATTGTAATTCCATATCGTATTGATGCTGCATTTATGTCATTACCTATTATGGAATGCGGATATCAAATGCAATTAAAAGGTAAGAAATATATAGATAAATGCTTTTGCAATAATTTTGCTATTGAAATATTAATATTTTTTATTATATCACTAATTCTATTTAGTGTAGTGAAGATTTTTGATTATAGTATCGATATAGCTAAATGTTATACAAAACCTATTTTAGGGTTTTACATGGTTTCTTTTTTAGGAATTATGTGGTGTATATCCTTATTACACATTATTTTAAAAACAAATTACATTAAAGTAATGCTTTCTATGATTGGAAAAAATAGTGCATTTATTATGGCTTATCACTTTACGATTTTTAAAATATTTGATTTTGTATATTATATATATAATGGTCATCAAGGTGGCTTAAATATACATCCATATAGTTACCCACAATTACGTGTTTATTATGTTTTAGGCGGAGTTGCAATTCCAATACTTGTCAATTTTCTATTACAAATAATGAGGTTTAATTATGATATTAAGAAAAAATAATAGCAAACAGTCATTTTTAACTGATATAGGTTTAGTATTTATTATATTAAGTTTGCTTATACCTGTTTCTAATGTTAAAAATTCTATGAATATTGAAATGGAATTCTTTGCTTATATTGTTCTTTTGTTTACTGTTGTTTATTTAATAATATCAAGAGGAAATATAAATATAGATAAAAAAAATTTATTGTATAGCATTATTTATGTTATGCTATTTGCTGTTTTTTCTTTTTTAACAATGTTATTTAATCCAGAGTTAAAATTTAAATCTGTAGAAATGTTAAGGTTTACTCTTTTGCTTTTGGTATTAAATATGCAAAAGCCAACATCAGGACATTTTAGATATATTATAATATTATACTCTGTAGTATCAGCTTTAATTATAATTGTTGGTTTGGGAGAATTTTGTGGAAATGAAATTATAAACGATTTTTTGAGTACATATTATGTTAATCATTATGCTCATATATATATAGTTATGATACAATTAAATAAAACAGTGACTTTTTTTGCAACACATTCTATAGCTGCTTATATTTATTCTTTTTTATTTATGGGGTGGGAATTTTATTCTAATTACTATAAATCAAAGATATCTCTTTTTTTTAGAATAGCACTGTTTTTGCTGATAATATTGTGTAAAAGTACATCTTCAATTTTGTGCTGTGCATTAATTTTATCATACTATTTTATTAAAAATAGAAAGAATATTAAAAAAAATAAATATGATTTGATAAGTTGGATTTTTTTGTTAATTATTGGTGTTATATGTATAATGAAAAACTATGATATTGTAAACAATATTTTACAAAGTGAAGCGAATGGTATCCTTGGAAGATATTATGGTGGAGATGCCTTACTTAAAGAAAGCATTAAAAATATTTTCTCGTTTAATATACCAACCGGATTTTACAATTTATCTAATTTAATATATACTGATAGCGCATATGTTGTATATATGCTTAGAGGCGGAGTGCTATTATTAATTGTAATATATCTTATGTTATTAAGATTACTCAAAAGAGTCTGTGATGACAAGATAATATGTAAAACATTATTTGTTTTTATTCTTTTTTTTGATATGGGTTATCCTGTTTTAATAAGTCAGCGTTTTGTATCAGCTTTTTTATTGGTATTGTATTTTATATCAAATTGCAGTTATCATATAAAAAACCAGTAATTTTACATTCAAGTTATTCTGAAAAAATTACTTTTTTACATATACTGACAACAAAATATATTGATTTGTTGTTTGATATAATTTTAAAATGTAAAATTTTTTATACAGGAATATATAAACATAGAGTAGTTAAGAATTTTGCTTATTGTATATTGACGGACGAAAAGTAACATAATGTTAATTTTTATATATTATGGTTTTTTGTATTTTGTATAAAAGGAGTGATCGAATTATGAGTGATAATAATAAGATTTATCCACTTATTTCAATTATTATGCCTGTATATAATGCAGAAAAATATGTAAAAAAAGCCGTTGAAAGTGTTATAAAACAAAGTTATACACACTTTGAACTAATAATTGTTGATGATGGTTCAACAGATAGAAGCGCCTATATTTGTGAAGAGTTAGCTAAGAATGATAGCAGAATAAGGGTTATACATAAAAAAAATTCAGGTGTTTCTTCTGCAAGAAATACTGGAATACAATATAGTCTTGGTAAATACATTACATTTATAGATGATGATGACGAATATGATGAAAAATATTGTGAGATTTTATTAAATTCAATTGAAAAGCATAATGCTGACATAATAAAGTGTGGACGTAAGAATATAACAATCAAGATTGATGGATCTATTACAAGAACAATAGATAGATTTTATCCCAAAAGTTGTTTTGTAAATATTGATTCTTTTTGGGAAGATTATTATGAATTTAAAAAATATGATTTTATTGGTTCTGTTTGGAATGGTTTGTATAGAGCAGATATTATTAAACAGTACAATATTATTTTTGATGAAAATGTTCTACATGGTAATGAAGATATTATATTTAATTATTCTTATTTAAGAAATTGTAAAAATATTGTGATTCAGAGTGATGTACTATATTATCACTATTATCGCCTATCACATAGTACAAGTATGAAATTTCATGGAGATCAAATAAGTAACAGAATAAGGTCAATAATTGATGAAGCAGAATTAGTGAAAAAGTATCCAGAACAATTAAATTTAGTGTATCTGGATGGAATTAGATCTTGTTTTTGTTTACTCATTGCTACAAATAATAAAGAAATAAGAAATAAATATATCAAAATCATTGAAAGAGAATTGAAGAATTGTAAGGTAGAACGTCCTAAATATTTATATGATAAAAAACTGAGTATAACATTTAAAATTGAAATTTTTTTGATATACCATAAACTATATTGGGTATATTTTGGACTCAGACGAATGAGAATGATGATAATAAATAAGATAATTTAGTAAATATATGTGCTTTTTATGTTTTTAAATGACAGCAACAATTAGAATTTATTGTAATATTATATTTTTATCAGTCTGAAATTATTTTTAAATGTTGGTACTATTCAATGAGAATTAAGTTGGAATATTAAAAGCCTAATTTTCTATAATATTTTGAACCATTGATAATAGGTTATAGTATGTTATATAAAATCAAAAAATATGGGTATGGTGAAATATGTTTAAGTAGCTGAAGTATAAATATTTAATATTATTAGATTAGGAGAAAGCATGACAGAGAATAATAAAAAAATTCAGTACATAGATATTGCAAGAGGCTTACTTATTATACTTGTTGTTATAGGACATGGAATAGTAGCGAAAATACAAATAGAGAGCGTATTTTATAAAAAGGTTTTTAGTTTTATTTATTTATTTCATATGGCTGCCTTTTTTATGATTTCAGGTTTTTTGTTTGCGAAAAAACTTGAGAGTTATAAAGCAAATTCTTCTGTTAAAGGTGGTTGGCAATGTACACTGATTATTAAAAAATTTAAATATCTTTTTGTTCCTTATGTTACTTGGTCGTTGCTTAATTATATCATAGTAATTATTGGAAACAATATACCTAAAGTTGGAATACTTCTTACAAAAGCAGGCTTTAAAACAGCCACTGTTAGTGAAATGTTTTTTTCAATAATATCTTATGAAAACCATTTTGATAGACATATATGGTTTGTATATGCATTATTCATTATTTTTGCACTTGTAACCTTGTTTTACAAGCTTTTTTGCAAAGCATCCACACTTGTGGCGGTTATAATTCTTTATGCTGTTATGACAAGATTTTTTAATCCAGTTGAAATAATTGATAGAGTAATTTATTACTTGTTTTATTTTTGTCTTGGGATGCAGACAAAATGGTTTGAAAAATGGATTAAAGCAAACAAAAAAACAATTATTTCGGTATTGGTCATATTTATAGTAAGTGCCTATTTTTGTTTGATGTGGAATTATTTTGATAAAGATTCATATTTTATAAAAACTTTTGATATATGGTTTTCAACAGGAAAATATGCTGCAGCAGTTTCAGGCAGCTTGCTTACAATAAAAATTTCACAGTTTATTGTAAAATATTGTTATTTGAATAGGTTATTGAATTTTTTATCATGCTACTCGTATGATATTTATCTAATTCATAATCCATTTATTGTAAACGGAATATCATATTTGTTTTTGTTGATAGGTACATCCAATACAGTAGCTATATTTGGCTCTGCAGTAATTGGGCTTATTGTGAGTATAATTGTGAGTAAGTATGTACTTAGAAAAAACAGGATTTTATCTATATGTTTTCTTGGACGATAATTTTATCTGTTTATTTAAATATTAAGTATTTAGAAAAAGTACGAAAGATAGATGAAACAGCAGAAATAATATGTATGAAATATTTGCTGTTTTGTGTTCAATAAGAAAAAAATAAGAAACATTAGAAAGATGAAGGTTATATTTTAAAACACATAATGCCTAAGAAATTTATCATGAAGATGTATTGAAATTAATATTAAGGAGGATTAAATGAACAGAGTTTTAAATAAAGTATATGAATTTATACTCATTGTTTATTATAAAATTATATACAAGAAAAGTTTTATAGTAGGAAAAAAATTAAGGTTTAGAAAAGGTTTTTTAGTACGTATCAGTAAAAATAAAAAAGCAACTCTAAGAATTGGAAATAACTGTTTTTTTAATTCGGATTGTCATATAAATGTACATAATAATATTATTATAGAAGATAATTGTATTTTTGGAGAAAATGTTAAGGTTTATGACCATAATCATAAGTTTAATAATCTAAATATACCAATATATAAGCAAGGGTTTTCCGAAGGAACAGTAATTATAAGGGAAGGTTGTTGGATAGCAAGTAATGTAGTTATTTTGAAAGGATCAGATATAGGGCAACATTGTGTTATAGGTGCAGGAAGTATTATTTCCGGTAAAATACCAAAAAATAGTATTATAAAAACAGTACAATCTCTTTCAATTGAAAAAATAGAGCATAATGAAGGATAAATATTACAACACAACATTGTCAGGACTGTACAACGGCATTTAGTATTTTTCCAAAATAAATCATAAACTACGCCATGATTTATCTCAATCTGTCTATGACCTGTTTTCTTATGATATGCGAAATTAGATTGAGTGCATACAACTTAGAGTCTTATTCCTACTTTATTTCAAAGTGGAGATAAGGCTCTATTTTTGTGCGCTGGGCTAACGGGTGAAAGTCTCCAATCAGCCCGACAGCGGGAAGGATACAGCCAAAGTCAATAATTTGACACGAAGTATTAAAATATTAGTTTTCTGACAGTCTGCCTCCTACTCGATTTTGTATCTATAGCTTATTTCATACAATTTGTACAAATTTTTATGTGAAATTTGATGAAATGCTCGGAAAATCCTTGACAAAATGGTTACAGTTAAAACCTGAAATAATTTTATCATATACAGTAGTCGTTCACCCATTTGTCACGCTCTTTTGTCGCTACATCTTCCAAAGTTATTGAGTCTAAAACGGAATTTATGGCGGCATCAAGTTTGTCCGTTATGTCAACTATTGTACTGTCGCTTCTGTCCCTGTCCGGCGCAAAAATCCCCTCTGTCAACCGCAGCACCATACCTACAGTATACTCCGAGGGCTTCATTGCCAGTCTATAACCTCCCTGGGCTCCTCTTAAACTCTTAAGAAAACCGGCTTTATTCAATATACTCACTATCTGTTCCAGATACTTCAACGGTATGTCCTGTCTGTTGGCTATGTCTTTTAAGGATATGTACTCCCCGTTGTCGTTTAACGCCATATCCGCCATAGCTTTTAAAGCGTACCTCCCCTTAGTGGATAACTGCATATTTAATAACCTCCTTCCAGATTGTCCGAAAACTCATTATATATTTGAATATTTTGTGTGATATTATTGACTTTGGCAACTTAAACGACATAATGCCGAAATAATGTGCAATAATTTGATATGAAATGTCAAATTATTAGTTTTCGGACAGTCTGCCTCCGACTTATTCCTTTGAAAATATCCATACCGTATCCAGAACATTTTCTCTTGGCACGCTTGGTAAGGATATATTAAGCTTCATACTCTCCCCGTTTACTTTCTTGTAATATACATTTACATCGCCTTTGCGTAACCTCTCCTCTAAAACCTTGTAGTCCAATAACTCCTTTATCTTGTTACTGTCATCTTTAACTGCATACATATCAGCATACTTCAATATAGCCCGACTGAAAGAATGTTCCGCATCCTCCAATAATCCCAGAAAATACCCCGGTATAAATATACTTCGTGTAGAGTCCGTCTTTAAGTCGACTACATATACCCCCGGGAACTT
>CANQCG010000039.1 GCA_947589645.1 uncultured Clostridia bacterium
CATAAAAAAACATCAGCACTAATTTTTTTAGTGCTAATGTTTAAAAAATTTTGGGACATTTTCGAAAACTATTGACAACAATTTTCAAGAATTTTTATTTACATTATTCTTTCAAAAACATATTCCCCATGTTTGCAAGTTAGCATAGCACCTTCATATATTTCATCAAAAACATCCTTTTTTAAATCACAAGAATCAAATTCTAAACCAGTTTTTTGATTCTTTAGCATTACGTAATCATCTCCTACTTCTGTAACTAAATAATCTACATCTTCTGTTTTATATTCTGCAAGTAGCTTTTTTCGTTCGAACTCAAACCTTATTATCTTCATCAAGTGATTTTTTTGTTAGTTCTTCGTCAATTACAAATTTTCCATGATTTTGCCTTAATATTGTTCCTTTAGTTGTACCACTTGGTAATTCATCTAAGGGAATATTTTTTCCAACGCCAGTTCCGTTCTGAGCTACAACATACATTTTACCATCTTCATTCACATCTGATGTAACACAATATGTTAAATTTTTATTTTTTGTAAAATTTTCTAAATAATTTGATAATTCATTGATAAATTGGTTGATAAAGTTAGAAAAGCCATTTTCCTTTTCAGTTGATAAATTTTTTTATTTAAATTAAAGTCTAATTGCATACGCATTTGCCTCCGTACTTGAAAAAGTCTAATTAGAATTTTATATATTTAAAATCATTATTGTTACAATAAGTTGATTTTTTATATTTACTATACCTTTTCTAAGCTAATTGTTCCCAATTTTCCTGTTCTAAAATCATCTAGTATTATCTTAGCTGTTTTCTCATCGTCTACATTGCCACCAGAAATTATTGCACCACGCTTTTGCCCGATTTTAAGCATAATTTCATAAATATTTATATTTTCATCATTATCTCTTTGTAATATTTCTTCTAATTCCTCTTTTTTGAAATTATACCTTTGGCAAACATTATCTATGTAATTATTTAGCAAATATTTTAAAAGTTGGTATGCAATCTCTGTTTGAGCTAAAATATCATCCTTTATTGTTCCTGTAAATGATAAATTCAGTGCAACTGTCTCATTATCAAATTTTGGCCATAATACTCCTGGTGTATCTAACAACTCTACCTTATCATTGACTCTAATCCATTGCTTACTTTTAGTTACCCCTGGCTTATTTCCTACTTCTGCTGAATTTTTTTGAGCGACACGATTTATAAAAGATGATTTACCTACATTTGGAATTCCTACAACCATAGCTCTTACTTTTCTTCCTGTTCTTCCTTTAGCGGATAATGCCTCCATTTTTTCTTCTACCATGCTTTCAATTCTTCTTATTGCCAAATCTATTCCACTACCAGTATTTGAATTTGCCAATACCACCTGAACTCCTTGTTTTGAAAAATATTCAGTCCATCTTTTATTTTCTTTTGCATCTGCCAAGTCACTTTTATTTAATATTTTTAAAACTTTCTTATTTTTTAAAATTGCATTTAAATCTGGGTTTTGGCTAGATATTGGTATTCTCGCATCCAAAATTTCTATTACCACATCCACTAAATTTAAATCTTCTTCAATTTGTCTTCTCGTTTTAGCCATGTGACCTGGAAACCAATTAATGTTTGTTTTATTTTCGTTCATTTATATCACCACTACTTTTACTTTCTTTTAATAATTTTATTTTTTCAGCATTGTTATAGTTATCCATTTTAAATAAGTATCAACATATCTGTTGATACCTATTTCTCACTATTTAATATATATTAGAATTTGTATTCGTTTCTATCTGCTCTCTCGTCAAATTTTCTATCGAACTGTTCATTTTTGTAAAACCAGTCTGTTTTTTTGTCAACCGGATTTAATTTTCTAGTTTTATCTGCTAATGTATCAAAAAGTACCATTAATGGTAATAAAACTCCTATAGCAGATACTAGTAATTCAAAAGCATTACCCATTCCTAATGCTTCACCTTCAACTAATACCCTATATAGTGTTGAAAATACCCCTCCACCATAATATAAACCATAAGATATTACATATATTAATGCTCCTACAAATTTTCTTTTTACTACTAATATTAAACACAATAATGTTAAAAATATTAATGCAATTTCGACTGTAATGTTTTCCACTACTAGACCTCCTAGTGGTGAACCTTGTTGATTTGTAATTGTTACGATTACTCTAAAACCTGCAAACATTACCATAAACATTGCAAGTAACCATGTAGAAAGATTTCTCATAATTATTCCTCCCTTATATCATTTGTTAATATATAAACTACTATAAAATAAAATAGATTATATATTAGAAATTGGTGTTTCTAATATATAATCTCCACTTCTAATATTATTCTCCATCTACGAAATCAAATTCATCTTTAAATTTTTCTTTAAATATTTCAAATACTTTGTTTAGTATTTCTTCATCCTCTACTCCAACATAAGATTCTTCATCTGAATCTTCATCAGAATCTTCTAATTTTAAAATTACTACCTCTCCATCATCTTCTTGTTCTTGGTTTTCTTCTATATAAGGTAATAGTACAACATATTCCTCGTTATCTAATTCAACTAAATCAAGAAATTCAAATTTAACTTCATTTCCCTCTTCATCATTCAATATTATTACATTATCATCTAATTCTTCATCCATTTTATTTTTCTCCTTTCATCAACATTATAATATAATATTTATTTTTATAAGTCAACTTGTTTTAAATATGTTTCTAAAATATATACCGCAGATATAGTATCTACTATATTTTTCTTTTTATTCTTGTTTATATCCAATAGATTCATAGTTTTATGAGCTGCAACAGTTGTAAGCCTTTCGTCAATTTGTTTTATTTCAAGTTTATTATATTTACATTTTAATTTATGAATAAATTTTTCTGTTATTTCTGTTCTCTCTGACTTAGTTCCATTCATATTTAAAGGGTAACCAATAACAATGGTAGAAATTTCATATTTTTCTAATAATTCATCAATTTTTTTTAAAATTATTTTGTCGTTTCCATTATTGTTAATCGTTTCTAAGCCTTGAGCTGTTATATTTAATGCATCTGTTATTGCTAGTCCGGTTCTTGCATCACCATAATCTATCCCTAATATTCTCATTTTTAATCTTCTATTCCTATATAATTTTTTACCATTTTTTCTAGTAATTCGTCTCTTTCTACTTGTCTTATTTTATTTCTTGCGTCTTTGTGACTTGTTATATATGTTGGATCTCCAGATAAAATATAACCTACTATTTGATTTATTGGGTTATAGCCTTTCTCCACTAATGCCTCATATACTTCTTTTAAAATCTCTCTTGATTTACTATTTTCTTCCTTTTCTACGTTAAAATGCATAGTCTTATCAAATTCCATCTGAATACCTCCTTATATATTATTAATTTCACTTTCATCTTTGCTAGCATTATCTATGTATTGCTCTAACCTTTTTAATAATTCTTCAATGCCAGTTCCTTTATAATATGTTGAAATAACAAAGTTTAGTTTTGGTTTAGCTTCCATTAATAATTTCTTTTTAGATTTTGACTTCTTCTTTGATGTATTTTCTCTTTCTTCTAAATCTTCATATTCTAAACCATCATTATCATTTAATTTTATTGTTAAATCTTCCACTTGGGTTTTTAATTCATTTAAAAATCTAGCAACATCTTCTATATCAATTCCAGGAAATGCAATTACAAATTTAGGTCCCATATATCTTACAAAAATGTAATCTTTTGAGATATTATTTTGAATAAATTGTGCTACTTTCGTTACTACTCTATTGCCTAATTCTCTTGAAAATTTTTGATTTATTTCTTCTAAGTTTGTTATTCTAAACATACATAATGTTGACATTGTATGCCTATCTATTAATTTTTTACCTTCACCATATAAATATTCGGCTGAATTAAGCCCTGTAAATAAGTCTTTTCTTACAATTGCTTCTAATGTTCTTTGATGAGTTACAGTTTTTAAAATTGTAACTATATTTTCTCTTATTACCTCAAAAATAGTTGTATCAATATTATCAAAGTCATGAGGTATTCCGCTTTCAATAATCCAATACCCTATATAAACATTGTCTATATATAATGGGAAAAATATTGCTGACTTTGCTCTGCCAAATTCCATTTGTTGATATGGTAATCTTTCTTTTTCATCATTTACCGTAACATACTTAGGTGTGGCTGTGGAAATGCTGTCTTTAAATATTTCTACTTCTTGCAATCTTTTTAAAGTTTCCCAGTGCTTTTCATCAACATTTGAAGCTTTAACTTTATATTCAGCACCATCAAAAACAACAATAGTTGAATATTTGATTTCATATTTGTCGATTAAAATTTCATTAATTTTCTTAATTTTATCGTCTACTGAAGACACTTCACCTATGGTTGTCATGAAATCTTGTAATACATTTAAGTTGACTATTTTTTGGTTTAAATTGTTAAATGCTTGTATTTTTCTGTGAATTGTAATATTGTACGCTAACAAGCCAATTATTAGTATAATTAATACTACAACTATTATTGCTAATATAGCCAATTGTTCTCCCTCCCATTATTAGTAATTTCTTTTCATTTTATTTAATGTATTGTTTACATTAGGATTAAAGCTATATCCTACTTGTGGTGGTGTGTATGATGATTTTCCTGATATAAGTGGAAAAACGCTATTTCCTAATTGTTTTAATGTTTGCATAAAAGCTTTTGGGTATCCTTTTAAAGATATATCACAATTTATTAATCCTTCCAAATACTTAATATATATATCTTCTTCAAAAGGTATTGTAAAATATCTAACTGTATTTTTATTAAATAATTCTGTCATGAATTCCATTGCTGGATCATTGTAAAATGCCATTCCTCCTATTATAGCCTTTTCTGTTACATTACGTAATTTCATATATTTATTAATTATTATTCTAATCTTAGACTCCTCTAAAATTTTCTTTGCTTTTAATTCTCTTAAAAATGCTGTAAGTGGTTGAATTGTAAGTACATCCATACTTTGTACTAAATATATCTCTTGAGAATTTGCAAAATATTCTAAAGGTGTATCAAAATCACAATCTACTAATATTAAAGAGTGGTTATTTATCAATGTTTCTAAGACTGCTCCTACTTTATTAATGCCTTCGCTTTCACTTGGAAGAGATGTATATACTGTTAAATTACTATTAACAGATATTCCTTGTGCTTTTCCTAATGATAAGTTTTTAATGCTCTCAAAAGCAACCTTTCTTAAATTTTCCTCATTCTTAGTATATATATAATAAGAATTTCTATTTTTTGTTGTGTCCAATATTGCTACATTTATTCCTTGTGAAGATAATAATTCTGCTAGATTATTAAGAATAAATGATGTTCCATTTTTGCTTGTTCCAACAAATGAAACAATTTTTTTATCTCTAGTTAGTAAACCTCTAAGATCTGATTTAGCATAATTTTCCTCGTTATTTGATAAAACCATATTTTGTTCAGGCATATTTGAGTAATCATTTGGTACATAATCTTTTGACTCTTCTTCAAAACCTGGTAATTCAAATTCGTCTTCTTGCTTAGCATCATCTCTACTTGGAACTGTATAAGGTTTGTTTTCACCTTCATAATTATATTGTGTAGATTTTGGCGCTGTATTTGATTTAACAAATTCATCAAAATCTTCAAAACCTGGTAGCTCGTTCGCAGTAGAATCTTCTTCATTAAAGCCCGGTAATTCATTTGAATTATCTTCTTCTTCAAAGCCTGGAAGCTTGTTTGTATCTTCTTGTTCCTCGTCAAATCCTGGTAATTCATTTAAATCATCATCTTCTTCAAAGCCTGGCAACTCTTGTGCTACTTCTTCTTGTATCTTTTTGGGTCTTCCTCTTCCTCTTTTTGGTTGATTTTGCTTTTGTTCTAAAGATAACCTTTCTTCTTCAGTTAGAACTTTTTTAGGTCTTCCTCTTCCTTTTTTCATCACTGCTTGCTCACCATTTAGAACTTTTTCTAGTTCTGCTTCTTTAGTTTCAGTAACTTCTTTACTTGGTATTGTATCAAAAATATCTTCCATGTCCTCTTCTATTTGCATTACGCTTGGTTGTTCAGTTTTTGTTAGCCTCTTTACTTCACCAGATTTAACCGTAGTTGGAATTACAACAGGTTTTGACAAAGTATTTTTTGAATTTGGTGTAACTAGCAATTTTTCGCTTGTTCCCGGTTGCTGTTTTTCCCTATTTTTCATAGCTTCTGAAACTGATTTATTAAATGCCATTAGTTGTTGATATTTTGGAGACTTTTCTTCTAAAACTGCTCTAACATTCAATGGTAAGAATTTACATATTATTTTTAACTGTACATCATTATATTGTAAAGCAATATTGTCAAAACTTTCAACATATTTTTCTTCGTTTTTACCAAGCCTTTTATAGTGAGCTAATATATTTTGTATTTCAATTTCACTAACATCATTCTCATTTTCGGCTTGATAGTTAACATCTTCTGAATCAATTTTATAATATTCTTTTGCTTCTTTTTTTGAACGTGGCTTATTAATTAAATTACAAACTTCATTTATGTCTCTATCTTTTCCTATTACTGCATTATATATACCAATTCCGAATAATTTTACTAAAGTTTCATCACCTTTTATTCTTCTTTCAGAGCATAATAGAATTATTGGTATATCCTCTCCATGAGCATTTGATGCCTCATCACTAATACTATCTAATCTATCAAATATAAATTTGTCCATTTGTTGATAATTTGAATTGGCAAATTGCTCTAAATCTTCACTTATTACAATTCTGTCATAAGTTTTATCTTTTTGTATTTCTTTTAAAATTGCATTGAAATAATACACATTTTTAAATGATATTATTTCTTTGTAATCTTTTTGATATTTTTTTACTATTAAATTAGAAATATTTTCATTGTTAACAGCAAATAAAACTTTCATTTGTTACCCCCTTCCAAATTTTACAACAATTGCGAATGCAAGTGGTAATATTTGGCATATTACTAATAAGGTTATGAATGTTACCATTAAAACTAAACCTTTTTCTTTAACATCTAACTTCCTTATTCCTATTACATATTGGTATATTCCGCTGATTGCGATACCTAAAAAGCAAAATGGAATACTATATATGCTTATTAAATGTAAAACGTATGCAGTCATTCCGTAAGCATCTGAACCATATTTTTCTTTGTAATATTCAATAGATTTTTCACTTTTTTCTTTGATTTGTACAAGTTGACTTTCTGTTTCGTTATCTAAAACTGTATCATTTGCAGCATATACAGATGTTGAAAATAAGAAACATATAGTCATTATTGCTATTACTAGAGATATTATTGCTACTGTTTTTTTCATTTTTATTAGCTCCTTTCGAACTTCCACTTTTATACTTATATATCATACAATAAATTTTAAAAAATAGCAAGAAAATAACGAATTTTTTATAATTAATTTTTACAAAATTACTACGGAAATTTTTATTTTCAGTTCTGCCATAAAAAATGATAATAAAAAAGCTATTTAGTAATTGTTTTTACAATTATTAAATAGCTTTTACTTATCTACAATTTACTATTTGTTCCATTCTTCCGTATACTAGGTTAACCCATGTATTTGATGATGGACAAAATCTAGTTTTAACTCCGCTTAATGTTTTTCCGTAATAAAAACATCCGCCTTCTGTTAAGTAGTTATTGCATAGCGTTTTTGCAGCAACTGTTAAACCTTGTTCTTCTGAACTATATTGTATTAAACCATTTTTTGTCATTAAACTTATATAGTTGTGTGTTCTTCTATGATTATATGCTATATCCCATCCAGATTCTGCAGATATTAAACCACATAAAAATATTTCGTTTATTTGATATTCTTCGCATAAGTCATATATTAAATCACTATTATTGTAGAAGAACTTTGAAGTATCATATTTTACATTAGAAATTAATGTTTTAAAATCTTCTTTTGATAAACCTGTTCTTACAGTTAAGTCCATATCTTTTGAAATTGTAATATCTTCAATTTTTGTGTAATTGTTTTCTTCAGCTTCTTTTTCTAATTCTATTTGTGTGTCTTCTATATTTTTTCTACTTCTTGAAGTAGAATGTCTTGATGTCACTTGTACTTCTTCTCTTTTAAATTCTGAATTTTCTGTAGTTTCTGTGCTTTCTGTTATGTTTTCTGTCATAATAATTCGTTTTGTGTTTTCATATTGCTTTGCTATTTTAGTTTCATCTTTTTTCTGATTTATTAATATTACAACTATAAAAATAGATATTATTGCTACAATCTGCATGCAATTTCTTAGTGCTTTTTTTACTATTTTTTTCGTTTTCATTTTACATCCTTTTCCTTATTTTTAGGTCTTTTTTTTTAGACCCAATATCCATTATACCATATTTTTCAATTAGTGTCAAATTTTGTCTCATTTTTAAAGTTTTAAACGTAAAAGTCAGAGGTAATTGTAATTCCTCTGGCTTGATTTTATTTATCTACATATACATATGAACCTTCATACACATTTACTCCGGCTTGTGGTACTTGATTTGTTACAATCGTATTTTGTTCATCTAATCCTTCTTGATAATTATTTATAAAAATCTCTAGTTTATATTCTTTTAATATTTTTCTTGCTTCTTCTATTGTTTTTCCTGTTATATCAGGTACAGTTATTTCATTTTTTAATTCTACCTCCTCAGGTTTTCCTTGATTAATTTCCATGTATGGTAAAACTTCTGATAATATTTGACCCCCTAATGGTGCTGCAACACCACCTCCTTGGTGTCCTCCTTCTCCTGTGGGGTTGTAAAGAG
>CANQCG010000040.1 GCA_947589645.1 uncultured Clostridia bacterium
CAAAAATTTTAGCCTGCATTTGACTTGGCTCAGGCTCTAGCAAGATTTTATTTATTTAATTAGGTGTCAAACTAGGGTAAAAAATAACGCAAAAAAGAGTTAAAAAACCTTGCAAATTCTACGGAGGTATAATATAATACACTTGTTATTTGGTATAAATAACAAAGAAAGAGGTAGGAAAATGGACGAAGAAAAACAAGAGGAAAATATTATACAAAGAGATATAGAAGAGGAAATGAGAACCGCTTATATAGACTATGCCATGAGTGTTATAGTTCAACGTGCATTACCAGATGTTAGAGATGGTTTAAAACCTGTACATAGAAGAATTTTGTATGCTATGCATGAAGATGGAATTACTGCAGACAAGCCTTATAGGAAATGTGCTAACACAGTTGGTTCTGTACTTGGAAGATATCATCCTCATGGAGATGCTTCTGTTTATGATGCAATGGTAAGAATGGCACAAGACTTTTCAATGAGATATATGTTAATTGATGGACATGGAAATTTTGGATCAATAGATGGTGATGGTGCGGCAGCAATGAGGTACACAGAGGCAAGAATGTCTAAAATTTCTCAATATATGCTAACAGATATTGAAAAAAATACTGTTGATTTTATGCCAAACTATGATGATAGATTACAAGAGCCAACAGTTCTACCAGCTCAAATACCAGCACTTTTAATAAATGGTTCTTCAGGTATTGCTGTAGGAATGGCAACAAATATACCTCCACATAATTTAACAGAAGTAATAAATGGTGTTATAAAAGTAATAGATAATCCTGAAGTATCTGATGAAGAATTAATGACTGTAATAAAGGGACCAGATTTCCCTACAGAGGGAATTATTATAGGAATGGAAGGTATAAAAGAGGCTTATAAAACAGGAAAAGGAAAAATAACTGTAAGAGCAGAAGCTGAAATAGAAGAAATGTCTGGAAATAGACAAAGAATTATAGTATCTTCTTTACCTTATCAAGTTAATAAAGCAAGACTTATCGAAAACATTTCAAAACTAGCTAGGGAAAAGCGAATTGAAGGAATTTCTGAAATGCGTGATGAATCTGACAGAAACGATAGAGTAAGAATTGTTATAGAATTAAAGAGAGATGCAAATGCTCAAGTTGTTCTAAATCAATTATATAAAAATACTCAAATGCAAGATACATTTGGCGTAATTATGCTAGCCTTAGTTAATGGAGAGCCAAAAATATTAACATTAAGACAATGTTTAGATTGTTATATAAAACATAGAGAAGATGTTATTATTCGTAGAACAAAATTTGACTTAGACAAAGCATTAGCTAGAGCTCACATACTAGAAGGTTTAAAAATTGCGCTAGATAATATAGATGAAGTTATTGAAATTATTCGTAATTCTTATGATGATCCAAAAGAAAAATTAATGGAAAGGTTTGGTTTATCAGATATACAAGCACAAGCCATTCTTGACATGAGATTAAAAACATTATCAGGTTTGCAACGTGAAAAAATAGACGAAGAATATAAACAATTAATGGAATTAATAGCTCATTTAAGAGATATATTGGCTAATGAACAATTAGTATTTGACATTATAAAAGAAGAACTTACTGAAATAAAAGAAAAGTTCGGAGACGAAAGAAAGACAAAAATAGTAGCAGCAGAGGGCGAAATAGATGTTGAAGATTTAATAAAAGAAGAACAAACAGTTATAGCTTTAACACATTTTGGCTATATTAAAAGAATGCCAATAGATACATATAAGAGCCAAAGACGTGGTGGAAAAGGTATAACAGGAATGGAAACTAGAGAAGAAGATTTTGTAAAACAAATCTTCACAGCTTCAACACATGATACAATTCTATTCTTTACAAATAAAGGTAAATTGTATAGATTAAGAGGTTATGAAGTACCAGAGGCTGGAAGAACTGCAAAAGGTACGGCTATAGTTAATTTACTAAGTTTAGACCCAGGAGAAAAAGTTTCAGCAGTTATACCAATTCAAAACTTTGCAGAAGGTAAATATTTGTTAATGGCTACAAAGAATGGTTTAATAAAGAAAACAGCTTTAGCAGAATATAATTCTTCTCGTAAAACAGGTCTTCAAGGCATAACATTAAAAGAAAACGACGAATTAATTGATGTACGTTTAACTGATGGAGAAGACAATGTAGTACTTGTTACAAGAAATGGTATGTGTATTACCTTTGATGAAAAAGATGTTAGACCAATAGGAAGAGTTGCGCAAGGTGTTATAGGAATTAACTTAGATGAAGATGATGATGTAATTGGTATGGAATCTATAATTGCAGGAGGACAAGCTACACTTCTTACAATTACTGAAAATGGCTTTGGAAAGAGGACAGACTTAAGCGAATATAGAGTTCAACAAAGAGGTGGAAAAGGAGTTATTACATATAAAATAACTCCAAAGACAGGAAAAATTGTTGGAGTTAGAATTGCAGACGAGACAGAAGATGTAATGCTTATAACAAATAGTGGAACAATAATAAGATTAAAAGTAAAAGATATTAGTGTTCTAGGAAGAGCAACACAAGGTGTTACATTAATGAGAACATCAGAAGATGTAAAAGTTGTAAGTATAGAAACAATATCTTCAGAAGAAGAATAAAATTAAATAAAAGAAGAGTTTCATTTTTATAAAAAATAAATGAAACTCTTTTCTTAAAAAAGCCTCTAATAGAAATAAATTTTATTAGGGGCTTTTAATTTATTTAATTACTTTTTTAAATCTTAAATCTTCTCCAAAGAAATAATAAATATCATAGTAACCAGCAATTCTTGAGCCGATTCTTTCTTCATATATTTTAAAGATGTTTTCAATATTTAAATTAGTTGATATTATAGTTTTAGTAATTTTGGAATTTAAGTTTAATAATCTTGTATTTAAAATTGTAAATAATTCACTTAATTTCATAGAATTTAAACATTCTGTTCCTAAATCGTCTATAATTAATAAATCTGCGTCTAAAACACTTTTATAAAATAAATCTTGTGAAGAAGTTTTCTCTTTACTCATTTTGTTATCTATTATTGTTTCTAATAAAACAGGAGCTGTTTGATATAAAACACTTTTACCTTTTTGTAATAATTCATTAGCTATACAATTAGACATAAATGTTTTTCCTAAGCCAGTATTACCTGTAAATAATAAATTTTTAGAATTTGGGTTATCAAAATCTTCTACAAAGTTCATACATTTTTGTTTAATATTTATCATGTTTTTTCTAGGAGAAATATTTACTTTATATTTTGCTAAATCTACTTCGTTTGAAAACAAATCTTCATTAAAAGTAAGAAAGTTTTCTTTTTTTAAGTTAGATATATTTGCTTTATTATAAGATATATCCAATATTCGTTGCTTTAGGCAGTTACACATCACACTTCTGTAATTGCTGTCTAAAACATATCCGGTATCATTACATATTTTACATTCATAATGTGGTTTTAGATAATTTTCTGGTATATTATTTTTTTTCAAAATATTAGATTTTTCAGTTTTTAATTCTTCAATATCATCAGTTAGATTAGATTGTAAATGGTTTAAAATATTTTTTGCATTATTAATAGCACAAATATTTATTTTTTCGTCGATTTCTTCCAATTCAGGAATGGACTTATATAAAGCTTCTTTACGATTTTCTAAGTCTATTTCGGCTTTCATTCTTTTTTTGTCATATTCTCTTAAAAGGGTATTTAAAACATCATTATCCATTTGTGCCTCCTGAATTATCAGACATATTTGCATATAAAAAGTTTAGATTTTCGTAATTTCTTTGTTCAAAAGAAGTTTTATTAACTTTTGCATGTAATTCTTTCTCATCACGCTTTTGTTTTTTGCGTTGCTCTAAAAATGCTTCAACCTCATTAGGTGTTTGTAACTTTCTGTCGTGCCAATCTGAAATTACATTATTTAAATATTCAAAAGTTGGTGCATTTTTTAAAGTCGTTCTTTTTAATGCAATTTCTATTACATTCATATCATATCCGTAGTCAAAAACCCATTTTTCTATATAAGCTTCTTCATATTGTGTAAGTGAAGAATGACGTCCAAGTTTTTTGGCTATCTCTTTTTTTAGTTTTGTTAATTTTTCTTGCTTTTGATAGTATATATCTAAATCATTCCATGTATGTATTTGACTAAGTCCCCAAGCTTCTGCGACCTTCTGTACATAATTTTTATGAAGAGCAGAACGATTAAAACAATAATCAAAAAGTGCAATCATAACTTGCTCATCAAAATTATAAGATTTAAACCATAAGTCAATATCATTGTACCAAGAAGGTCCCATAATTCCTTGGAAGTATTTATTATTTATATATTCAATAACTTTTGATCTAGATTTATTTTTAGAGGTTTCTTCAATTTTTTCAGGAGAAGCCTTTAAATTAGGTGAATATAATTTATGCAATGTTAATTCTTGCAAGTTTTCTATTATATAACCATTTTCTCTTTTCGTTATAAGGCTATTTTTTTCTAAAAATTCTAGGCCTTCATTAATAGTTTTTAAAGGAAGAGAAAGCTTTTTTGATAAGTCATTTAATTTAATGTCTTTATTATATTTAGCTAAAAATACTATGTATAGATATACCTTTAAATAATCACCAGGTATTTGAGACAAAAAGTCTACAAAGAATACATCTGGTAAAGATGTGTTAGAAAAAAGTAATGGGTTTTCAGTATTTTCTAATTTCATAGACATTCCTCCAAAATAAAAACTTTGTCAAATTATATCATTTTAGAGGCCGAAAAACAATAGATTATATAAAAATTGTAGATGGGTTTTAGTAACTTGCATGTAGAAAATTATAAATTTATTTTTTGCAAAATACATATACCTTAGGTCTAATCATAAAAAGAAACATATAATTCATTACTGAGCCAATGTCCTCTCCATTAAAACCAATTAGACTAAAAAGAAATACCGGAAAAATTAAAATAATTGAAAAAGCTAATATTAATTGTATAGAATCAAATATTAAATTAAAAATAAAAAATATAAAAATGCACCAAAGACAACAAAAGACAGCAGTTTTGTAATCAATTATGCCTAAGAGTTTTGGCTTAAAATTATAATTCTGTGGAAAAATAAAATTTATATAAATCACCTCAATTTATTAACAGTAGGAGAAACAATTGTGGAAATTCCACCGATGAATTCACGTACAAAAGAATTTACTCTTATTAAAGCATAGATAGCTCCTATATATAGAAATTTTATAATTAATTCTCCTGAATTATAGTCCATAGAAAATAAAATTAATAATACTATAGAAACAATTATTTGAATTAATAAAAGAGAAAATAAATTTCTAAACCAAGCCTTAAAAAACCATCCTGTAGAATTTAAAGATAAAGAAATTATTGCAAAAGGGGAAAGTAGTACAAAAACTTTTATCATAATATATCTTAGGGAATATGAAAGTACCAGGCTTAATAAAGAAAAAGATAAAATAGATTTTGTAATACCATTAACAGAAAATATATTGATGCTGTTACTATCTATTCCTATGGTAGAATTAATTTTATTAATCAATGAGGAAAAACAAATTTGGGTATTAAAAATATTTTCTCCTATACTACGAATAGATAAAGTTATATTCGAAAAAATATCTAAAATTTGTTCAATAATAAAATAAGAAAAATTCATAGCTAGCCCAAAAAATATTAATTTAAAGATAAATTGATATGGAGCTTCTATTTCTATTGAATAAAAATGTGATAATAAATATTTAATTGAAAAATATATTAAAAATCCAAATAATAAAGAATTTGCAATTACTAATATACCACTAGAAGCAGACATACCTAATATTTTCTGAAAATAGGAAGTTTCTAATATATCGGAACTAATAAAAGTTACATCATCTAAAACTGAATATAAACTATTGTCAATTGATGATAATAAATTTTCTAATATGGTATTAATTGTAGTAATTATAATATTTGCCATATTGTCAGAAGTTAATAAATTTTCCAATAAAGCCTCCTATACTATTAATGATTTGATTGCAGATAAAATTAAATCAATTGCTAAAATAAAGCCATATGAAAAGAGAGAGCCACGAATTAGTTTTTTTGCACTTCTCATTTTTTCTTCATCACCAAAGCTAAATTTTTTCATAAAGACGCCAGTACCTACGGCGACAGCAGCAGCAGGAGTGGCTAAATTAATTAGCCAAGTTTCTATAGTTTCAAAGGCTTTATCTAATTTTTGTACTAATTTAGGGGATGCAGCATAACAAATATTAGAGAAAAGTAGTAAAAATAAAAGAATACAGAAAAATATATATGTGATTTTTATTTTCATTGGACCTCCTTAATTATTTAAAAAATATGGAAATGTTTTTATTTTTGTCGGTTTCAAAATTTGATTTCCATTTGATAAAAATGCAAGGCAGGAAAAAGTTTCTAAATTAATTGTAAAAAAGTTCGTATCATAAATAAATTCGTTTTGTGTATAGGTATTGTAACTTTCAGACAAATTTGATTCATGAGAATTTAAGCTGTTGGTGATATAACTAAAATTTGTAGATTTTGCATTTTCAGAAATAGTTTTAGAGATTTTGCTTTTTTCCTCTTTCCCTAGCTGTTTTTGAGCTTCTTCTATTGTAAATGTATCATCTGTTCGAAACCAAAGTTTATTTACAAGATTTTGAATTATTACTTTACTAGAAGTCTCATCATGTAAAGTGTTTTTCAAAGAGGTATAGCTTTGAATACTAATTATATTAATGCATTTTGCTTCTCTACTTAAAGAGAAAAAATTGCTATCTGTTTTAGTTGCATACTCAGAATATTCATCACAAATAAATGCAGTTTTATGAATATTATTTTTGGATAAATTTGATAATACTTCTGTTTGAAAATCTAATTTTAAATAAGCAGATATTATTTTTGATAAATTTCTATATTCTGAAATATTCATATTTAGTACAACAATTTTTCCAGAATTGATTACTTCAGAAAAACCATTAAAATTAAGGTCACATTTTTGAGGACAAAAAGTTTCAAAAATATCATAGTCGTTTACAAAGGTATTTGTTATTCTAGTGATTTCTGATTTTAAAATAGAAATTGTTCTTGAATCCAATGAATAAAATTCTTTTTGAAAAAAATCTAAGGATGTATTTAAATCATAAATATCTTTATATGAAAACATTGACTGCATAAATAAATTTCTTATAATTTTTATTTTTTCTTCATAATATTCTGGTGAATTTACTAATTTATGAATTTCATCAAAAGTTACATACCCATTATTATATAGTCTACACAATTTGATACATTCAGCTATAATTTGTTCAGCCTTATCTAGCCAATATGATTCTTGATTATTTTCTGAAAAAAGCTCTAAAATTGTTCTAAGTCTATTGGCTAGTACTTGTGGCTTTAAATTTGGCTTATGTAAGGGGTTATATTTTATATTAGAATTTAATTCTATTATAATTAGGTCATCTAATAAATTATATTTTTTAGCATATTCTTTAATTTGAGCATAATAATTTCCTTTAACATCTAATATTAACATTCCTATTTTGTCATTTGAGTGTGCAGAGTTATATTTAATTAATTGTTCTGTAAAGGGATACATGGCAGAACTGGTTTTTCCTGAACCTATGGTTCCAGTGATTAAAAAATTTTGATAAAGTCCAGCTTCTGGAACGTAAATTTTTGAATTATTAGAATCTTCTCCAATTAGGAGTGAAAGGGGAGTTATAGGATCTTTAAAATTTTTATTATTTAATATTTTTTTATTTTTAGGGGTTTTATTTTTAATAAAAAACAAATAGATAAAATTACTTAAAATAAGACTGGAAGATAAATAAGAATAAACAAAAGTAATTTTAATGAAATTCCATAAATCTGGATTTTTAGTACAAATATTAAAATCATGTATGCCATAAGTTATTATTATTTCATTTGATTTAAAAATAGGTGAAAAAGTAATTATCCCTATGATAATAAAAATTATAGAAAATGCTAATAAGAAAAAAACACGCTTGAAAAAATTTTTTATTTAGGTTGCCTCCTTAATTTTAACTCTAATTTTGAACCTTGAGAATTATGAAAAACTTTTAGATCAAAAAAGGTATAAATAGAATATAAAGTAATTAAAATATTAATAATATAGACTATAAAAAATGTATTAATTAATTTAGAAATATAATCACCACCTTGCAATTTTCTGCATAATACAATATTTTTTAAATTTTGTCTATACTTTTTTGATAAAATATGTTAAAATAAGGAAAAACTCGTCGACAAAAAATGACAGAAAAAAATTTTATTAATATAAAAGATAAAGGAGGAAAACATATGAAATTCAATAAAGATACTCAAATTGGAGAACTTTTAGAGGCTGCACCAGAAAAAGCCGAAATATTGCTTGAAATGGGTATGCATTGCCTAGGATGTCCAGCATCTCAAATGGAAACATTAGAAGAAGCATGCGAAGTTCATGGCATTGATGTAAATGAAGTACTAGAAAAAATAAATAAGGAAGATTAAATTCTTTTGGTTTTTTGATATATATAATTTAAGAATTATAAATATATATTGAAATTCAAAGTCATAAAGAAGAAAAAAGTGACAAAAAATTTAAATAAACCTATTGACATTACGCCCAAAATATAGTAATATATAAGGGCGTTGTGTAAACGTAATAATAAGGGCTATTAGCTCAGGTGGTAGAGCACTTGACTTTTAATCAAGTTGTCCCGCGTTCGAGTCGCGGATAGCTCACCAA
>CANQCG010000041.1 GCA_947589645.1 uncultured Clostridia bacterium
GCCGTAAAAATGGTGGTCGCTATAGGGCTCGAACCTATGACCCTCTGCTTGTAAGGCAGATGCTCTCCCAGCTGAGCTAAGCGACCTTGTTTCCGACGAAATTTAGTATACTATGTTTTTAAAATATTGTCAAGTAATTTTATAAAAAAAACAAAAATTTTTTGTAGGCGACATTCAAAATTCTAATGCTATTATTAAGCTGTTTTTTATTTTATTTTTAAAATTTCTTTGTCCTCTTTCTGATAATATATTTTATTGTATGATTTAATGCTTTTTTACATAAGAAATAGATAATTTTATGTAAAGCTTACGATTTCTAAATGAAAAAAGCATTAAATCACATAATTAATATATATTTTTTGGTATATTTGAAACATATTTATTGAATTAACTTTTTGAATTTACCAGTTTAATGAATATATAAAATTCAAATGAAATGAATAAAAAAAGCTTTCATTTTCAAAAAGAAATATAAAAAAATATTGCAATAAATTAAAATAATGTGTTATATTTATTTTGAAAAAATGTAAAATAAAAAAGCAGAAAGAAGGTCTTGCAAATGCCTGTACCAATAGAAATAGTTAAAATGCAAGAAAATGCAGATAATAAAGAATATGTAAAAGCTCAAGTGCAAATTCAAGGAAGTCTTTTGGAGTTTGCAAGTAGTACTTTAAGAGATGACGAAGAAATAGTAATGGAGGCAGTAAAAAATAACCCAGAAGTACTTGAATTTGCAAGTGATAGATTAAAAGAAAATAAGCAAATAGTATATGAATCAGTAAGTAACGTTGGCTGGACGTATTGCTATGCAAAGGGAAAATTACTTCAAGATAAAGAACTTTTGTTAGCAGGCTTAAAGATAACAGGTCAAATTTTATATTATGCAGATGCGAATATGAGAGATGACGAAGAGGTAGTTTTAGAAGCAGTTAAAAATAAGCCAATAATAATTAAATATGCAAGTTTAAGATTAAGAGAAAACAAACAAATAGGTCTTACAGCCATGCAAAAAGATAAAAACTGCTATGAATTTTTAGGAGAAAAATTAAAACAAGATGAAGAAATATTAAATATAAAAAATGCATAGAAAAAGAAGGAATATATATGAAAAAATTAGTAGGATTAATAATAGCTCTAATAGTTTTAGTAATAGCAACATATTTAGTAATAAACTCAAATATAGATGTGCAAAAAGTTTTAGCTAAATATGAAACATGCGAAAGTGATGGCTTTTACGACAACAAAAATAATGTAGAGGCATCAGGTTACATAGTTTCAAATAAAACAAGTGAGGGCTTTCGATATGGCTATGTAAATTATAAAGGAAAAATTTTGCTAGACACAGAGTATAATGAAATATATAGAATATTAGACATAGAAGACAAAGATAAAGTATATTTAATTGATGTTAAAGATGGAAGGTATGGAGTAAGCCTAAACGGTAAAGATATAATTAAAAATGAATATCAATTTATTGAATACAACAGTAATGTAAAAGACTTTGTATTGCAAAAAAATTCAAGTTATGGAGTTGCTAATATAAAAGGAAAAATAATAATTCCAGTACAAAATGAATTAGTAGAAGTAAAAGGAAAATATATTTATGTTTCAAATGGAGACAACGAAAAAGTTTATGATGAAAAAGGAAAAGAAACACAAATTGATTTTTCTACATCAATTAACCCTACAGAAAATGAAAATTATTTTATAAAAATTCTTGAAAACGAAGATATATATTTTTATGGTATCGTAGATAAGAACGGAAAGGAACTTGTTCCTAGCAATTACACATATATTGAGTATTTATTTGACAATTATTTTATAGCTGCTAATAAAGATGGAAAAGAGGGCATAATAGATCAAAACAATAATATAAAATTAGAATTTAATTATACCTCAGTACAACAAATTCAAAACACCACTTTAATAAGAACATTAGATAAACAGACTAATCAAACTGATATATACACTAAAGACTTAAATAAGATAATTACACTAGAAAATGCCAATATAGAAAAAGACGGAAATACTATAAAAATATATAATAGCCAAGAAGAAAAATATTTTGATATAAATGGAATAGAAATAAACAAATAAAAGGAACCTAACTTTGTTTAAAATCATATTAAGTAGTAAATAATACTAAAGGTGATTAAAATGAAGTTAGGTTTAGCTTTGGCTGGTGGTGGAGTAAGAGGAATAGCTCATGCAGGGGTTTTAAGAGCATTAGAAGAAAATAAAATTAAAGTAGATGTAATAGGGGGAACAAGCTGTGGAAGTCTAGTTGCTTCTTTATATGCTATGGGTTATTCGCCTTATTATATTTATATATTATTTAAAAAATATGCCAAAGATATAGCTGGTATTAACAAAGTTACATTTGCAACAGGGCTAAATAGTATACTTTTAAACAAAAGACTAAAACTATCTGGTTTAAATACGGGTGAAAATATAGAAAAAGTATATGATGAGCTAGCTTCTAAAAAGAAAATTAAAACGATGGCTGATATAAAAATGCCAATAGCCATACCAACAGTAGATGTAGCAGAATCTAAAGAATATATATTTACAAATAAAATACCAGAGAAAACAAAAAACAAGAAGTTTTATATAGAAAATATTAGTGTGGGCAAAGCTGTTAGAGCAAGCAGTAGTTTTCCGGTGGTATTTGAGCCATGTGAATTTGGTAAACACAAATTTTTAGATGGAGGAACATTAGACAATGTACCAACTACTGCAGTAAAAAAATTAGGGGCAGATAAAGTAATTTCTATAAATTTTGATGCAGACGTAATAGATGAACAAAGTAATATTATGGATATTGTTATGAAAACATTAGATATAATGGGCAATAAAATATCAGAAAAATCATTGCAAAGTAGTGATTTAATACTTACAGTGCCAAGTGATAAAGCAGGTTTACTAGATATAGAAAAAATAGATAAATGCTATAAATTTGGGTATGATACGGCAATAAGTAATATTGACAAAATAAAAGAAGTAATAAAATAGTAGTTTTTCAAGTATTTAAAAATATAATAAGTAATTTATAAGTACCTTAAAAATAGAGTAAATTTATTGTAAAATTCCCTAAGAGGGAAAAATATATGGTAAATATAAATGTAGAAAAATTGTTAAGAAAACAAGGAAAATCAAAATACTGGTTGTGCCAAAAAATGAACATTACAAATAAAAATTTAAATCAAGTTATTAAAGGAAAGACTAAATCTATTTCTTTTAAATATATCGAAGAATTCTGCAAGTATTTAGAATGTACTCCAACAGAATTAATATCAATAGAAGAGAAAAAGCAGGCATGAAAATCATACCTGCAATTCAATTTGTAAATTATTAAAAACAAAAGTAATTTTAAATTCTGTTTTATCAATAATTAATTTTTTTAAATCTTGGAGATTAATTATAAAATCTCTTTCATTATTGTTGCCTAATATTATTCTTTGATTATTGGCAATAATTCTAGTATTATCAATAGAATAATTGATAGAAATAATTCCATTTGAGTTTATATACACTTTTTGTCCATCAAAATTATCAAATAATACTTTTTTTAATTTAAGCATATTTAACATAAGATTCACCTCAACTTTCCTAAAGATTTTACTATGAAAAATAGAAATAAAATTTGATTTAAAAATTGAAAAAATGAGAAAAATCGTAAAAATTTTGATGTAATTTGTAGATATTATATAGTAACTACGAAAATAAATCAATATAAAAATAAATATTTTAGTAAAATTGGAATATAATTTAAAGCAAGCAATTTGTATTGTTTGCATAAAGTACAGCTCTTCATGGAGGTTATAATGAAAATCAGATATTTTGATAATGCAGCAACAACATCTATAAGTGAAAAAGTATTAATGAAAATGTTTCCATATTTAACTACCTCATATGGTAATGCATCAGCAATGTATGGAATAGGGCGATATGCTAAAAGAGCTATAGAGGAAGCAAGAAGAGATGTAGCAGAATTAATAAATGCAACTCCAAAAGAAATCTATTTTACTTCATGTGGCTCAGAAAGTGATAACACAGCATTAAAAGGTTTTGCATATGCTAATAAAGAAAAGGGAAAACATATAATAACCAGTAAAATAGAGCATCATGCAATTTTAGAAACTTGCGAAACGCTAGAAAAACAAGGCTTTGAAATAACTTATATAAATGTAAATAAGGATGGAGTTATAGATATAAATGAACTTGTAAATTCTATTAAAGAAGATACAATATTAATAAGTATAATGTTTGCAAATAATGAAATTGGAACAATAGAGCCAATAGAAGAAATATCAAAAATAGCAAAAGCTAAAAATATAGTATTCCACACAGATGCTGTGCAAGCTGTGGGAAACATTCCTATAAATGTTCAAGAATTGCGCATAGATATGCTTTCTATGTCAGCTCATAAATTACATGGACCAAAGGGAGTGGGAGCATTATATGTAAAAAATGGTATAGATTTTGAAAAATATATAAATGGAGGCCATCAAGAAAAAAATAAAAGAGCAGGAACTGAAAATGTCGCAGGAATAGTAGGTTTAGGAGAGGCTTGTAGGCTAGCTAAAAAAGATATGGAGTATCATATTAAATATTTATCTAGTTTAAGAAATTATTATATTAAAAAAATAACAGCAGAAATTCCAAATGTAAAAATTAATGGAAGTTTAGAAAAAAGATTACCGGGGAATGCAAATGTATCTTTTAAAGATGTTGATTCACAAGAATTATTGTTTAAATTGGATGAATTAGGTATATGTGCCTCAAGTGGCTCAGCATGTAATACAGGTATTCAAGCTCCATCACATGTGCTTACTGCAATAGGATTAAGCAAGGAGGATGCTGGAGGAGCTCTAAGAACTACTTTTGGAGAGGACAATACTTTTGATGATATAGATTTTCTTGTTCAGGCATTAAAGAGGCTAATTTGTTGTAATAAAGAATAAATCTCGGTTCAAAAAATTAATGCAACAAAATATGTAAAAAAACAGACACATATTAAAAAATTGCTTAAAAACTCTTGACAATTATCTAATAAACCTTTATAATTTATACTTGTCAGGAGAAAATGCAGGTGTAGTTCAATGGTAGAACCTCAGCCTTCCAAGCTGATGACGTGGGTTCGATTCCCACTACCTGCTCCAATAAATAAAATGGTCGACTTTAGCGAAAATGATTAAATCAACTGTAAAAGGTTGATTTTTTTTTGTTGCCTTTTATTTTAAACGTTGGTTTATGGGACAAGTACCATCCCTTGATGAAATGGTTAGAATTTTGATATGCAAGAGCATTGTATCATGCAACTATAACGAAATTCAAACATAGTATATAAGGGAGGCTAAAATATGACAAAAAATAGAAATATAATAATAGGTATATTATTGATAGCAATATTATTAATGGCTGTAGCATATTCAGCCTTAGCTACACAACTTAAATTAAACGGAACAGCTGAAATTATAAGTGAATGGAATGTAAAAATAACCAGTGTTACTGCTCAATATGTTAGCCAAGGGTGCAATGCAGGGAATCCCGAATTTACAGATACGACTATAACTTTTAATGCTGAATTAGTAAAACCAGGTGATTATATTACTTATTTAGTAATGATAGAAAATACTGGTACATTGGATGCCACCTTAGATAATATCACATTGACTCCTGACGAAAATGGTTCACCAGCTATTACTTATACGCATACCGAACCAGAAACTTTACTAGAAGCAGGCAAAACAACAGGTTTTTTAATAAAAGTAGCCTATGACGAAAATACTACAGAGATGCCATCAATTAAAAGTAGGACAATAACAGGCATTGTTAAATATGTCCAAAAGTAGAAGATATATAAGCAAAAGGTTAGAATTTATTTTTAAAAATCTAACCTTTTGTATTTGTAACAAATCAAGTCGAAGGTGAGAAAAATGGTGGGGTTAAAAAATAAAAAATTATTATTTACTATCATAATCTATGTATTTATAACAACTTATTTAATTATTTTAAACAGTACAATTTATACAAATTTTATAAATCCTTTGTTTTGGGGAGGGATGATAATTTATCTAACTATAGATCAAAAAAGAAATTATATTAGATTTAATCAAAATAAAAAATATTTAAAAAATATGCTCATAATTTCATGTATACATGTTGTTATTTATTTGTGCATGGGACTTATTTTAGGCTTTTCTAAAACAACAAATAGTTATAATTTTATAGCAACAGTTATTCCAATAATTGGCATAGAAATGGCAAGAAATGTAATTGCAACAATAAATAAAAATAATAAATTAGGTCTTGCATTTCTGACGATATTGCTTGTCTTGGTAGAACTAAAATATAATATTTTAGTTAACTTATATATTAATAAAGAAGTGTTTTTTAAATATGTCTGTCAAACAATTCTGCCACTTATAGCATGTAACATCTTATGTACGTACTTAACTTTAAAATGTTCTTTTATGGTTCCTTTAGTATATAGAATTTTTAGCAAATTGATTGTATTAATATTGCCAATTTATTCTAATGTAGACTGGTTTATCATAGCCACAACAAGTATTTTATCTCCTACAATTATTTATACTTTATTTAAATACAAATTTACCAATAAAAATGAGAATATAAGGAAAAAGAGACAAAATTTCAATAGTAAAATTGGTTTTGTGGTAACATTTATCTTTTGCATAAATTTAGTTTTATTTATGATAGGCATATTTAAATATGAATCAATAACAATAGTTTCAAATAGCATGAAACCTAATTTTGAAAGAGGGGATGTAGTTATATTTGAAAAGATGAGTGATAGCGAACTAAAACAAATATCTAAAAATGAGATAATTGTTTATAGTATAGGAAAACAAAATATAGTCCACCGAATCATAGATATAATAGAAAAAGACGATAAGATAAGTTATCTAACAAAAGGAGATAGCAACAATGTAGCAGATAAAATGCTAGTACAGACAAATCAAATTAAAGGAAAGTATGTGTTTCATATAAAATATATAGGGTTCCCAACAGTTTGGTTGTATGAATATTTTAACAGGTAGGGGGGGTGAAGCGTTATGAGAAGAAAAAGCAGAAGAGATAGAAGCAAGACAATAGATATTAAAGCAACGAGATCTATTGATAAAAAAAGTCATTTTAGTGTTATAGTTATAGTAATTATGGCTGTAATAGCAATTTTTTTCATAGAACTTGGGTTAACAGCAGAAAAAAATGAAAAACCAATATATCAATATAAAGTGGAAAAGAAATCTGATTATGGAGTTTTATTAAAGCAAAATGACTTTTACCAAGAAAAAGTACTTCCATCTGGTTTATACTATGCCTCTAAATCAATAGATAGTTTTATAATAAATTTCGAATATAAATTTAAAGCCAAAGATAAAATTGATATAAAATATTATTATAATATTACTGCGGACTTAGTTGGAACAGTAAAAGATGAATATCAAGATAAAGAAATTTGGAGTAAAAGTTTTAGGCTTCTTAAAAATAAAGTAGATAAGCAAATTGATACAGATGAATTTTTAATTACGGAAAAAATTGATATTGATTATGATAAATACAATAATTTAGTAGACTTATATGAGCAAGAATATGGTGTTAAACTTAATGCAAATTTAAAAGTGCGCTTCAATATATGTTATAAAACTAATCTTTTAAAGTATGGCATAAATACCAAAGATATAGATGATTTTATTGAATTGAATATACCAATAACTAATACTGTAACAGAAGTAAGCGAAAATTACGAAAAAGAAAATATGGTAAATATTAAGCCACCAATAGAAGAAATTAAAATAAAAGAATATATTTACTATACTATTGCAGGTTTATGTATGTTCGCGTGCTTTATTTTAACAATATATAAAGTAAATAGAAACAAAATGACTCCACAAGAAAAATACGAAAGAGATATAAACCGTATTCTTAAATATTATAGAGATATAATTGTAACAGTAAACAATGAGCCAAATGTAGCAGATTTAAAAATGCTGGAACTAAGTATTTTAGATGATTTAATTGATGTCGCACAGCAGAATAATTGCAATATTATTTATTATGAAGACTTGAAAAATAGAATTAATTATTTTTATGTAATTGTAGGAGAATATGCATACTACCACAAAATAGTTATTGATGATTAAACTTATATTCTGACAAAAAATTACAAAAAACTAGGCATCAATGAATAAAAAGATATAAAGAACTAGGCGTCAATGAGCAAAAAGATATAAAAAATTAAGCATCAATGAGCAAAAAGATTTACAAAAAAGCAATAAAAAATTTTCCAAATCTCTTGACAATTATTAAATAAACCTTTATAATTTATACTTGTCAAGAGAAATGCAGGTGTAGTTCAATGGTAGAACCTCAGCCTTCCAAGCTGATGACGTGGGTTCGATTCCCACTACCTGCTCCAATT
>CANQCG010000042.1 GCA_947589645.1 uncultured Clostridia bacterium
AAAATTTGGTGGAGATAGTGGTTACAAAGTATCTGGAGGTCTTCATGGAGTAGGAGCTTCTGTTGTAAATGCATTATCTACTTGGACAGAAGTTACAATTGAAAGAGATGGCGGAATTTACCAAATGATGTTTGAATTTGGAAAGACTGTAAAGCCATTAACAAGAATAGGAGATTCTAATAAGACTGGAACAAAGGTAAGATTTTTAGCAGATGATACTATTTTTGAATCTAGAGAATATGAATATGAAGTTTTAGAGAAAAGATTTAGGGAAATGGCTTTTCTTACAAAAGGTTTAAAAATTACTTTTGAAGATCAAAGAGGAGAAGAACCAAAAAAAGTAGAATTTTGTTTTGAAGGTGGACTAGTTTCTTTTGTAGAATTTTTAAATCAAAATAAAGAAAAACTACATGAATCTCCAATTTATATAGAAAAAAAAGGAGAAACCCCTGTAGAAATTGCAATTCAATATACTACAGCATATAATGAAAATATTTATACTTTTGTAAATAATATTAATACGGTAGAAGGTGGTACACATCTAGAAGGATTTAAAAGAGGACTAACAAAAGTATTTAATGATTATGCAAGAAATCATAATTTGATAAAAGAAAAAGATATGAATCTTTTAGGTGAAGATATTAGAGAGGGAATTACAGCTGTTGTTTCTGCAAAAGTTAAGGAGCCTCAATTTGAAGGACAAACAAAAACAAAATTAGGAAACAGCGAAGTAGCAGGTATTGTTCAAAGTATGGTAAATGATGCGTTATCTGCATTTTTAGAAGAAAACCCAGCTATTGCAAAGGCTATTTTGGAAAAATGTATAAGTGCTTCAAGAGCTAGGGAGGCAGCAAGAAAGGCAAGAGAGCTTGTTAGAAGAAAATCAGCCTTAGAAACAACAACTTTGCCAGGAAAATTAGCAGATTGTAGTAGTAAAGTAGCAGAGGAATGTGAAGTTTATATAGTTGAGGGAGATTCAGCTGGTGGAAGTGCAAAACAGGGAAGAGATAGAAGATTCCAAGCGATTTTACCTCTTTGGGGCAAAATGTTAAATGTTGAAAAATCTAGAGCAGATAAAATTTATGGAAATGATAAACTTAACCCAGTTATTGTAGCTATCGGTGCAGGAATTGGTTCTGATTTTGATATAACAAAAATTCGTTATGGAAAAATAATAATTATGGCAGATGCAGATGTTGATGGTGCTCATATTAGAACACTTTTAATGACATTCTTCTTCAGATATATGAGACCATTAGTAGAAAACGGAAATGTATATTTAGCTCAACCACCATTATATAAACTTTCTAAAAAAGGAATGGAAGATATATATTGCTATACAGATGAAGGTTTAGCAGAAAAGTATAAAGAACTAGAGGAAAAAGGTATTCCTAGAGATCAATTAGCACTTCAAAGATATAAAGGTTTAGGGGAGATGAACCCTGAACAATTATGGGAGACAACAATGGATCCTGCAAGAAGAACATTAGTAAAAGTTACATTAGAAGATGCAATGAAAGCAGATCAAACAATTTCACTACTTATGGGAGACGAAGTTGAGCCTAGAAGAAATTTTATTGAAAGTAATGCAAAATATGTAAAAAATCTAGATATATAATTTATTAAGAGCAGGTACTAAATGCCTGCTCTTATCGATAAAACTAATAATAATTTACAGCTAAAACTAATACACATAATTTTCAAATCTAATATATATTGCTATATAAATAAACTCTAAACCACATATATTAATCAGTTGCTCGACTATTGATACACCGTCAAAGACTATATTCATCCTCATGGGACTATTAACAATCCTTGAATAATATAAAAATAATCTTAGCTCGAATATATTATTTATAATTTAACCGTATAGAAAATAAAAAATTACAAAAATTAATTATAGATACAGCTTGCATACAAATAATATATTCTTATCGCCGACATATAATAATATATAAAAATACACTATTATATATCTTTGCCCGAATAATAATAAACTAAAAATAATCTATTACTACTCTTGGCTCAACTATTATTAATCTTATGCTATTATTATGTGACAAAAAATTTTTTTTATTCAAAAAAATTTTTGGAAAATAAATCAAAAAACAAAATAAATTGTAGAATTTTGTCGAGCTGTTTTTCTTGACAAATATAAAGGACCAAAGTAAAATTTAAAAAGCAGAGTTATACAAATTAAAGAAAGGAGAATTTTTGAAAAATAAACAATTAAAAAGTATACAAGAGTGGTTGCCAATCGAAGAAATATTTGAAAATGGAATTATTAAATTAAAGAAAAATATTTATATAAAAATAATAAAAATAATTCCAATTAATTTTAATTTAAAATCAAATTTAGAAAAAGAAGCTATTTTAAATTCATATAAAATTTTTTTAAAAACTTGTGATTTTGATATTCAAATTCTAATTCAAAGTAAAAAAGAAGATTTATCTCAACATTTTTCATCCATAAAAAATAATTTAAAAAATAAAGAAAATAATATTTTAAATAATTATTTAAAAAGTTATATAAATTTTATTCAAAAAATAAATAACGAAAAAAAATCCTCATCAAAAAATTATTTTATAATTATTAAAGAAAATAAAAATTCAGAAATAGAAGCATCAGAAGAAATTATTATTCAAAATTTAAATGATAAATATTTTAAAATTAAAGATGCTCTTTCAAGATGTGGAAATAAAGTATTTGAAAATAATAGAGAAGAAATTATTAATATTTTATTTTCATTTTTTAATTTTAATAAAATAAATAAATAAAAAATATTTTTATAAATATTTAATTTTAAAATTTTAAATATTTATTATTAAAAATAAAAATTAATAAAAATAGGAAGTGAAAAAAATAAAAAAATATTTTGAAGAAAAAATAAAATTAATAAAAAATAAAATATTAAATAAAAAAAATAAAAAAATAAATTTTTATGATGGAATTTTTAAAAATACAGATTTTATTTTACCATCTTATATAAATTTAAATAATCCAAATTTTATTGAAATTGATAAATCATTTTTTGGAGGAATAATTATTGTAAATTATTATAGAGAACAAACGGACCTTTTATTAAAAAATTTAATCGAAAATAATAGTAATATAAATATTTCTATTTTTTATGAAAAACAAAATACATATAAAACAATAAATGATTTAACTTATCATATTGGAAATGTAGGAGCCGATTTAAAAAGTGGAAATGCTAATAGGCAAGATATTGATGTAGCAGCTTTTACATATAATGATGCAAAATATATTAGAAAAGAAATGCAATTAAATAATGAAGAATTATTTTTTTTATATATCTATTTAAGTGTATGTGCAGAAAATGAAAAAGAATTAAAATATTTATTAGAAAAAATAGAAGGTCTCGCACAGGCAAAAGGTATGCAAACAAGACGAGCAAATTTTAGGCAAGAGCAACTCTTTTTATCTACTTTACCAATTATGCAAAATGAATCTGCATTAAAAGGAGCAGCAAGAAGAAATGTATTAACAAGCGGGCTTGTTTCAACTTATCCTTTTATTTCATCTTCTGTATGTGATGAAAATGGAATATTTATTGGAACTAATATTTATAATAATTCATTAGTTTTTATAGATAGATATGATACTGATAAATATAAAAATGCAAATATGTGTATTTTTGGAACAAGTGGCGCAGGCAAATCTTTTTATACAAAATTATTGATATTAAGAGGAAAGCTTTTAGGTCTAGAACAATATGTAATTGATCCAGAAAGAGAATATAATGTTTTGACGGAAAACTTTGGAGGTACAATTATAAAACTTGGTCCAACTTCAAATCATTATATTAATGTTTTTGATATTAGAGAAGAAAGCATTGAGGAAAACGAAGAAGGTTATTTAGCTACTAAAATTTCTAAACTAATAGGATTTTTTAATTTAATTTTTGGAAATATAGACGAAGAAGAAAAGGCAATTATAGAAGAAAAATTAATTGAAGTATATAGAAATAAAGGTATTAATTTTAATGATAAAAGTTTGATAAAAGAAGATGGTAATTTTAAAAGAAGCAGAGATATGCCAATTTTAGAAGATTTATATTATGCCTTTGAAAAAGACCCAAGAACTATGAAATTTAAAACAAAATTAATTCCATTTGTTAAGGGATCTCTAAAATTTTTAAACAATTATACTAATATTTCATTAGAAAATGATTTAATTGTAGCAGATGTATATGATTTAGGTGAAGAAAATTTAAAATTTGGGATGTATTTGTTTACCGAATTATTTTGGGACAAGATTAAGAAAAATAGAAATATTAAAAAAGCCATATATTTAGATGAGATATGGAGATTAATAGGTGTTACATCTAATAAAGATGTTGCAAAATTCATTTATAAAATATTTAAGACCATAAGAAAATATGGCGGAAGTAGTGTTGCAATTACTCAAGATATATCAGATATTTTCAGCTTAGAAGGAGGAGCTTATGGGAAAAGTATACTCAATAATTCTAGCATAAAAACATTTTTTTCTCTTGAAGAAGAAAACATTAAAGTACTAAGTGATTTTATGAATTTATCTGAAAAGGAAAAAGTTGAGATAAAGTCACTAAAAAGAGGGGAATGTTTAATGTTTGTTGGAGAAAATAAAATTCTAACAAAAATTGAGGCAGATGAAATGGAAAAAAATATAATTGAAAAAAATTTAAAATAAAATTAGGTAAAATTTTAAAAGGAGAAATTAATGCAAATACAAAATGAAATTTCAAATGATTTAAATTTAGAAAGCAAGCAAAATAAATTTATAAATTCAACTATTGGAAAGGTAATCAATAATGCAATTGATATAGGCCTAAGATATGTATTACCTGATTTAATAGAGGAGGAAGTTATAGAAGTAAAAGATGCTCTAATGCAAAATGGCTTAAAAGATGGTATTAAAACAGCTATTGATAATGCTTTAAATATAGGAAAAAGTGCAGTGGGAATAGTAACAGGAAAATTTGAAAATATTTCTCAAATTCAAAAAGCAGTAGAAAAAGGAGGAGTAATTGATACTATTTCAGATGTTATAGATTTAGCAGCAAAGCAGGCAAAAAATATTGGTATAATAAACAAAAATACAGAATCTTTGATAAAAGCAGGAAAAAATTCAATATTAAATAATGTTAGTAGTAGTATAGAAAAAGAGCTTAGAAATCAAGAAAAGAACTTAGAAAAAATAGCAGATTATTCACAGAAATGGACCAAATGTTACAGCAATAAAGATTTTGAAGGAATGCAGGAGCAATATGTAAAAATTGAAGAAAAACTAAAAGAAGTGATACCAATAGAAGAAACAATAAAAAAAGCTAGAACTATAGAAACCCTACATAATTTGATAAAAAACAATGGAAAAAATTTTGATTTATCTAAAGAAGAATTAGAGTTAGCGCATAAGCTTAATTGATAGTATTATCAAGCATTTTATAAAAATTATAACATTTAAAAATTAGTAAAAAATAACGCAAAAAAGAGTTAAAAAACCTTGCAAATTCTACGGAGGTATAATATAACCTGACTTTGACAGTAAAAAAATGGTAAAAAGCCTTGTACATTGACTATATCAGTATGTACAAGGCTTTAAG
>CANQCG010000043.1 GCA_947589645.1 uncultured Clostridia bacterium
TTGAGGCTCTGCTTATAACATAGCCTTTTAGGCGTTATAAGTAAAATACCCCCGGCTAAGCCGGGGGATTTTTATTTGGCTCGTGTTTGCAAATTTACAAAGTATTAAGCTAAGTCATTTGTCATGCCTGTGTATATTGCATCATCTTTACATCTTAACATATAAGTATAATACATTATTCTTCCCAGCCCCATTTTTTTATAATTCTTTCGCTTATTTCTTTTACTGTATCAGATACGACGTAATCTTCTTCTCCAAAAGCCTCTTTGTGTAATTGTACAACATTGCTCTCCAAAGTTATTGGGACACCATAATAATGACCTTCTTGAGTCTCTCTTGTTCTATAAGGCCATCCTAAGCTTGTTGTTACCTTATATTTAGCGACATTAGGTAATAATGATAATATGTCATTGGTTGTTATATTTGTATAAACTAATGGTAATAAGTTATCTATAAAAGTATTTATCTCAACTATATTTTTAGTTTGTAATTTTTGTAACATTGCTATAATTACAGTTCTCATTCTTTCTGTTCTTTTATAATCCCAGCCTGTTGTGTATCTAATTCTTGAATATGCAACTGCTTGAACTCCATTTAAAAGTTGTTTACCTGCTTTTGTAATTTCATCGGCTTGTTTACCTGTAATTTTAGAAACATCTCTAATATACCCATTTATATATTTTAATTCGTCATTTTGTATTTCTATTTCAACTCCACCTAATTCATCTACTGCTTCTGATACTGCTTCAAAATCTACTGCTACAAACTCTTTTATGTTTAAATCCAAGTTTTTATTTAGAGTATTTAAAGCAAGTTGAGCTGAGCCAAATTGATAAGCATGATTTATTTTATCTAAGCCATGACCTTCAATATCTGCATATGTATCTCTATAAACTGATACTAGTTTTATTTCACCTGTGTCATTATTTAAGCTTGCTACAATAATACAGTCGCTTCTATCTCCAGTTCCATAATTAACACCATGACTATCTATGCCATAAATAGCTATGTTTCTATAACTAGCCAAATGCTCTTCTACTTGTTCTGAAATTCCTAATTCTTCTGGTTTTATTTCGACTTTATTCATCTTTGATACTTTTTGATGTATATATATATAACCTGCTGAAATTATTGCTATTAATAATATTAATATAATTAATAAAATGATACCTATTATTTTTAATGCTTTTTTCATTTTTTATCTCTCCTTTGTTCTTTAATGACTAATTATTTTAAAATTTTAATTAATTCTTCTATTGTAACAGTTTTTGTTTCTCCTGTTTTTACATCTTCGATTTCTAGCATTTCTCCTTCTTGTCTATCTCCAATAACAGTTATATATGGAGTGCCAAGTATTTTGCTATCTTTTATTTTTGCTCCTATTGTTACTTGCTCTCTATCATCAATTATAACTTCTATACCCTCTTTATAAAGTGTATCGTATAAATTCATAGCAAAATTAAATTTTTCTTCATTTTCTACTTTTGGTATTATTTGTAATTTATATGGTGCTAAACTTTTTGGTAATGCAAAACCGCAATAATTTCCATCTTTGTCTTTTAATATGTTTTGCTCATAAATTGCTGCAACTGTTCTGCTTACCCCTATGCCATAACATCCCATATAATATAAGGCTTGTTTTCCATCTTGATCTATGAAATTGCCTTGCATAGTTTCTGAATATTTTGTTCCTAATTGGAATATATGTGCTAACTCCATAGTTCTGATTTCTCTTAAGTTTGAAATGTCTTCTATACCATATTCTTCTTTTAGATATTGTTTATAATTTTCTTTTTCTAAAACTTCTGTATTTAAGCCAATGTTTTTATTATCGTCCCAAAGTATTGTATCTTCGCCTTGACTAGATATTAGCATAAACTCTTCTGACCTTTTGCCTCCCATAGCTCCATTATTTGCTACTATTGGAATTATTTGCAATTCGGTTTTTTCAAATATTTCTATAAAAGCATTTCTTACATTTTTATAAGATTGTATCATTCCATTTTCGTCTTGATCAAAACTATAGCCATCTAACATTGGAAATTGTTTACCTCTTAGCAAATAGCCCCTTGTTCTAATTTCGTTTCTTACCTTTTCTCCTATTTGATAATAAGTTGCTGGTAAATTTTTATAAGATTTTAATTTTTCTCTTGCAAATGCCATCATTGCTTCTTCTGCTGTTGGTGCTAAGCAAAAGTTTCCCTTATTCGATTCTACTACAAGCATAGTACCATCATTTACATAGTGCTCATATCTTCCTGAATCTTTCCATAATTTTTCTGGCTGTAATATTGGTAATGAAACCTCAATACAATCATATTTGTTCAAAGTTTCTTGTATGATTTTTTCTAAATTTCTTTTTACTAATAATGGTATATTATTGTAACCAAATAGACCTGCTCCATATTGAATAATTTGGCCTGTTTGTAATAATATACTTTGGCCTGGATACATTTCATCTAGGTTGTTTAATTTTGTGTTTCCCATTCCTGTTTTTGATAATTTCATATATTTTCTCCTAACTTACTAAATTTAAGCTTCTTGGCTTTGTTTTTCACTTTTTTCATTCATATCATTTTCTGCATTGTTTTGCTCTACCTCTTCAATTAATTCATCAATAACAATCTGCTTGTTTTCGTCCATTTTATATTTCGGCAAATCTGGTAAATTTTTTAAAGAATCATAGCCAAACATTTTTAGAAATTCATTTGTTGTTTTATAAGACATTGGCTTTCCAGGGGCATCTATTTTTCCTGCTTCTTCAATTAAATCATATTCTAATAATTTATATATAGATGCATCACTGTTTACTCCTCTTATTGCTTCAATTTCTGCTCTTGTTATTCTTGGGTTATAAGCAGTAATTGCTAAAACCTCTAAAGATGCACCTGATAGTCTTGGTTTTGCCCTTTTGTCTATTATTGGAAATATATAATCGTAGTACTCTTTTTTAGAGCATAACTCATAGCCATCTTCTACTTTTATAAGCTCTATTCCTCTGTTTTGATAATCTTGCCTCATACTATCTATAATTTTTTCTAGATCGTCTTTAGGAATTTCAAGTGTAAGCATTAGCTCTTCTACTGTTACTATTCTTCCTGCTGCAAAGCAAATTGCTTCTATTATATTTTTTATATTTTGTACATCCATTTTTATTCCTACTTTTCTTTAAAATTCCTTAGTATTATCGCACTAATTTGATTTTATGTCAAGAATATCTATCTTAAAATCATTATAATTTTAATAGACCAATGTGTGTTGCTAATATAACAACTTTTTCTAAAAAGTGTTGCTATATTCTAGTTTTATACCAAGCATAAAAATACCTTCTAAAATTTTCATATCTTTATGATATTACTAATTTTAGAAGGTTATTAATGTTCCCTTTTATTAGTGCCTATAAAAGTATCTTCCCACTGTTTTAGGGTTGACCTACAAGCGTGTTTTTACTTATTTAAGCTTTTGCTTGATAATTTACATCTAATTTTCTACTCATCTACTAGACTTGATGCATATTTTTGTTGGAAGATAGATGTTGGGATACAAACTAAGGGGCGAGTCGCAAGCTTGCTTAAGACGCTTCCGCTGTAGAACGTTCTCCATTTTTCCTCTACATACCACACTCCGGTGCCGCTGGTGTCGATAGGCGAAGCAATCCACCAGTTGTCCTCTTCATACTGCACGTATATTCCGTGATTAAACTCATAATTTAACACTTTACTATCATAGATATTTTTATAACCTGTATTTGACACTCTAGGCTCTGTCAGCTTCTCCTTCTTATTGTTTTTTTGAGCACTTGCATTATATGATTCTACAAATAACTCTAATGTTGGGCTTCCTATTGCAAATATTGCATCTGGTCCTTTATATTTCTCCCATTGTGTTGGGTCTGTTAAGTAACCTACTCCTTTTATATTTTTATTTTCATTGCTTGATGTAAAACCTCCTGCATCTTTAAGCATTGGGCTTAAGCTTTGTCCTATGTTACTTACATCTGCTCCTGTTTTATCTCCCCATCCTGCAGTTGTATACCAACTCTCTAGTGTACTACTTAAATAATTAATTTTATTGTCTGATATTAAATATGTACAATCTGCATTTTGATAAAATAGTCTCCACGCTCCTGCTGCCTCTTGTGCTGTTGCGTCTTCTGATTGATAGCCATTTACTTTTTGACCATATTTTTCTGCATTTATGGCTTCTCCTATGTAGTTGTATTCTAATGTTTCTTCGTATTTTTCTTTGAATATTGGGGTTTTGATGCAGACGATTGTACGAACTTTTTGAAATTTCATTTCTCCATTATTTGCATAGGTGTCTCCAAAATGCTCATTGTTCTCGTCTATTACAGTCACCTGATTTTCACCAAAAGAACAAGGCGAAGCTATCCACCAGTTATCACTCTTTGACTTATTATAAATTCCATAGTTTTGACTCGTCTTTAAAATACCTAGATTTCCTCCACTACCTGATCCGTATCCATATGTACCAATTGATATGGTAATCTCTTCTCTGCCATCTTGAGCTACTTTTCCTGCTGCATTAAATGACTCTATAAATAACTCTATTGTTGGACTTCCTATTGCAAATGTCGCATCTGGTCCTTTGTATTTTGTCCATTGCTCTGGGTCTGTTAAATATCCTACTGCTTTTATATTTTCATTTGTATTGCTTGATTCAAAGTAGCCTCCTGCTTCTTTTAACATTGGGCTTAAGCCTTGCCCTACTTCACTTACATCTGCACCTGTTTTTGCTCCCCATCCTACTGATGTATATAAATTGTATAGCGTATCATTTAAAGGAATTATATTGTCTGATATTAAGTATGTATAAGCTGCATTTTGATAAAATAGTCTCCATGCCCCTGCTTCCGTTTGCGCTGCTTCATCTGTGCATTCATAGCCTAAAACTTTTTTCCCATATTTATCAGCATTTATAGCTTTTCCTATGTAATTGCTTTCTAATGTTTCTTCGTACTTCTCTTTGAATACTGAAGTTTTGATGCAGACTATTGGGCGAGTGCCACACTCGCCACTAGAAGTTTGGGCATTATAAATTATCCCAAAACCCAAGTGTCCGTTCTTATCGTCAACTTCCCATAATTGTGTATCGTCGGAACCCCCTGTCGGAGAACACAACCACAAAAAATACGGAGCTGTCGTTGATTTTCTATATATTCCATGATTGTATTCTACTTTAAGAGTGTATTGCCCTACAGTCCTCTCCGTGTATCCACTTGAAGCTGCGCCAACTACAAGTACTGGTCTATTATCCTCATAATTACTGCTTGCATTAAATGATTTTACAAATAACTCTATTGATGGTCCGCCTATTGCGAATATGCTATCTTCATTTTTATATTTGGTCCATTGTTTGAAATCTGTAAAGTACCCTACTGTTTTTATGTTAGCACTTGTATTTTCTACTGTAAAACCTCCTGCTTCTTTTAACATTGGGTTTAGATTTTGTCCAATGCTATTTACATGCGCACCTGTTTTATCTCCCCATCCTGCAGTTATATATAAATTTTCAAAAGTATTAAATAATGTTAT
>CANQCG010000044.1 GCA_947589645.1 uncultured Clostridia bacterium
ATGATGTTTAATCTTTTTACATATTTTTTGGGATATTCAATATCCTTTCTTAATTATGCTTATTTTGTCAAAAAAAAACGCAAAAATATATTTTTTTGCGTTTTTTTGACTTACTAGTCGGATTTTTTATTTCTGTTTTGGGCTTATATCCTCGTTTTCACGAATTTTGTCCGGATGTAAGTCCTATGTAATTGCTCTCTAATGTTTCTTCGTACTTTTCTTTGAATACTGGGGTTTTGATGCAGACTATTGGTCGGATGCAAAACCCTTTATTTGCAGTATCATTTGTTAAATTATTTCGATATAAATATCTTGGTGGAAATATATTATATATATTAGTAGCACAATTTTCAGGAGGCGAAGTTAACACTGTGTATTTTCCATAAATTCCATGAGAATATTTTGGGTCAAAAATTCTACTTTCCCATTCATATTTATCCGCTAGATATCCTTTTGGTGTTGCACTAACTGTAATAGTTATTCCTAAATTTTCTTTACTAGCCATTAGATTAAATGAATTTACAAATAACTCTATTGATGGTCCTCCTATTGCAAATATCGCATCTGGTCCTTTGTATTTTGACCATTGTGTTGGGTCTGTTAGGTAGCCTGTTGCTTTTATATTATAATTAGTATTATCTGATGTAAACCCTCCGGCATCTTTTAGCATTGGGTTTAAATTTTGTCCAATACCATTTACATTTGCTCCTGTTTTATCTCCCCATCCTGCTGATGTATATAAGTTTTCTATTGTATCATTCAAAGCAATTGAATTATCTGATATTAAATATGTATATTCATCATTTTGATAAAATAGTCTCCAACATCCTGCCTCTTCTTGTGCTTCTGGGTCGCTACACTCATACCCTATAACTTCGTCTCCATATTTATCTGCATTTATTGCTTCTCCTATTTTTAAGTCTTTAAACTCATCTTGTATTGTTATTTCTATTTGTTTTGTTATTTCTTTTGCATATGGCTCTGTTGAGTTTATTTTTAACTCTATCGTTTCTGTTGTTCCTATTATTAACTGGTCTTCATCGGTTGGTTTTAACTGTAACTCTATGTTTTTATCTGTTTTTGCACTTTCTATACTTCCTGTAGTTTCTCCTTCTAATGTAAATTTGCTACTTTCGTATGTTATTTCGTATTTTGTTTCATATTTATTAAAGTTTGTTCCTTCGTAGTTTTTTATTAATATTTCTATTGGTATGCTTGAATCTTTTCCTTTTATATATTCTGCACTACTAGGTGTTACTTCTGCTTCAAAATAGAATGCTGCTGATGTTCCTTTTGCACTAAAACCTTTATTTAATACATATCTACTATATGTTACTCCACTTACTCCTAATGATAATACTATTGCTATTTCTATTATCATTAATATTAGTCTTCCTACTGAAAATTTTATTACTGTCTTTTTTACTTTCTCCATAATAAATTTCTCTCTCCTTTCAATCTAGTTTATATCAATGCAAAAAAGACTACTTAGCAGTATGTTTTTTAGAAATGCTAAAAAACATATTGCTAAATAGCCTTATGTGTTTTTGGTTTTTTATTTTATTATTAACGATTATCTGTGTGTGTGTGTGTGTATACAGCGCCAAGGGTTACAGCGTTTGTCATTGGTTTACTCTCCTTTTGTTATATGCATTATATACTACTATGTAATTTATAGTATTTTCGTCAAATTTCTACATATTACTACATATTTATTATACTCTTATTACTACAATTTTCAATTAATGTTGTGTTAAGTTTTTGTTACATTTATGTTACACCTTTATAATGATAATAGTAAATATTTTTACCATTGCACTTTAAATAACGTATACTAATATTTCGTTATAATGTAATTATATGGCTTAAGTAAACCCATAGCTTAAAATTTAACACTATGGGTTTGCTTGGTTATATTATTTTAGTATTTTTAATTTATTCGTCAACTAATGTTGATTCGTATTTGTTTTGGAATACTGGGGTTTTGATGCAGATTATTGGACGGAAATAACGCCATGTTGAAATTTCAGTAAAAGCGAAGTCCTCTCTCCCATTCCACACAGTAACAAGGGAATCTTCTGTCTTTATTCCTCCAGGTGAACTAACCCACCATGCATTGCTATCTCCCATGTTATATTGTACTCTGTTTTAAAATAATTTTCTAGTTGATAATTCCACCAATATCCGCGTTCACTGTATATCGATGCTTCAAGCTCAACTCCTCTGTTCTCTCTAGCAGAGGTTGCATTAAATGATTTTATAATTAATTCCTCTGATGGTCCTCCTATTGCAAATGTCGCATCTGGTCCTTTATATTGTGTCCATTGCTCTGGGTCTGTTAAATATGCAGTTGCTTTTATATTTAAATTTGTATTGTCTGATGTGAATCCTCCTTTTTCTTTAAACATTGGATTCAAACCCTGTCCAATAATGCTTACGTCGGCTCCATTCTTTGTATCATAACCTGCTTCTGTATATAAACTTTGTAATGACTTATCACCTGGTTTTCTAATTCCTTTATCTGATATTAAATATGTATAAGCTTTGTTTTGGTAAAATAGCCTCCATGCTCCTGCTTCTTCTTGTGTTGCTGTGTCTTGCGATGTATAGCCATTTACTTTTTGACCATATTTTTCTGCATTTATTGCTTCTCCTATATAATAATTACTCTCTAATGTTGCTTCATACTTTTCCTCAAATACTGGGGTTTTGATGCAGACGATTGGACGATACCAATACTGCATAAATGGATCGGAGTTATTCAAACGTTTTCCAGTTTTGTAAACATCCATCAGACACGAATATTGTGAATCTATTTTTGTAGGCGAAGCCAACCACCAACCATAAGGAGCTTTTTCGTCACCCTGTAAATATATTCCGTAGTTATATTCCGTTTTTAAATCAGTACGTAGCCCATTATATCCGAGTTGATGTCTCGATAGTTAATGAAATTATTGGTCTTCCATCCCCTGTTTTATTTCCTGCTGCATTAAATGATTCTACAAACAACTCTATTGTTGGACCTCCTATTGCAAATATTGCATCTGGTCCTTTATATTTTTCCCATTGTGCTGGGTCTGTTAAATAACCTACTGCTTTTATATTTCTATTTGTATTGCTTGATGTAAAACCTCCTGCATCTTTAAACATTGAGTTTAAACCTTGTCCTATATCACTTACATCTGCTCCTGTTTTTGCATCCCATCCTGCTTTTGTATATAAATTTTGTAATGTATCACGTTTGTCTATTATATTGTCTGATATTAAATATGTATAATCTGCATTTTGATAGAATAGCCTCCAAGCTCCTGCTTCCGCTTGTGCGTCTGCCTCAGTGCATTCATAGCCTATAACTTCTTCTCCATATTTATCTGCGTTTATTGCATTTTCCATGTAACTTCCTATGTGTTGTTGTATTGTTAATTTTACTGGTATTACAAGCGTTTCTCCTGCTTGTCCTATTTGTGTATCTATCTCATTAAGGCTTTCATCTGTATTATTCCATTTTAATGTTAATGTAAGCTTCCTTGTTCCGTTTTCTGCTGTGAATGCTTTATTATTTGGAAGTACTATTGTTTTTCTCATGGTTGTTTGTGTTACTTCTGCTTTTGTTCCATCTATTTCTGCTGTAAGGCTTACATTTTTAGCTGATTCTTTAAATACTTCTTCTATATTGTCTGTTGTTATTTCTGCTATTATATCTACTGATACTTCTGTTCCTGTTAAGTCAAATTCTACCTCTGCAACTGCTGTTGCCCCTGGAGCAATTTTTCCTTCTTTTACATTTTTATTCTTTTGTAACTTAAATATTAGATTATCTATTTTTGTTTTTTCTCCTGTGTCATCACCTTTAAGCCTTACTGACCATTTTGCTACTGATGTTTTTGCATCTCCTGTGAATGTGCTTACATATCTTGCATATGTGCCTAATATAAAGTGCAATAATGGCATTAATAATACTAATAGTATTAATATTATTACTAACTTTTTTATTACATTTTTCATTGTTTTCAACTTTTTTCATCTCCTGTCTTATATATGTCTGCTTT
>CANQCG010000045.1 GCA_947589645.1 uncultured Clostridia bacterium
ACAAGAATTTAAATATAAAAGCAGTAGGATACCTAACAGACCCAGCACAATGGGAAAAATATAAAGGACCAGATGCAATATTTGCAATAGGAGGACCAACTTTACAATTATTTATAGAATCATTTAATGCAACTTCTATTAAAGAAAATAGAAATAAAAAAATTATTATTAATGCAACAAATAATGGATATACATGGGAGGGCCATTGGGTTGCTGAAGATACTTTTAAGACAGAGTATAATAATGGAATTTATAGAAAAAGTACTGCAAGTTCATACTGGTGGCTGGCATCACCTTGGGATGACACATATGGGGATGGCGTGTATTCTGTTAGAGAAGAATTAGGTTGTTTTGATCCAAATAGAGACGTTTATTCTACTTATGCTAATACGCAGGTGCGCCCAATCATCTGCATCAAAACCCCAGTATTTGAGCAAAAGTACGAAGCAACACTAGAAAGCAATTACTATATAGGAGAAGCTATAAATGCAGAAAAATATGGGCAAAAAGTAAATGGTTATACAGCATCAGACACAGCAGCACAAAAAGCAGCAGGAGCATGGAGATTATTTTACCAAAACAAAGCTTATACATATTTAATATCAGACAATCAAATTTTGCCAAATGATACATTAAAAGATTTATATACAAATGCAGGTTATGGAAATAAAACAGGAGCAGATGTAAGTGATATAGGACAGCTATTGAATCCAATGCTTAAAGAGGCAGGAGCCTTTACATCTAATAATACAAATGAAAATATAAAAGCAGTAGCATACATAACAGACCCAGCACAATGGACTAAATATAAAAATGAAGATAGCATATTTGCAATAGGAAGTCCAACACTAGAGTTATTTGCAAAATCATTTAACGAAAACGGAAAAAAAGTAAACGATGGAAGGAATACTATATGGCTAAAAATATTAAATGGTGGATATTCTTGGGGATGGGCTAAGACAACCACAGAATATAATTGCCATAATATATATGATTGTGACCGCCCTGGTGACTGGGACCTTTGGTGGTTAGCTTCACCTGCTGGTGTTAATGAAGGGGAAGGGGATATGGTTTGTGAAATTTACCATGGAACAGATGGGAAAGGTTCAAGGGTAAGTTGTTATCACACTGCAACAAGACGAGAGTGTATTCGACCAATAGTCTGCATAAAAACCTCAGTATTCCAAGAAAAATACGAAAAAACTTTAGCAGACGAATAATATAGCAAATCATTTCTCATAATAAAAATATATTTTAAAATGGAATAAGTTATTTCTTATTTACGAAATAACTTGACAAATATAAATAATCACATTATAATTAATATAGGTGATGAAAATGTTAAAAAGAGAGATGTATTTATCAAGAATAAGAGGCTTTTACGATAGTGACCTTGTCAAAATACTAGTTGGAATAAGAAGATGTGGAAAATCTGTAATATTAAAACAAATAATGGATGAATTAAAAGAAAAAAATATAGATGAAAAGCACATTATATATGTAAATTTTGAATTTATTGAATTTGAGGAACTACAAAATTATAAAAAATTAAATGCATATATTAAGGAAAAAATAGTAGATAGTAAAAAATATTATGTCTTTTTAGATGAAATACAAAAAGTAGAAAAATTTGAAGATGTAATAAATTCTTTAAGAGCTTCTATAGACAATATAAGTATTTTTATAACTGGATCTAACAGTAAATTATTATCAAATGAATTATCAACCGTTCTATCTGGAAGATATGTATTATTTAACATATATCCATTAAGTTATAAAGAATTTGTAGAACTAACTAAAAAGCCAGCCAAATCAGAAAAAACTTTTTGGGATTTTGTTAAATGGGGAGGGCTACCTAATAGAACACAATTTACAGACGAAAGCAACATAAAAGACTACTTACACAGTGTATTTGACTCAATTATATTAAGAGATGTAGTTGAAAGGCTAGGCTTAAAAGACACCGTTCTATTTGATTTATTATTACAATATATTGTAGATACTACCGGAAGACAATTTTCAGCAGAAAACATAATAAACTTTTTAAAAAATGAGGGAAAATCTATATCAACAGAAACTTTATATATGTATTTAGATGCATTATGTAAGGCATTAATGATAAAAAAAATATATAGATATGATATTCATGGAAAAGCAATTCTAAAAACTTTAAATAAATATTATATGACAGATTTAGGAATAGCCCAAATAAAAAATAATAATTTTGAAATAAACAAAAGCTTTGCAATTGAAAATGTTGTATATAACGAGTTGTTAGAAAGAGGATATGATGTATATATAGGAAAAACAAAAAATGGAGAAATAGATTTTATTGCAACAACAACTGAAGAAAAATTATATTTTCAAGTAACATATTTATTAGAAAGCAATGAAGTTCAAAATAGAGAGTTTGGAGTTTTTAAAGAAGTAGAAGACAATTATCCTAAATATGTTCTTTCATTGGACAAAGCAAATTTTTCAAGAGATGGAGTTATTCATAAAAATATAATAGATTGGTTATTAGAAACAAAATAAAAAAAGATTGCCACATAAAAAAATGAAGTGAACCCAAATTGTTAGACAATGTGGCAATCTTTTATTATGTGTTTACTTAAGCCATATAATTACATTATAACGAAATATTAGTATACATTATTTAAAGTGCAATGGTAAAAATATTTACTATTATCATTATAAAGGTGTAACATAAATGTAACAAAAACTTAACACAACGTTAATTGAAATTTGTATTAATAAGAGTATAATAAATATGTAGTAATATGTAGAATTTTGACACAAATACTAAAAATAACATTGTAGTATATAATTAATATACCAAAGGAGACAAAACAAATGACAAACGCTATAACCCTTGGCGCTGTACACACACACACACACACACACACACAGATAACCGTTAATAATAAAATAAAAAAACCAAAACACATAAGGCTATTTAGCAATATGTTTTTTAGCATTTCTAAAAAACGCATTGCTAAGTAGTCTTTTTTGCGTTGCAATATTTTAAAGCAGACATATATAAGACAGGAGATGAAAAAAGTTGAAAACAATGAAAAATGTAATAAAAAAGTTAGTAATAATAGTAATACTATTAGTATTATTAATGCCATTATTGCACTTTATATTAGGCACATATGCAAGATATGTAAGTACTTTTACAGGAGATGCAAAAACATCAGTAGCAAAGTGGTCAGTAAGGCTTAAAGGTGACAACACAGGAGAAAAAACAAAAATAGATAATCTAATATTTAAGTTACAAAAAAACAAAAATGTAAAAGAAGGAAAAATTGCTCCAGGAGCAACAGCAGTTGCAGAAGTAGAATTTGACTTAACAGGAACAGAAGTCTCAGTAGATATAATAGCAGAAATAACAACAGACAATATAGAAAAAGTATTTAAAGAATCAGCAAAAAACGTAAGCCTTACAGCAGAAATAGATGGAACAAAAGCAGAAGTAACACAAACAACCATGAGAAAAACAATAGTACTTCC
>CANQCG010000046.1 GCA_947589645.1 uncultured Clostridia bacterium
GCTTTTGTTACATCCATTGTAACTGTTCCTGATTTAGGGTTTGGCATTAATCCTTTTGGTCCTAATACTTTACCTAATCTTCCTACTACACCCATCATATCTGGAGTAGCTACTACAACATCATAATCAAACCAGTTATCATTTTGAATTTTTGGTATTAATTCTTCTGCTCCAACATAATCTGCTCCAGCTTTTTCAGCTTCTTCAGCCTTTGGTCCTTTTGCAAATACTAAAACTTTTTGTGTTTTACCAGTACCATGAGGTAATACTACTGTACCTCTAACTTGTTGGTCTGCATGTTTAGAATCTACACCTAATCTTACATGTAATTCTACTGTTTCATCGAATTTTGCTTTTGGCATTTTTTCGATAATTTCTAATGCTTCTTTTGCATCATACATTTTGTCTTTTTCAACTAGCTTTACGCATTCTGCGTAATTTTTTGACATTTTTTTCATTTTTTCCTCCTTTGGTCATAACGAAGTTTTAAACTTCTCCCAATAATAAATTTATATTAATTTTTAAAAAATTAATCAACAACTACTACACCCATAGAACGAGCTGTTCCGGCTACCATACTCATTGCTGTTTCTAAAGATGCTGCATTTAAGTCTGGCATTTTTTGTTCTGCTATTGCTTTAACTTGCTCTTTAGTTATTTTAGCAACTTTGTCTTTATTTGGTTTTCCAGAACCTTTTTCTATTTTTATAGCTTTTTTAATTAATACAGCTACTGGTGGAACTTTAGTTACAAAATCAAAAGATTTATCGTTATATACTGATATAACTACTGGTATAATCATTCCAGCTTCTTTTGCTGTTCTATCATTGAATTCTTTTACGAATTGCATAATATTTACACCACTTGAACCTAATGCTGGTCCTACTGGTGGAGCTGGCGTTGCTTTTCCAGCTTCGATTTGTAATTTAATTTGTTTTACAACTTCCTTCTCTGCCATCTTAATTCCTTCCTTTCAATTTATTAGGCATATTAATCTGCTTTTTGAACTTGTGAAAATTCTAGTTCAACTGGAGTTTCTCTTCCAAACATTGATACTAAAACTTTAACTTTATGTTTTTCTTTGTTTATTTCTTTTACTGTTCCAATGAAGTCTTTAAATGCTCCATTTAGAATTTGAACTGAATCGTTAACTTCATAATCAACATTAACTGGCACTTCTTCAAATCCCATATTTCTTATTTCCTCATCTGTTAGAGGTATAGGATCTGTTCCTGAACCTACGAAGCCTGTAACTCCTCTTGTATTTCTTACGATGTACCATGTTTCTTCAGTTACTATCATTTTTATTAAAACATAACCTGGAAAAACCTTTTTCAAGTTTGCTTTTCTTTTTCCTTCTTTGATTTCTATTTGTTCCTCCATTGGAACAACTATATCGAAGAAATATTCTTCTAAATCACGATTTTTAACTGTTTTTTCAAGGTCTGTTTTTACTTTGTTTTCATATCCTGAGTATGTATGTACTACATACCATCTTGCTGTCATATCGTAATCTTTTTGAGACATATTTCTAACCCCCTCTATTATTGATTAGAATCTGTGCTATCTTGATTATCTGTTGTAGTATTGCCATCTGAATCGCCATTTTCTGAACTGTTTTCAGCATCTGTATTAGAATCTTCTGATTGACTTGCGTCATCTGAATTTTCTTGGTCATTATTTTCTTCTTCGTCTTCTCCGAATTGCTCTACAACATAATTTTGTAATTTTGTTATTCCATATTTATTCATAGCTTCAAATATTGCATCTAGTACAAAAACTATTGCACCTATTATAACTACTATAACAATTACTGCAACAGTATTGTTAATTAATTGCTTTGGGGTTGGCCATGTTACTTTTTTTAGTTCTGCTTTGAAATCTTTAAAGAAATGTTTTTTAACTTTGTTTTCTTTCTTTTTTTCTTTAACTGCCTTTTCTTCTTTTTTAGCCATATTTCTTCCTCCTTAAACAGCTTTTAATTATTTTGTTTCTTTGTGTGTTGTACGTTTTTTGCAGAATTTGCAATATTTAACTATTTCTAATCTATCTGTGTTATTTCTTTTATTTTTTGATGTCATGTAATTTCTTCTTTTACATTCTGTACATTCTAATATTATATTTTCTCTTGGTCCTTTAGCTGCCATTTGTTAACACCTCCGATTTTTTAACCTTATAAAACGATGTGAGCATATGTTCTAAGTACACATGCTCACCTATTTTATCACTTTTTGCCTCTTATGTCAATATTTATCAGCTATTTTTTCTTTGTTTTTTTCTTTTTTTGAACAGAAAAACCAAACTTGCCTAATTTCTTTCCTAATGAGTAGTATTTACCATTAGAATATGCTATTAAATCACATTTTGAAATATCAAAAGCTCCTTTTTCATCAATATATTTTTCATCTGCATCAATACTCAAAACCTCTGCTATTATCATGTTATGGCTTCCAAGTTCTTTTATTTCTTTAACTTTACATTCAATAGATACTGGACTTTCTTTTATAAGTGGACAATTAACAAATTTTCCTTTTTCTTTTGTCAAATGCATTTCTTTGAATTTGTCTACTTTAGCACCTGTTTGAACTCCACACCAGTCAGTTGCATATACCAAATCTTTATTAGTAAGATTTATTGCAAATTCTCCTTGCTCTTTTATTATATTATAAGAATATCTAGTTGGTCTTACTGATATATAGACCATTGCAGGGTTTGTATTTATTATTCCTGTCCATGCAATTGTTATTATATTTGATTTTTCCATAGTACCACATGATACCATAACTGCTGGTATTGGATATATAAATGTACCTGGTTTCCATATCGTTTTTGACATTTTTTCTCTCCTATATTTTTATTTTACATTGAAATTATAGCATATTATTTGGTTTTTGTACACTTTTTATTTCATTTTGAATAATTACTTTCCCACAAAACAAAAAAACTGATACATTAATTTGTATCAGAAGATAAACATAAAAAAACTGGCAACACCTATCTTCCCAGCAAGGTAACTCGCAAGTATTTTCGGCACTATTTGGCTTGACTTCTGTGTTCGGAATGGGAACAGGTATTACCCAAATAGTAATCGTCACCAGAAAATTATATAAGTGTATAAGTACACTGAAAAATACATAGATGAAATATTTTTTAGGATTCTAAGATTATTTTATTTAAATTAAGCCCTCGATT
>CANQCG010000047.1 GCA_947589645.1 uncultured Clostridia bacterium
ATTTTTCTAACGAGTCAAAACTATGGGATTTATAGGAAGACAATGAGTGGTTACTGGTGGATAGCTTCGCCTCGAGAACAAGGTTCAATGCTAAACGTGGATCAGGTAGTTGGTCGCTTTGGGAGCCAGCCCTCATATTTCGACAATTTGAAATACCAACATGTGCGTCCAATAATCTGCATCAAAACTCCAGTATTCGAGGAAAAATATGAAGCAACATTAGAAAGCAATTACTTAGGAGAAGCAATAAACGGAGAAAAATATGGACAAAAAGTAAATGGCTATACAGCATCAGATACAGCAGCACAAGAAGAGGCAGGGGCATGGAGGCTATTTTATCAAAACAAAGCTTATACATATTTAATATCAGATAATACAATTAAAGCAGGTGTAATACTAGAAGAATTATATACAAAAGAAGGTTATGGAGATAAAACAGGAGCAGATGTGAGCGAAATTGGACAAGGTTTAAATCCGCTTACTAAAAAGCTAGGAGGCTTTACGGTAGAAAATACAAATTCTAGTATAAAAGCATTAGGATATTTAACAGATCCAGATAAGTGGGCAAAATATAAAAATGAAGATAGCATATTTGCCATAAGTTCACCAAGTTTTGAATTATTTGTAGAATCGTATAATGAAGCTGGAAAAAAGGCAAATGATGGAAGAAAAACTATATATGCATGGCCGGGATACGGTTTTGGATATACTACTGCTGGCATGAGCGATTTCGATTCTAAGTTTAACAGAGGAATATATGATGCTCAAGAAACTTATTGGTTAGCGTCTGTATCGAGTGTGGATGGATGCATGAACGTGTGGCCTGCAGAAGATGGTACGAAGGTAAGTGAATATGGGGTGGGAAAATCTGGTAACTCGTTTCGCCCAATCGTCTGCATCAAAACCCCAGTATTTTTAGAAAAATATGCGGGAAGCTTAGTAGATGAATAAAACTAAAAATACTACTATTTTTATAAATAGTAGTATTTTAGCTTTACTTAAATTTTTTTATTCTTTTTAAAAAGATTTTCATAATTATACATTTCATCCAATTCCAATTGTTGCTTTTTTAATTCAATTATATCATCAATTTTGCTCTTTCTGCTTTGTTCTGGTGAACAAAGAAAATTACGGTAAATAAGCGAAAGAATTGCTTTTGTTTCTGCTTTTAAATGTTGCTTAGTTAATGGTAATTCCTCATTTAAAGTAAATTGATAATTATCTGCTTTTTGCTCTTTTATAAAATCTAAAAAAGGCTTGGGTATTTTTTTTAATAATTCTTTAGAAGTTATACCTAAAATATAATCTACCTCTGCTAGCGCATTTTTATATTCAGTGGTCATTTATTTTGCCTCCAATAAATTAATCTATTATAATCTTCCATCTTTTTCAAAAGGTTTATCTGATGTTTCTTTGTCATTTGATTGTTCCTTCACTTGTTCATTTGATTGTTTCTTTTCATTTGAAAGTTCTGAACTTATAACTTGTGTAGCATCTTTTCTTTGAGGAGCTGACACGTTTAAATCAATGGCTTCAAAACTTTCTAAATCAAGTCCACCTGAAGCTTTATCTTCTTTTATACTTTTTAATGTTTTTTCGCTACTATCTACAGAATCTTGAACTAGTTGTAATATATTTTGTAATTGCTCCTCTGTAATTTCATGTTTTTTAGTTGCTTCTGGAGAAAAATCTGGAACATATAAGTACATATCTTCCTCTGGTACTTGATAAACTGTAGGATCAGGCAAATCTTTCTTATATTCTTCAATAAGAGCTTCTTGTAACTTAGGCACTAAATGTTCTAAACCTAATGCTTGTAAATCAGGTAGAACACTTTCTTTTAATAATTCAGGAACTACTGAAGCACTATATTTATGTGGAAAATCAAGTTCGTCAATTTCTTGTGGACTAGTAATTTCCTTAACTAATGATTGGACTAAATTATCTTCTAAATTGTAGTTCCATATTTCTGAATCTACATCTTTATATTTTTGCAAATAACCATCTAAAATATCTTGTTCTTCATCTGTTAGTGATACATAATAATAAATAGGTTCTTCTCTATGAACAAATATTGATTTTATTCTTGCAAAGAAACTCCTTTTTGGACTTTCATTTTGTAGCGATAATAATTCTTCTTCTATATCATCAGATATATCGTTAATTGTTTTAGCATATTCATCTAATTTATTACTTGATTCTGACAATTTATCTATTAAATCATTAATAATAGCCACCCCTAAAAAAGATGAACTAACTAAATCATAATCTTCAAATTCTTTAACATACATTGATAGACCTGCTTTTTTGAATATATGTGATAATTCAACTAATTTATTATTTAAAGTTGTACTAGTATTAGGAATGTCTACATTTAACTGACCTATATTTGTTGCATTTGTCGCTATTTGGTCTATTACCTGAAATTCATTTAAACGTATTTCGTCTATTCTACTAAAAAGTGTATCTTTATATTTTTTTTCGAAATCATCTACTTGTTTTTTATCTATACCCATAAAAACCTCCAATAATTCATAAAAACATTTTTTTTACTAACACTATTATTATACCACAAATTTACAAATTTGGCTACTTATATGCAAAATCTATGCATTTTTTTAATTATATTGATAAAATTTGCTAGACTGTTTTTGTCTCACTAGATTATGTATGTCATTTTCGATTGAACAATAGAAGTCAATCTACATAAAAAATGCAATGCTTATTTTATAAACATTGCATTTTTTTGTGTAACGAAAACCCCCTGTTTTACAGGGGGTTCTAAAGGCTTTTAGCTATGAGTAGAAAAAATCCTCCTTTTTG
>CANQCG010000048.1 GCA_947589645.1 uncultured Clostridia bacterium
AAACAATATCATATGAGTCGTTCTCTTTCAATATTTTATTTTCTATTTATGTGTGACATATCTATTTTAAACCTATAAAATCATTTCAAAATAAATGTATACGAAGCTATATACTAGATTTTTCAGTTTTTTTGTTGTATAATAATAATAATTTTTATTAAGGAGTAAAAAATGCAACAAATATTAAGCCCTCTTAGAAAAGCTATAGAAGAATATAATATGATTGAAGAAGGAGATAAAATTGCTGTTTGCCTTTCAGGTGGCAAAGACTCTATTACTTTGCTTTATGCCCTTAAAGCTCTTCAGCGTTTTTATCCAAAACATTTTGAATTAATTGCAATAAGCATTAACCCAGGATTTGAACATTTTGATGAAGCTTTATTAAAAAATACTTGTCAAAAAGTAGATGTGCCTCTTTTTATAGAATGCAATAATGCTAAAGAAATTGTCTTTGATATAAGAAAAGAACAAAATCCTTGTTCTTTGTGTGCTAACTTGCGTAGAGGAGCTATTAATAGCATTGCTATTAGAGAAGGTTGTAATAAAATTGCATTAGGTCATAATCAAGATGATGTATTAGAAACCTTTTTGCTTAACTTATTATATACTGGAACTATTAATACCTTCGCACCAGTTAGTTTTATGGATAGAACAAAAATAACTTTAATTAGACCTTTAGTATTAACCTCTGAAAAAAATATTAGAAGATTTATAAAAAAATCTAGTATAACTGTTATGGATAAAGTTTGCCCTATGGATGGAAAATCTAAAAGAGAAAGTATGAAAGATCAAATTATTACTTGGCAAAAAAATATTCCTATGATTAGGGCTAATTTATTTGGAGCAATTCAAAGAAATATAAAAGAATGGAAAGTAGATAAAAATTAATTTATCTACTTTCCCATTTTTTTATAATATACATTTTTATGCATTTCTAACTAAATTTTCCATTGCCACTTTTAATTCTTGTAATTCTGCTTTCGCAGAAACATCATCTGCTCCTTTTACTCCCATATATAATTTTATTTTAGGCTCAGTTCCAGATGGTCTTACACAGCACCAAGAATCATTTTCTAAGGCATAATATAACACATTTGATTTAGGTAAACCTATAGTTTTTTCTTCTCCTGTTATCATATCTTTTTCGTAATCTCTTTCAATATCTTTAAATGTTAAAACTTTATATTTACCAATTTGTTCAATTTGCTTTTTTCTTATGTTTGCCATCATCTGTTTAATTTTTTCTGCACCCTCTGCTCCTTCTAATACAATTGATACTTGATCCTCTTTATAGTAGCCATATTTTTCATATATGTTATTCATTTGCTCCCACAAAGTTAAACCCTTTTCTTTGTAATATGCTGCTGCTTCACATAGAGACATAACTGCTGCAATTCCATCTTTATCACGCGCATAATCTCCAATTAAACAACCATAGCTTTCCTCAAATCCAAATACATAAGTTTTGTCTTTATTTTCTTCGGCTTTTCTCATTACGGCTCCAATGTTTTTAAAGCCTGTTAATACTTCAAATACTTCTAGTCCATAATTTTTAGCAATAGCTTTTGCTAAATCAGATGAAACTACTGTTGTTATAAACATTCCGTTGCTTGGTAATATATTTTTTACTTGCATTTGCGAAATTCTATATTCAGCAATTAGTAATGCAGACATATTACCTGTGTATGACATATATTCTCCAGTTTTTTCGTCCTTAGAAAATACACCTAATCTATCTGCATCTGGATCTGTAGCTAATACCACATCAGCATCAACCTTTTTAGCTAATTCTAATGCAAGCTTAAATGCCTTTTTGTCTTCAGGGTTTGGGTAATCTACCGTTGGAAAATTTCCATCTGGATCTTTTTGTTCTGGTACAACATAAATATTTTTAAAGCCTAACTCTGTAAGTAATCTTTCTGCAATTGTATTTCCAGTGCCATGTAGTGGTGTATATACAATTTTTAGTGCTTGTCCTTGTCTTTGTATAGAGTCTGGGTTTAAAACGGCATTTTTCAATGTATTAATATAAGCATCATCTATTTCTTTACCAACCGTATTAAATAAACCTTTTTGAATTGCTTCTTCTTTATTTATTGTTTTAATTTGTTTAAAATCTGTAATTGCTCTAACTTTAGCAATTATATCTTTATCTCTTGGAGATATAATTTGGGCTCCATCATCCCAGTAAACTTTGTATCCGTTATACTTTGGCGGATTATGACTTGCTGTAATCATTATACCTGCTGTACAATGTAAGTTTCTTACTGCAAAAGATAATTCTGGAACAGGTCTAAGAGCTTCAAATAAATATGTTTTAATTCCATTTGCATTTAATATTAATGCAGTTTGAAGACTAAATTCAGGTGACATTTTTCTTGAATCATAACTAATTACAACACCTTTTCCTTGCGTACCCTGCTCCAAAATATAATTTGCTAACCCTTGTGTTGCCTTTCCAACAGTATATTTATTCATTCTATTTGTTCCAGCACCTATAATTCCTCTTAACCCAGCTGTTCCAAATTCTAACTCTTTATAAAATCTGTCTTCAATTTCTTTTTCGTCACCTTTAATTGACTCCAACTCTTTTTTTGTTTCTTCATCAAACTCATCGCTTTCAAGCCATCTTTGGTATTCTTCTAAATAATTCATATCGTTCTTTTGCTAGAATTAAATTCTAGCATTCCCTCCTTATCATTTATTTTTTAAAATAAAAATCCCCCGGCTTAGCCGGGGGTATTTTACTTATAACGCCTAAAAGGCTATGTTATAAGCAGAGCCTCAA
>CANQCG010000049.1 GCA_947589645.1 uncultured Clostridia bacterium
CATGAGGGCAATAGGCTGAACACTGAAAAGTATGCTTTTTATTTCCTCATTTCTTTTATATGTAATAACAAAAAAATTAGATATCTTCTTTCTCTTTTTTTCTTTTGTACGACCGCCCATATAAGCCCCTATAGGTCCGAACAAAAGCGCACCTGCAACAGCCCCTCCGGCAGAAGATACATACTGCCTTTCCACATCCTCCTTTGTCTTTGTATCCATATCCGTTATGCTGCTGTAATTTAATGTAAAGGAACTTCCGCCCCCTTCAATGGTCAGACTGTCTTCACCGTATCTTATTGAACAAGGCGTTCCTTCCGCCAAAGGAAGTCCGCTCAGATGTTCAAGCCCACCTATGGTCTCTCCGTATATATCGTTGTTTTCTACTTTTTTCATTTTTATTCCCCCTTTATCATCATACACTTTTTATTAACATTTTGTATAATTTTGTTAAGTAATATAGTTTTTAAATATGCACAAATAAAGGGTTATTGACATTATTTGCATTTTAGTGTATAATAAACCTGAAAAATAAAAAATCTTTGGATAGTGCTTATTCACTTATATTTTTCACATTTGCTAACTTAACAAAATTATACATTTTGTTAAGCTGTTTTTTTATTACTGCATTAAAAATTTATTCTACGGGCAAAAAAGAGCCCTGACATAATATCCGAGTTCCCTATATTTTTACAAATATTCTATATAAAAGTACCATTTTTAATACAATTTTTAATACAATTTTTCATATTATTAAATTCACTTTCTTTTTAAATATAAGTGCTTCAATGTAAAGTTGTATATTATGTACAGCTTTTCTTTATCAAAGTTTCCTCATTTCAAATAAATCAACGGTTTTGATACCGATCCAATCATAATATTTTTTTGTTAAATAATTTCGGCATAAAATCAACATTCCTTAACTAATTGTATATTTAATTATTTCCGAAAAAAATTGATTTTCCTTACTTGAAATTAACAAGAAAACATATTGTTTATTATCTGAATTCATTAATCTTAACTTGTTATAGTATAAATTGCCATTGCTTTTATGTATAGTTTCCGAAACACCTGCTGACAAAACAATAAATTCATCTTCCGAAAAAGCTATAAAAACATCATCACGGTACACTACACCGTGATATTTAATATCAAAAGAAGGAATAGTTTTTTCTGTAATATCTACATTATTATTTTTAAAACTTATAATGTTTATACTATTAGTAGAATTGTTAAACAAAATTAAATCATCGGATATATTTCCGTTTATTATATCAAATTTTTCGGACATATTATCTAAAAACCAATTGTATATATGTACATACTTTGAGTTGTTAATATTTTCATCCGATTTTAATATTTCTTCGTTGTCTATATCGATTTCATAATTATTTTTTCTATCCCATATAAAAATTTTGGCTTCAATTTCCAAATTATTATCGCAAACAATAATTCCGCAATAATTATCGTTTAATACTATTTTATCGGCGACTGTTTCAAAAAAATATATGTCGTTGTTAAAAATTTTTTCTGTGTTTTTTATTATCACAATAATATTTCTCCCTATTGTCCAAACATCTTCTTTATCTTTAGTGTATTTCTTGCATTTTCTCTTATTTCCTTTGAGGATTTTATGTCCTTAATATCCGATAATGCTTCCATCTATGTTAAATTCTTCCGTTATTTTCTTTATCAGTCCACAGTCTATATCTGTATTGCCGAAATCAACTATATTGTAAAAATCATCACTTTCAGTTAATTTTATATAGTCGGCATTTTCTGTAACAGCGATAAGATATTCATTAATTGTCAAAATAGATTCCCTCCGCCCGTATATCTTTTTATAACATACTCCGAAACATCATAACTCATATTTTTTTCGGTAAATATATTAAAGAGAAATTCGTCAAAATTATCTGCCAACTTGATCGACATTTTTTTGATATTTTCATAATTGAAGGGTATTGTAATTATTTTATCCGTAAAAAAAGATATCTCTTAACCATTATCAAGTATATCCCTTGAACTCAAATAGACTTTTCCATTACCTTGTTTACTTATATCCAGAAGATATATATCGCAAATACTGTTATCGGCAAATATAAAAAAGCCCTTATCCAAAAAATAGCTGTCTGTATTTTCGGTTATAATATCATTTATGTTATTAAAGCGGATCAATATATTTTCGGTTTCATATTCATAAAATGTTTCCACGGAACAATTTGTCAGATATTTTTTAAAAGACTCGGGTAAATTTTCAATATTTATTTTATTTATAACATCTTCATTTACTTTTACAAATATATTTTCATTATTTTCAATTTTATTTATAACCTTCTCTATCAATCAGTTCAACTCCCATATTATCAGCTTTACACCTATAAAGTATGAGGGCTGTTTTGCAACAGCCCTCGTTATAAAAGACAATATTATTTGCCTGCCAGTTTCTTATAACCGTCAAGTCTTCTCTTAGCGTCTTCTTCACACTTATCGAACAATTCTTCTGCAACCTCCGGGAATGCCTTAGCAAGAGATGCATAACGAACTTCACTCTTAATAAATGCCTTGAAGTCGCCTGTAGGTTCTTTAGAATCCAGTGAGAAGCTTTCATCAACAGGATTATATCTGTATAACTGCCAGTAACCGCATTCAACAGC